>CALVIC010000011.1 GCA_944329365.1 uncultured Bacilli bacterium
CTAATTAATTTGTATTCTAAATCTTTTTCTAAAAGTGGTTTAGGCTCCTTTATTCCAAGAAATTCAAAAACATAAGGCTCTTTTATAATATCACTTGGTTTGTTTAAGATTTGCCCTTCTTTTGATAGTTCTAATACCTTTTTCTTATTATTTTTACCATCTGAAAGAAGCAATCTTTCAAATAAAGAAGTATCTAATTGTCTTTGCAATTCTCTAACAGACCAATTAGAGTTAATACATTCCTTTTCATAAAAATTTCTTTTTGCATCATCTTTGATTGTTATTAATTCAACGTAGTGTGACCAACTTAAGGATTCATTTATCATATTATAATCAGGATATACGTTATAAAACCATCTCATATAAGTTAAATTAGTAAGTGAATAACCTTTACCTAAAAGTTTTGTTAATTCCTTAGATAATTCTTTTAAAACTTCTTTACCATACTCTAGTCGATTATTATCTTCGTTTTCATGTTTAACAATAATTCTTCCTATATTCCAATATACATAGATTATTGATTTATTAATTTCTTTTGCTAAATTTGTTTTTACTTCATTTACTAAACTAGTAATTTCTTGAATCATTTTTGAATTGTTCTTTTCTAACATAAATTGCTCCTTTCCAAATTCTTCAGACGCGTCTGAAGAATTTCAAAACCTTAATATTAGTTTATCATATAATTTACAAATAAATATGTGTTATTTATATTTATAAATCAAAATCATCATGACTTTTATGATTATCATTTTAATACCATACACTTCAAATTATCCCTTCTTTCAGCAATTATATTTAAATATAATAATTTTCAAACGCAAAACCTCTAACTCCCAATATATTTTGACACAAGTATCAAAATATATAAATAAAATGTAGAACTTGTTAATTCTACATTTTAAAATATATAACAAAGCTCGTTAGTTCGAGCAAATTTCATAATTGGTGGACCCGAGGAGAGTCGAACTCCTGTCCAAAGAAAGTTCCAATAAAACCTCTACAAGTTTAGTTAGTTATTAGAAGTCCTAAAAGAACGGTAACTAACAACCTAATCTTTAAGCAAGCCTATCTAATTCATTATTACTTCTAGGCTAAGTAATAACTAATCTCACTAAAAGCGAACCCTTAAAACTTCCCGTGAGCAAAGAAGTTAAAAGAGTGTACCTATAGCCTTAGGCAAATGAAGGTACTAAATTAGAATTTCTGTTTCCAGTTATATTTAAGTTTGGACTTGACGTGTCCCTCCGACTTGCAGTTCTACCTTCCCTATCCCTGTCGAAACCAAAGACGGGCCCATTAAGCTCTTACATTATAACACATAAAAGCTTAAAAACAAAATTAATATTTAAGTTTAGCCCTAATGCTTCTCTCGATATCTCTTTTTTTAATATCCTCTCTCTTGTCGTATACCTTTTTACCCTTTGCTACTCCAAGCGATACTTTAGCTAAACCGTGTTTCAAATAAACCTCAAGAGGAACTAAAGTAAGACCTTGTATATTTATTTTATCTCGAAGTTTTAAAATTTCTCCCTTATGAAGTAAAAGTTTTCTCGTTCTTGTTTCATCGTGGTTAAATCTATTTCCATTATCATAACTACTTATATGCATATTGATTAAAAATATTTCCCCATTCTTATAAGTCGCATATGCATCCTTAATATTTGCCTTACCTTGTTTTAAAGACTTAATTTCAGTTCCCGTTAAAACAATACCTGCTTCTATAACCTCTAAAATTTGATAATTAAATCTTGCTTTCCGGTTTTTTATCTCCATGTTTCTTCTCCTCGTAAATCTTAAAATTAATAAGTCCTTTATCCTTTAAAACACTATCGACAATAACCATAACTTCATCACCTAAACGATATCTCTTCTTCGTCCTGCGTCCGATTATACTAAATGATCTCTCATCATAATAGTAATAATCATTAGGTAAATCATCAACTCTAACCATACCTTCTACTAAATTATCGAGTTCAATATACACCCCATAATTAGTGACTGTGTCGACAACTCCCTTGTAAACTTCACCGATATGTCCTTCCATATATTCGGCCATCTTCATATCAGTAACATCGCGTTCACACTGTACAGCTGCTCTTTCTCTTTCTGACGAATGTTTTGCAATCTCTGGTAAATGTTGATTATTATAATCGATAACTGAATTATTAATTTCATGTTTAAACAAATATGTTCTAAGTAATCTATGAACAGTTAAATCTGGAAATCTTCTAATTGGCGATGTAAAGTGTGTATAGCATTTGCTAGCTAAACCAAAGTGTCCAATATTTACACTATCGTAAATCGCCTTCTGCATACTTCTAAGAAGCATTGATGACAAAATCTGGTATTCTTTCTTTGAAGAAAGTTGTCTTAATATATCCTGAACCGTTTTTGGAGTAAGCTTTTTTAAATTCGCATTCACCTTATAACCTAAAACAGAAACAAAACTCAAGAAATTCTTAATTTTATCTTCATCAGGTAAACCATGAACTCGGTAAATAAATGGAAGATCCATATTATAAATTGTTTCAGCCACAGCTTCATTTGCCATAATCATAAAGTCCTCGATTAAATTTTCACCAGACCTTTGAACTCTTCTCGTAATATCGATGGCCTTTCCATTTTCATCAGTTATAATCTTTGCTTCATCGACATCGAAATCTATATAACCTCGTTCGATCTTATTTTTTCTAATAACTTTTGAAAGCTCATACATTAACCGTAAATCATCAGCAAACTCCTCGTAACCATCAGGTACCGTATTTTCTTCGAGTATCTTATTTACACACTTATAAGTCATCTGTTTACGTGATTTAATTACACTCTCAAAAATATCGCTAGAAACTGTATTACCTTT
Source organism: uncultured Bacilli bacterium (assembly GCA_944329365.1). Taxonomy (GTDB): domain Bacteria; phylum Bacillota_I; class Bacilli_A; order RF39; family UBA660; genus Coprosoma. The sequence continues at coordinate 2,858 of CALVIC010000011.1, forward strand.
TTCATCGACTTCCATTACGCACGAAATAGCTAGCCTCTCTACATTCGGATTAAGTGAACATATTCCATTTGAAAGTTGATGCGGCAGCATCGGAATTACCGTATTAGCCAAATATGAACTAGTCCCACGACTATAAGCCTCATCGTAAATCGCACTACCTTCTTTAACATAATAACTAACATCGGCAATATGGACCCCTAAAATATAATGATTATTAGGAAGTTTTTTAATACTAATCGCATCGTCAATATCTTTAGTATCATCGCCATCAATTGTAAATATAACTTCTCCTGTTAAATCTCTTCGGCCCTGCTTATCCAAATCACTTACTTCAGTCGGTAAAACTTTTAACTCTGAAATAACTTCATCTGGGAAAATATCGCTAATTTGATATCTCGCCGCAATTGACAAAATATCGACACCTGGATCATCCTTATGTCCTAAAATTCTAATAATTTCTCCTTTATAATAATTAGTATTTTTTTTATTTTCTAAAAGTTTTACAATTACCTTATGTCCAGTTACCGCTCCCATTGATTTATCACTAGAAACTTCGATAATAATATTGACCTTATCATCATCCAATTTTACAAAATTTTTACCATCGCGAACATAAAACTCCCCAACTTGTAAATTTTGCAAATTTCTTTGCAATATTCTTTCAATTGTAGCCTCGTGATTAACCTCATTGATTATATTAATGACAACCTCATCGCCATTTATCGCCCCTTTAACATGGCCGGCTGAAACATAATAATCTTTATCTGAACCTTCAACTACGACAAAACCAAATCCTTTAGGATTAGCCACAAAAACACCCTTCTTCTTTGATTTTTCGTTAAATGGTTCATACTTTCCTTTATTAGTTACTCTAATCTTTAAATTGTTTTGTAAATTAATTAAAGATTTGCTTAATGCTGATGCATCCTTTTCTTCAAGTTCATTCATAATCTCTTCATAAGTTAAAGCTTTATTATGATTATTAATTATTTCAAGTATTTTTTCTTCCATATTGCACCTCTTCTTAAATTATAAAGCAAAACCTATAAAAAATATAGTCTTTTTGCCTATAACTTCCTCATTTTACAAATTTTATTTATAAAAAACAAAGCAAAATCATTTTTTGCTTCATTCTTTTAAAATTATTTTTTATTCTTTATAAAATAAACAATACTTACAAAAATAGAACCACCAAATGCCACTATAATATCGAGCATCGTATCTGTAACACCCGTTTCAGCCACTCTTTGAGCATCCCCACCAAATAAAGCATTACATGTAAACTCGAAAATCTCCCATAATCCGGCACACATAAAACTAAACGAAATAATAAACAAAATACTAAACATTAAATTGGTTATCTTCATGTGTTTTAAAATTAAAGTAGCCACATAACCACTAAGTACCCCAGAAACAGTATGCGTCACTTTGTCAAAACCTGGAAGACTATAGTGCCACTCTAAAACTACTCCTAAATAATGTGCCATAAAAATAAATATAATCCAAATAAAAGTAAGTCCGTCGTTTATCCGAACCTTAAATAACTTTTGTAAAATATAAGGTAAAGTTACTGTTAAAATAATACTTGCATTTTTTAAAAACACAACTACTCCCTGATATGGCTGCAAAAAAATTGTCACTATCGCACATATAATGGTTGCTAAAGTAAGTAATAAATTAATCTTCTTCATGTTCTATCTTATCCACCTCTACTTGATTAATAGAATTAAATCTCTTCGTAATTTTATCAGTTGTCGTATAAATATCTTTTACATCCTTACTAACCGTCTCGATACTCCTATAAAGCTTATCCCATCTTTCTTTGTATCTTTTAAATTCAACATCTAAAAGCCTAAGTTCTTTATGAATAACTTTAGTATACTTATCTCTCTCGATATTTTTAATAATAATTTGTAAAGTTGTCAAAGTACTAACCAAAGTAGTTGGTCCGCAAATCCAAACTCTTTTACTATAAGCATAATCTATTATATCTTGATGATAAGCATTAACCTCCGCAAAAATAGCTTCGGCTGGTAAAAACAAAATTGCTTGATCAGAAGTTTCCCCTGGAATAATATACTTAGAAGCAATCGCATCTATGTGCTTCTTCATATCACTCTTAAACTTTCTTTCCGCTAAACTTCGATTTTGATTGTTCTTATCAACCATTGCCTGATAATCCTCAAGTGGAAACTTAGAATCGATTGCCACCATACCAAGCGGTTCCGGAGTAAATAAAACGCTATCGGCAATTGTTCCATTACTTAGTGTGTACTGTAATTTGTAAATATTACTACTTTCACCAAAAACATTTGACAAAATATGCTTTAAATTAACCTCACCGAAAATTCCTCTTGTCTTTTTATCTGTTAAAACAGACTGTAATGACACAATATCATTTGACAAACTATCAATCTTCTTTTGAGCTTCATCGATTTTAGAAAGTCTTTCCAAAACAGAGATAAAAGTTTTATTCGTCTTTTCAAAATTTTGATCTAACCTTTCATTAACCTTATCATTAATTAAATTAAGTCTCTCATCAATCTTGTTATTTAACCTTTCAAAATCGTCATTCAAACTCTTACTTAAATCACTTTTAAAAGTTCCCATTTCTTTAATCATTTCTGTTTCTAACTTTCCAAGCCTTTCCGTAATATTTGATTCATTAACATTTTTTGTCAAAGCAATTACACTGACAATTAAAATAATTACAAGTAATCCAATAATAATATACTCCATTTCCTCTCACCTATCCATCTCTACTTCATTATAACTTAAAAACTATCCTTTCTTCAAGTAAAAATCGAAACATTTGTTTTCATTTACAAAAATAGAAACTATTCAAAATCTAAATAGTCTCTATCTACCTAATATATACGCTTCATATCCTCCCTTTATACTAATAACCTTATAACCTTTTGCCCTCAAAACCTGTGAAGCATGTAGTGAAGTCATACCTACCTGACAATATATATAATAAGTATCATCCTTATTTAAATACCTCTCTGGTACGCTCATAAGTGTAGCAAATTTAACATTAATTGCCCCAGGAATATGATTATCATTATACTTCTGTCCTGGTCTAATATCTATAATATTAGGGTTTGGTAATTTTAATAAATCCTCTACTGATATTTCCAAACTATTACCTCCTCTAACATATTATATGTTAAGAAAAAAAATGTAATGAAGGTAAAAGGCTAATATATTTAAACAAAAAATTCCTCTTTTAAAGGAATTTTATTCATCTTCATCAGAGAAGAAATCATCAAAAAATTGATCGTCAGTAACATAATCTCTTCTATTACTAACGTCTGAATTCTTATCCTCATTCTTTTTTATATTTTGAACAACTGGTTTAATATTTGAAATTTTATTTTCATCCTTATTATTGCCTTCCGCCTTTAAATTATCATTTCTCTTCAAATCACTAACTTCAACATCATTTGACTTATTATTTACAATTTCATGTTTAATTTCTTTATTTACATTACTTGTAATTCTCGCCGCAAAATCTTGAACTTTTTTATCTCTTGAAGGAACAACCTCAACCGGTTTAACCGCAATATTATCCTTTCTTGTATTTTCGGTAGGTTGTTTTACTGCTCCAGGTTTAATTACCTCATTTATCTCAGAAGCAGGTTTAGAAACCGGCATTTTAATTGGATCAATTTTACCTACTGTCTGACCCTCTCTGGCCTTTTTCTGAGCCTCAGCTTGTGCGATTTTTTCATCCATACTCTTTAGTATCGCTCCAAAATCAAGTGAAGACTTTGGAGGCTCCGGCATCGGATTAGAATTTCTTCCGCTCTCTTGAGTCATTCTACTGATCATCTGATTTATTTGTTCTTGATCGTGTTCTTTCTTCTTTTCATCGACAAACTTCTTTAAATCAAACACTTGAACCTTTTGTTTTTCTCTTGTTGGGTATGCCGCCTTTTCATAAGACTCACCCCAATCAATTTGATAATCAAGCTTTAATTTAGTTCTAAAAGGATTACATCTCGTCCTAAGCAAAATAATTTCTCCAACCTTTAACTTCTGTAAATCACTAATTGTAATTAAAGGTCTTGTCTCTTCTATTGCTTTACCATCCTTATCTTTTTTATCTGTTTTAACTTTAACCTCACCGCACATCTTACTAATCTCTTCTAAGGCGGCAAGCTCTGTACTAATCAAATAAACTATATTTGTACAGTTACCCTTAATAGTATCTCCTTTTTCTTTACCATAAACTTCAGAAAGCTGAGCGAAGTTCTGGATAACAAAGAAGAACCTCATCTTTCTACTACGAGCAGCCGATACCATCGCATCGACATCTTTAAGTGGTGGCATATTTGCAAACTCATCTAGTAAGAAATTTGTTCTATAAGGAAGTTTTCCACCGCATTTCTGAGCATAATCTACAAGTGTTTCATAACACTGTTTTAAGAAAATAGTTACCAAAGAATGATAAGTCTTTTTCTCATCCTGAATAACAATAAATACAGCTGTCTTCTTTTTACCAATATCTTCAAACTCAAAATCGCTATGTGAAAGCATCTCTGATAAATTATCTCTAGCCGCAAAAAGCCTAATTTTTTGTTGAAAAACTGAAATAATACTTCCTCTCGTCTCTGAAGGTGCGGAAATAGTTGAAGACGCACTTACATAAGCTGAAGAAGCCGGATCCTTAGTAAGTTTAAAATACTCATTCGCATAAACCGATCTTGCTCCGCACTTTTCTTCACCAACAGTTGTAAATAAATTAATACTATTTAAATTAATCTCCTCTTGTTTAGCATCTTCAAATAAACCTAGACAAATACCAGAAAAGTAGTTAGCAGACGTATTTTGCCAAAACGGATCGTTATTTTGGCCAGCCTCATCATACAAAATATTAGCAGCAAGGTCATCAGTAAGCTCATTAGCCTTATCGATATTACCTTCTTTATAATACTTATAAGGCAAGTGCAGAGGATTCCAACCACTACCCTGTTGTGGATTACGGAAATTAAGCAAAATTACGTTATAACCCCTAGCCTTTAACATATTAGCCGTCGTTTCATAAATTTCACCCTTAGGATCGGTAATAATCATTGATTCGTCGTGTTTAGCTAGTGAATGAACAAGAGGGAAAATAGCAACCTGAGTCTTACCAGCACCAGTAGAACCAATAATAAGTGTATGAGCCTCACTATTATCAACCCACATAAACTTTCCATCATTAATTAAAGGAAGACCACCCGCATCAGCTTTTTCTGCTTTAACATCAACCTTAGCCAATTCCTTTTTAAGTTCAGAATCTTTCATCCATCTTGAATAACCTTTAGATTCTTTCTTAACATCAGTTCCAAAACCAATACCTTTATCTCTATCGAAGAATCTATCCTTGACACTAAATATACTAGCTCCCAAAGCTATTATATAACAAGGAATAGTTATTCCAATATAATCCGGGCCCAAAGCCGGAAAAGGATTTAAGCCATAAAATAAATGATCTAAATCACCTTTTGCAAATTGAATTATATTAAGTACAGCAACACATACCACATATAAAAGAATAACGCAAAATCCACCAAACATTGCCCAATCTTTAGGTTCTGCATTTAATTTTAATTTCATCTCAAGCCCTCCTAAAACAAATTTCTAACAGTAACAATATTATATCACAAAAAAAGTAACATTTGTTAAATATTACTTTATAATTCACAATCATGAATAACTTTATATTTTCCATCTTCAATTCCATAAAGTTGATAGCACTCATCATAACCTTCTTCATCTAAAGCTCTTTTCTTAACAATCAACTCTTTCTTTCCATCTCCAGTAATATCAATAATTGCATATAAATCATACCGTTCAATAGCGCTTTCAGCCACAACCTGGTTTATCTTACTTCCATCCCCAACTAGTAAAGAAGATTTTTTTATACCGTTATCTCTATTTTTCAAATTACTCAAAAAATATAAAACATCTTCCTCGTTATCACCATCTAAATCTAATCTAACCTCTTCCACATCAAACTCTGCCAAAGATGAACCTGAAAAATCATCTAAATAAGTTCTAATTATAACATTACCACTTGGCGAAACATTATTAACTTTGTATTTTACAAAGTCAAGTCTTCCAATATTAGTCGCAAGAATATAACCAGAATCCATAAGCTCACTTGACCCAGACCTAGCAACAGATATAGTTCCTGCTCTATTATAAACATCTCCCTCTACCTCATCACCATTGTTCAAAAAAATTCTATAATTTCCATCTGTTTTATTAAAAGATGTTCCCATATCTGATATTTTTCCATTACTATAATTCCAAAAAAGGCCATCAGAATTAACAATATAATTTGGTGAAATTACATCTAAAGGATTTCTTTTAAAAACAAATGTAACAGCTAACAAATAAATAATAAATATACCAATAATTACCATTATTATTTTCAAGTCTTTACGTTTGAGATTCATATAAACAGTCCTGTTTAAGAACCAACTCACCATCCTTTACATTATATATTTGATAACACGAATCAGTCGTTGGAACATTAATTGCATTGTTTGAAACTATAAGCTCATAATCTCCATTACCATCTATATCCGCAATTTCCTGAACATCAAATCCATATTCTTTACCAGTTAAATTTATTGTATCTAAAACTCGGCCATTTTTAGATAAAACCAAATATGATACCGGAGTATAATCTAAAACATCCAATTTATTATCTGTAAAAGTATAAATTACCTCATCCTGCCCATCATTATCAATATCGATATATATCTTTTGCAAAGATGACCTCATCACCTGAAGCCTCATATAATCCACATCATGAACAGTCAAATTAATTATCTCATCATCATCCGCATCATAAGTCTCACTACTATAATTTGCAACTTCTATATCTTTATTAATTCCAGTATAAGCAAGCCTAAAATCATTAACATCTACTTCCTTATAATCATCATCAAAAAAATACCATTTTCCATTTAAAAATTGCGAACGTGAAACCTCTATTTTATCATCACCATTAAAAATTACAAAACTTTGATTTTCAATATCACTAGGAATCTCTGAAAGCTGTCTATATTCCCCATCATCTACATGCCAAAGCAAAAAATCTTTTACAAAAATATACGATTTGCTTTTAAAAACACCCTCATTATTTTCACTCTGATTAACAAACTGAGCGAAAATTATATAACAAATTCCAATCAAAACAAGGACAAAAAACAAAATAAGATCTCTTTTTAGTTCCCTCTTTTTATCCATCGCAAGCACCTACCCTTATTACAATAATTATATATTTTAATTTAAAGCCTGTCAATCAACATTTTAGTTGATAATATTTATTTAAACTGATATAATTTTACTAGAATGGAGGATAAAAATGGAAGACGAAAATAAACTCAGAACAATATTTAAAACCATTATAATAATATTAATAATCATAGGAGTGATAGTAGCTAGTGTAATTATATATAATAACTGGCAAAACAAACAAAACAATGAAAGATTACTCACCTATTTAAAAGAAAACAACTATAATCAAAATGAAGATGGAATATATTATAAAACAAAAAAAGAAGGAAATACAACCACAACTGATAAAGCTATATCAAATGAATATTTATTTTCTAGGGACACTCTAGATGAAAATGATAATTATATAACAATGTCAGTTGAATATAAAAAAGACAAAACAATAGAAGTAACATATCAAGTCGAAGGCTTTGATAAAAATAATAATTATGGAATTCTCTTTCAAAAGGGAACATATAAAAATAAAAAATTCAAATGTGAAATAGTTACAAATATCGACTTTGAAACAAAATGTGATACTATGAAAAAAGCAGCTCAAAACTATGAAGAAGAAATAAATGATATTCTAAATTCGCAAAAAATAAATCCAGACCACATTAAATTTCAGACTAAAAAAAGCTCTAAAATTTAAGAAAAAACCAAAGGCATACATAACCTTTGATTTTTTTTACCATATAGAACCTAAGTTACTAGCACTAGCAACCCTTTTGCCACCCCATTCACTAAACCAGCCATTATTACCAGGATTACCATATTGATTATAATAAGCTCTAGCTACCTCAAATTCTATAACATTTTGACCATTATTATGACCCCATTCGTTACAGCCAGGATCATTCGGATTTTTAATATCGGCTATAATACATGGTATTTTTGTGCCATCTTCTAAATAAAAGTCAACTTTATCACCGACATTACCATAAGTAGTCGTACAAGCAATCAAATATCTTCCATCATATGTAGCTATACCATTGTCAAACTTCGCTCCACTCTTAAGCCAGTAATTATAGTAAAGTTTTCCTTGATTAGAATTTTCGGCCCATTGCCAGCTATTATCACTATTACTATAGAAAGTAACAGTATAACCACCATTACCATATTCTTCTGGTATTTTAATATCACCAGAACCAGAATCAACCGGATCACATATATTTTCAGTTGTTGCCTTTGAACTGCTTATCGCCCATGGTCCATAATTTTCAACCTCTAATATATTTGTTGTTATATATTCTGGAGATTGATATCCATATCCTTCTGTATTACTTCCATTTGGATTGAATACATAAATTTTATTGGTTTTCTCGTCATAATGATCAAGCATCATAAAGTGACCGCTAGATGTACTGTAAACCCTATTGTTCGGTGCGACATTTACTAAAACTTTCTTTCCTTGCTTAAGTGCGTTAATTACATCATCGATATTTTTATTAAGTTTTTCGCCAGAAAGTCCCCAATTCTTCGTCATTGTTGGTGAACCATCTGGAGTATCAAAATACGGTGTGGCCATTCCTGCCTTAGAAGGTGTCCAAATTCCTTCTGCTTGGACATCTTGAACAAATCTGTTGACATCCACAGTTTGACCTGTAAACATATACTGAATAGCCATTAAAGATGCAACCGCACATCCGGCACTACAAATATTAGTATTACCTAAAGCAACATTTTTTAAATTACTACCACATTGGAAATAATTAGAAAGTCCATCAAGTCTTGATTGATATTCTGAACTACTACTGTTGAAAGAAGCATTAACAACAGTCCCCGTCGAACTTGAACTTCCTGTAGAACCAAATTCAACATCATTCGCACAAAATTTATTATAAGAAACAAGAGAACTACCTTTATAAGCTTCTTGAAGCGTTACTAAACCTTGTTGGCCGTTAGGTGGTGAAGGATCCAGGACATAAACCGTGCCATTTTCGACATGATCAAATGCAATCCAATGTCCAAGCGATAAAAATAAAACTATAAACGGTTGATGATTTCCGTTACAAGGCTCATTTATTGCTTGACTTAAAACTGACGCCGCATTCGAAACATTTACAGGAACATCTCTTGCTATAGTGATAAAATTAGGCGCAATTTTTTGCCAACTATCCCAATATAAAGCCCCGCCTGTGAAACCTGCATTTTGAACAAACACTCCTGGATCAAATGAAGGAACAGTAAGCTTAGTACCAGATTTAGCAATCAAATAAGAAACTGATGTTGCCGTACATCCTATTTGACAAACATTACTTGTACCACCTAAAGATAAATTACTCCAAGGTTCATTACATTGTCTCCAGTTAGTAATATCGCCTGTCCCAACACTTCCAGCATCATATACACATTCATCTTCCTCTGGGAAAAGCGTTTTATAAAATTCGGCAAAATCAATTATATTTTGAGCAATCTCTCTTTTAGCAATCTCTTTTTCCGGCCCTTCATCCATTTGTCTAATATTTTCAAAAGTACCACCAATAAAACCGTGCTGACAAATTTGTACAGTTTGATAAACCGCATATCTAGAATCAGAACCATTTCCTGAAGAAGGATCAATTAAAGAAACAAACCATCCTATTATAGGCAGTGACCTTATCGTCGCATTAATCGTCTGACCCACAAACTGCCCAGTACAAGCAACTCCATTTACTAAGAAATTATCCGATCCAAAACCATTCTTAGCAAGGGCTTCTTTGTAATTTTCTTCATTATATTGTCCATCGACAGAAGAATTAATCATTATAATTGCTGCCGCATCAAGCGCATCAATCTCGCTTTGATCAATTCCTGTATACTCTTCGATATCAGTTGAACCACCCTCTTTTCCGATGATCCAATCACCTAAAGTCTCATACCACTCTCTATACTCTTCTTCGTTGTAATCTTCATCGTACACAGAGTCAAGCATACTATAATAATCACCTTGAAATAATACTGTCGATGCTAAAACAATTTTATCAATTTTATCGCCATTAACAGCCGCAATAATATCTATCTTGTTTTTAAATTGCTCAAGTTTAGTATCCTCAAGTTCCTCTGTCGAACAAAAAATACATGAACCTCTAAGCGTATTATTAATTCGCTCGTCGGCTTGCTGTACAAAACCTAAAAAATAAGAAACAATAGCGACAATTATAAGTATAGAAAATAAGAAAATAGATGCCCCTAAAACTATCCCTAAAATCATAAATTTAAAATGTGACTTAAAAAAGCCGCCAACCATCTTCGTTGGATCAAATCCCACAGATTTTGTTGCTTTATTCTTTATAAAATTTAAGGCTAATTTAGGAAGCATCTTATCACCACCATACTATCTATATTTTATAATCCACCACCAGAACCAAATGAATCAAGTTCTTGATCAGTAACTACAACATTTATTCTCATTCGTTTACTACCACATACAAACAAGGCTTCACCTTGATTGTATCCTTTAATATTTTCTTTTTCGTTATCGTTTAAATCTATTAACTTAGACAAATCTTCAACAGCTTGTTTTTTCAGACCCATTACCAAGTAATAAGAAGCATTATCAAATATTGCCTTACCTTGAGTAATAACTGATGGATCACTAAAATCAGTTGGCTGCTGTGTAATAATAATTGTTCCTGTATTATACTTACGCGCACGTCTTTGAATTTGAGCTAAGAAATCCGCACCTAAAGTATTACTACCAGATAAAAGAACATGAGCTTCATCTACCATAAGTACTGTATTTTGATTAACATCTAAAGTTAAACTCCACGCATATTTAAGAACATTGAAGAATAATGCATTTCTAATATTAGAATCAGTATTCATAAGTTCTCTAATATTAAACACTATAAAATCACTTCTTGGGGTAATTGTCGTTGTCCCATCAAAATAGAAACGAAGCTCGCCAATTAAAGGCCTCATTTTAAGCTCCAAATGTTCCAAAATATCTCTTTCTCTACTCTGTTCAGGCATTGAAGTAATCTTACCTCTTACAGTCGCATAAACATCCTTTAACGTAGGATAATCTGCTGAAGTAAAATGTGTAAAATCTGTATTAAAATCAATACCAAAACGTTTATAAGTCTCTTGAACCATTTCACTAAATACATTTACAACATCATCAGTAATAGACGGATCATAATATTTTATAAACGCTTTTATAGTCTGTAAAGTTCTAGTTAAAACAGCATATCCAAGACCTTGTTTAATTTCATCCTCATCGGCATCGATTACGACTTCAAGTGGATTGATCATACCAAACTCTCCACCTTTACCTAAATCGATAAAGTCTCCGCCATAAAGTCTTGTCATATCCTCAAGTTCACCCTCAGGATCGATTACAACAAGTTTATATCCATTTCTAATATGATTACGAAGAAGTAATTTAGCCGCCGTAGACTTACCACTACCAGACGTACCAAGAATAATCATATTAGCATTATTTCTATTGTGTTCCTTTTGAACTTGATATAAAAACTGATTGAATAAAACAACACCACCTGAGAAATCGACACCAAGTAAAGTCGATAAACCAGGATCTTTAATACTATCAAATACGAAAGGATACATTGCCGCAATAGTTGGAGATGGAATAGGAGTTCCTATCCTATCCTCAATATCTTGCTTAGGAAAAATTGGAAGCATTGACTTTAAAACCTTTTCCTGTTCAAATCTTAAAGGAATAGCTCGCATATTCATTGCTTCTAGATACCCTCTAAGTTGTAATTTCTTAGAAGTAAGTTCCTCATCAGAATCAGCCGTAATCATCAAATGTAGTTGAAAATCAAATATTCTTGATTGACTAGCCGCAAGTTGTTTAATAAACTCCTCCAAAGACTCATAATCCTGTCTAAGTCTTTCCTGAATAGTTACATCATGCTCTTCCTGATAACGAACCTTTAAATCGGCAATCTCTTTATTAACCATCTTCGTAATAACACTAAATGGTAAAGGAATATGTTTAATAACCATTTTAATACCAGACATACTAGTTAAATTAGCTAAAAACCCAGGTGCGATGACCTTTGGATAAGATATAACTGTCATAATAGTTGAATACTTATCACTAGCCACAAAACTACTAGGTCTAAACTCAAGCCCTTTCGGCGCAATTTGTGTCTTTATATCCATTAACTCATCACCGCCCCAAACGTTGTGGTTGAACCACCATTTAAGAAATTATCTAAAATTATTCGCAAATCATCATTAGAAGTCTGAGTTGCAACAAGCTGAGCACTCGCAAAATTTTGAATTAAACTTCTTATTTTCTTCTGAATTTTATCCATATCTTTTTCTTTAAAAAGCAAATAAAACTCAGTATCGACAACATTATTTGTCGTAAACATATTTGCCTTATTAATGTCTTCCATAATTAATTTTCTTCTAACAGGGTTAATTTCTGAATTGTATAAAAGTTGAAGTCTTGATAAATAAGCCGTTATATCAACTGGCCTATCAGCTGCAATAATCCAGAATTCATAATCAATCATGTTATAAACATTACGCAAATTATTGATTATTAAGTTTTGTTCACTAGGATCGAGAATAAAAATATTTCTAGGGGATATTTTTACACCCGTTACCTTATCATTGTTTTCACATATAATAACGCCATTTGTAATTGATTTAATAGGTACAAAATCATTTGTGTATTTGCTTCGACTCGTCGTACTCATCTTTTGCACACCATCCTTTCCAAATAAATCTTTGCCTAGTTGTATAAAAAGTGTATAACTCTCTTATAATAACCAAAGTATTATGATAATTAGGAATTGGTAAAACCAAAAATCCTGTTATTACTCCCGGAGCCAAATCAATAGCCGCCATAAGTAAACTGGAAGGGGACAGAATCATAAGCATTAATATTGTGATTCCAAGTCCCGTTCCAAAAAGTATCAAATCCCCTGTTGTAAACACTCCAAATATGAGCATTGATTTCTTTGTATTTGTCGGTATCAAATAGTTCATTTATAAAGCCTCCTTTATTTCTTTCCAGCAGATCCTCCGCCTGGTTTACCTTGAGCATCAGATATTTCTTGAAGTTTACCTTGTTCTTGACGAATACTTTCAGCTTGAATATCAAGATCGATAATAGACCTTTCATTTGATGCAAATATATCAAAGTCATTATTATTAACTTGATTAATTTCACCAGTGGCAACCTTATCTTTAAGTCCTTGAACTTCAGCATTAAATGTAATAGCATTGCCATTCTCATCAAACATCAAATTACCATTCTCATCACGCATCTGGAATGTTTCTGTATAAGTTCCTGACTCATTTAAAGCTCTCATATATTGATTATAATCATATGTAATCTTATTACCATTGGCATCTAACAATCTTTCATTATTAGCATCTGAAGCATAGAATGCTGCATCAAAATCTTTCATCGTATGTTTTGTACCTGATATGAATTGGGCTTGAGCTTGTCGCATACCACTTTCTTGTTGAATTAAATTTTCTCTATTACGTTGTAAATTCTTAATATCTCTATCAATTTTACCTATACCAGCATCTTTATTCTGAATATTGGCAAACTGACTAATTTTATCACTAACTCTAGAACCAATGCCATATCTTCCTCTATTAATATCACGAGTATTTCTCGCTTCAGTTGCGCCCTGAATTCCTGTCTTAATACCTGTAATTGCATTTTTACCAGTAGAACCAGCAAGGCCACCTCTTGCAGCCGCACTGACACCACCTGTAACAATTCCAGCAATTGGTGAAGCAACACTTCCAATTCTTCCACCAACAAGATTAGCCTTATTTCTTAATCCTTTAAATCCTGTACCAGTACTATCCCACTGATTTTTAAAGTTAGAAAAGTTATTACCCCAATTATTTCTTATATCTTGTATACCTTCTTTACCTTGTCTTAAAGCACTAATTGCATTTGCTGTCATACCACCAAGACCGGCAACAGCACCTCCAACAGCACCGCCAAGTACTCCAGCCGCAAGTGGACTTTGTGAAATTGCTTTAAGTGGATTAAGACTAAAGTTACCAGAAGCTTTAATACCTGTAATACCTTCAATAAGTTTTGGTATTTGATTAGCAAATATAAGTAATCCAATAATTATCATAACTTGAACTAATATCGCCATCCATCCGCTTGGAACATCACCATTCGCATATGTTACCGAAGTATTTGTCGCAAGTATTGTAGATGTTATTGCATCCACCATAAAGAAGACAAAATATATTATTGCAAGTCTAATAAACAGCGAAGCAAACGTACTAGAACATTCTTTAATCCATTTATGCAGCATACTCTCGCTATAAGGTTTTCTTGGATCCATATAAGACACAATTGGAATAGGCGCGATTATTTCTAAAAATGCAAGCTTTATTGCTCTTACTGCAACCTCAATACAAGAAGAAATAAGTAATAATACCACAACGACTCCAACTATTGTTGAAATAATAAACATATAATTAATAATATAATTACCTTGAGAATCCTTTACATTAATTATATCCGAATACTTACTAAAATCACGTCCATCTTTATCGTCAGTTCTAAAGAAATAGCCTATATTACTTCTCTCTTCATCACCATCCATCATAAGTTCTTTTTGAACTCTATCTAAACAAGATGCATTCTCTTCCTTTTCACCATAATCATTATTTGGATCATACGTCCCTGTTGCTTGAACCATCGCTTTAGTACCTAAAACCGGACCATCTTTACAAATTCCATAAAAAACATCATCATCGATTGAAGCAAACGTTCCAAAAACCAAAAATTGCATATCAATTGACATTGTTTTATTAGCGGCATTAATAGAAGTACTATCACCTACAGAATTTCCCAAAACAATTTTTCCGATAACATTATTTGATAAAATTTTTGATTGAATATTATAAGCAAATGCAAATATAAAAGGAACTGTAACTATCAAAACAAGTGAAACTAAACAATTTGTTATAAGTTTACCGAAACCCTTTCCCTTGTCGGAAAAAGCATCGGGATTTACCATATACTGAAGTATTGCAAACGCAATTTGAAATAACATTATAACGCCAAGAAAAACATATATTCTACTGGCAAACTTAAATATCAAATTATTATCATCCAAAACAAAGCCAGAACCAGTATACATGCTACTTATTCCAAATAAATCAAGGTTGGCTAAATACATAAGTAATTCGTATAAAATACTAATTAATCCATAAACTATATTATCTATTTGAAAAAAAATCCATCTAATTGCATCTGTAAGCCATGACATTGTAAATCACTCCTTTATTTACCAACCCCACAAAGTGGATCGTCTTGATTAACTCCGGCTATATTACCGATTCCATTAACTGTTTGAATTGCAAAATTAACTATTACTGGTGCAAGTAATAAAACCACTAAACAAATAATTCTCACCTTAAGTCCTTTAGCAAAGTCTTTAATTGCATCCTCCGTTCCAGTTATCACCTTAATACCTGAAACACAAGTCATTACAATAACCAGTATAATACCACCTATACTTATCCAAGTAAAAATAGTATTTAACAAGTTTTTAAGATCATCATCTATTAAATTACAATTACCTGAATCATTACTATAATTAGATGTTTGATCCTTTCCGTAATAATTTTTTATATCATCGACTGAAGCCAAGCTATCATCTACAATTGGCGTATCCGCACTATCATCACTAGGTACAGTCGTATTAGTAGTTCCTTCATGAAAAACTTCATCATCATCCACAGAAAAACTACTATTATTATCATTATTAACATCACTTTTACTCAAAGACATAGTTGTAATATTTTTAGCTCCAGCCTCTTCCGCAGATTTTTGGGTAAGATAAACCTCATTCATTGAAAAACCAGTAGAAGAAGCCAAAAACAAATAATTAGGACATTTCCATTTACCATCACTCTGAAATCTCTCTTTTATCGTATCCGCACCCAAAAATTTCATATTTGTCGGCGCACTACCTTGATCAAAAGTGTTTTTATTATTATAAATAAGAATATTACTTACAAACAATCCCTCAGAGTTAGTATAAACATTCGCTTCTATCCGATATGAAGCCCCATTATCACTAGTTGATGATTGAAATTGACCATAGTCACATAAAGCATAGCCATTCATTGTTTTTATATCAGCTGCCAAAGTATGTGGGACAAACGTAAAAAACAAAATCAAAATTAAAAGTTTTAGTTTCATATTTATATCACCTAATTAATAAAATCATTTACCAACCCCGCAAAGTGGATCATCTTGATTAACTCCGGCTATATTACCAATTCCATTAACTGTTTGAATTGCAAAATTAACTATCACTGGTGCAAGTAATAAAACCACTAAACAAATAATTCTCACCTTAAGCCCTTTAGCAAAATCTTTGATTGCATCCTCCGTCCCGGCTATCACCTTAATACCAGAAATGCAAGTCATTATAACAACCAGTATAATACCACCTATACTTATCCAAGTAAAAATAGTATTTAACAAATTTTTAAGATCATCATCTATTAAATTGCAATCTCCTGAATCATTACTATAATTAGATGTCGGATTCTTTTCATAATAATCTTTTATCTCTTGAAGGGAAGGCACCCCCTCCAAATAATGTTTTAAATCATCTTGAGTCTGCGTATTATCCTTATTGGTCTCGTTTTTTTCTTCATTTTTAGTAGTGTCACCACCAGACACGCCAGCTCCCGTTTGTTTGCCATCATTGATAACCGCCCCTTCTTCATTACTTCTATCTATAGATGAATTATCAAGAGCTAAAGTAAAACATCCACTATTTTTAGCATTCTTATTATTGCAGTTAATTCCAAAAACTAAATTACCACCTTTACTTAAATCATCTAAATTAGTAAAAGTAAAATTAACATTACTTGGCTGGCAAACAAACACTTTTCTTTTTCCGGATTTATCTGTTGCATCATTAACATAAAAATAACGCATCATATTCTTATTATCTCTAATTGCTCCATCATAATTATTTATCGATACATTATATGAATTATTATTACCACTTGAAATAAAATCGACATCAGCTCCAGTTTTTGGATTATTATTCTTATCATAATATGCCCAAGTTCTAACAACTAAAGTTTCTCCTGATACATTTGCGGTATATCTACAAAATGCATATCCATTTTTTGTTTCAATCCTATTTGTAGGCACAGCAGCCAAAATATTGCTTTTAAACATGACAAAGCTCATAAAGCAAATTAGAATCAATAAAATTTTTCGCACCAGAGAATCACCTCAACTATCTTATCTTATTATATCATACAATTTAAAAATAATATATAACGAACAAAAAAATATAAGAATTTAACTTATATTTTTATTCATCATTTGCTGAATCAGTATTATCATCTGCTTGAGTATCATTAGAACTATCAACTCCGTTGATAAACTTCTTCGTACAACCCCAAACATCTGTAATAGTCTGACCATCCTCATTTGATTGTTCTTCGACGCTTGATACTAAATTAACTGCAAATTGAACAATTACAACTATCAAGAACACTACCAAAGCAGATATAAGTCTTGAAACAAAAGCCTTCTGATATTTTTTGATATCTTCTTCCTTCTTAGCTACAACTGATTTTGCAAAATCAAGCATACCCCAAATGATAAGCAAAATAGGTACAACTATTTTTATCATTTGAATAATGGTTGATACTAAATTAAAAAGTTCGTTCGGAACCAAGATGTTTCCACATAATGTAGAATCACCTTCCAATACATAAAATAAATCCATATTATGCACCTCTCATTAAGGTTGACCATTAATTAAACTTTTTGCACATGTCCAAGCATTAGAAGAATCGTTACCATCGCCACCTAAATTACCTACAATGTTAATTGCAAGTTGAACGATTGTTACAATTAAGAACACAATTAAAGCAGCAATAAGTCTCTTCATAAATTTAGCTTGACCAGCTTTAATATCATCCTCTTTTTGAGCAATAACTGCTTTTGCAAAATCAAGCATACCCCAAATGATAAGTAAAATTGGTACAACTATTTGAAAAGCTAAAACAGCCATGTGAATAAGATTACCAACTGGTAATGGAATATTAAATCCTTGAGCAGTACAATAATCTAAAACATTAAATAAATCCATAATTTACCTCCTCTTTTATAACATAAATATACCTTAAATGTTATAAAATGTCAATCTTCTTAAAACATTATTTTTTATTTAAACATACCGAATAAACCTTTTTTACTTTGTTTATTACCAGTATCGCCATTTTGTTTATAAAAACCAAGCTTAACTAAAAAATTGTTAAGTTCCGCACTATCATCTAATTGATCATTAAGTGGGGGAATTGTTCCAAAAATATCGAGCTTAGTTTCATAACTAAAATCAGAAACATCTTGCTCACTAAGTAAACACTTGTTTAAAACTACCTTTTTATTCTTATAATTTTCTAAAGCTCTTGGACTACGTGAAAGCAATTTATTTATTTGAATTTTTGAAGGTTCAAGTAAATAAATATTTTCATTAGCTAGTGTCTCTGCCGCTGGACTATTATTCGCATCTATTAAAATAATATCCGCATTCCCATACTTCGTAATCGCATTACCAAGCTCGCTGTTAGAAACACTGTACATCTTATCTTCATCGAAATACATAAAATCGTGTTTGTCGACCTCGATAGCAACTACATTATAATTATGAGAAAGTTGTCTTTTAGCAATATAAACCAAAGTTGTCGAACCCGCATTTTGCGTTACATCTTTAAAACTAATTACCACGCGGCTCTTAACATCCTGAAGTGGTGTCGGCGCTTGATAACTAGCACCCATCTCTCCTGTATGCACTGTATCAAGTTGATGATACTGTGCCACATCACGATAACTATTAGGGTGACTATACAAATACTTGACACCTTCAACATTCATCGTAAAATTGTAAATCCGCATTGAAATCAAATCAGATAAATACTCCGGAGCCGAAGTCTCAGGCGAACCATCTAAAAGCAAAATTACCCTATCCATATCTAAAGAAAGTGATAACTTCTGTAAAGTTTTAATATCCTTATAATTTTTAAGTGCCGTTATATCTAATATCATCTTTTGAAAATAGAAATTTTTGAAAGTTTCTATTATCTCATCAACACTAAACTCCCCTTCTAATTTTTTTATAATCTCTATATCCAAACTAGCCAAGGCATCACGATATTTATTAGCAACAATTACATTCATGAATTACCCCTCCTTATAAAACTATGAATTAGGAACAACGTGACCCAAATCAGAAGAAGTATCGACTGCGTTAAACGTTACCGTTTCTCCTCTAACCGGAATCCTAATTAAATCACCAATAATTGGGAAATCAAAATACATATATGCAATAACCCTATAATATTTACCGCATTTATAAGTATCTGAATGCCTATTACAAGTATTATATTCATATACACAATAATCATAAGGATTACTACCTGTACCATCACTAACCAAAACACCATCATCTTGGCTAGGACAATTATGTGAAACAGTTGTACTCTTAAGTCTATATCCAACCCCTTCACTACTTATCCAATTGTTAATATCCTCTACTGTATTTTCTGTGTAATCCTCATCTTTCTCAATTTCTTCGACAATTCTATTTTTAACCTTAAAAGCTTTAGAATAACTGAGAGAACCTATAAATAACATTATCAAAACAACAACAAAAATAATAATTAAATTGAAAATCATCGCATTACTAATTGCTTCTTTCATTATCTATCACCTGAATACATTGCCGTATCCCCTTCACTAAAATTATAAGTTCTCTCACCCTTCGTATAAACTGGAATCTTAAACTCGCCTACTATTGGCAAATTGACAAATATATAACTAACCACACTATAGTTATAATAAATCGGCTGATTATCACCATTCTCTTTGTTTACTTCCTTATCACCCCGATCATCCGGATGGAAATAAACACAATATAGATGAGTTGAATCTTCGTTAATATCTAAAGTTCCCTCATCAGAACTATTTGGTGAAGAAGGACAATCAGTGCGTTGAATACCACCATTTAAACTGGTATATCCAATACTAATCAAATAATCCTCTATTTCCGCTTTAGCCAAATCATTATGACCCTCAAACTTCTCAATAGTACCTAATATTCTCTCATTGACTTTGAAAGCCTTATAATAGCTAATAGTTGCCGAAATAAGACCAAATACAATTATTATAAAAAGTATAATCATGTTATATAGAAAAACACTACCAATACCTTCACGCATTTTAAGACACCGCCCATCTTTTTACTAAGAAAATCTTGCCATAAAGCAAGAATTTTTTAACATCTTATTTAGTATTAGAGTTGTTAACGCACTCTCTATAACCAGCCTCATCATAAGTATTACTGTTACCACGAGTACATTGACCACTTTTCCATACACCACCAGCATCTGTACAACAAGCACGTTCAGCTGTATTACTCATCAAACTAGTGATTAATGGAGTAACAACCGCAACGATAACACCGATTAAGATAATCGCAACAACTGTTAAGTTTGCCTCACCTGCAGCTTCTTTCATCTAATATCACCACCTTACCTTATCCTCTATTTCAAATTATAACACATTTATATCACGATTTCTATAAAATATCTAAAACTTAACTTTTACTTTACTAATAATTCATCATCATCATCATTGATAAAAGTAGGAAACCTAAAATTCCACCACCTGTACCGAATAACATGATCATCGTCTTGTTTTCCATCTTCTCAAGACGCTCTTTATATTTTTGCTCACGAGCCTTATTTTGAAGTGTTGAAATAGTTCTTGAGAAAACAAGCAATTGTTCCTGCTTATTTTCTTGACTACCAAGTCCTAAACGATAAAGCAGTCTCATCATTCGCATTGAATCACGAACTGGATACTCATTTGCAAAATCCATATAAGGTTGAACAGAAGAATCACCGGAATCGATTTTTGCAACTAAAGTTCTAAGACCAGGCTTAAAAATTTCAGGAGCTGTATCGATTGATTTCGCAAGAGCAACAGGAACTGTATAATGTTGTATCAAAATTTCAAGTCCCTTTAAATAGTATGGAAGCATTAAGTTAATTCTATGTAAATTTGCCTTATAATAATTTTTTAAATTCATATAAGGAAGTTTAAATACTAAGAAACCAATAAGTAATGAAAGTAAAATATAAGCAAAAGATAATTGATTTAAGAAAATGAAAAACATAACAATAATTGCCAAAATTCCATTTCTTACTCTCTGTCCAAATAACTTTTCGACATCGATATCTCCGCCATATCTAACACTTAACAAAAACTTATAATCATCTTCCATCAAAAACATGAAATAAGGCTCTGTCTCTTTAATAAATTTATGAGAACTAAAATGATTATTAAAGGACAAAATAATAACTATAATAATACCAATTAAAATAAACATTAATCCTAAATTCATTATTCCGCCCCCACATCTTCGTTATAATATTTTTCACCAGACAGGATAAAATATGTATTAAGCCAAATAATACCATGTAGTAAAAGTACTACCCACCAGTCCTCAAGCATCTGGTTATAAGTCTCGATTCCAAGCATAAACTGAACAAGCATAACCATCAAATAAAGTAATATACCAAATTGTAAAAACTTTTTATGGAAAGTTGCTCTATCAATTCTATCTCGGTAAACAGATTCGACTAACATATCAATATCCTGACTCATGTTTTCCAAGGATTCACCAGAATCCTTAGCACCTTCATTAGTAATCTGTAAAAATAATTGATGCATATTTCTAACGATAAAATAATCATATTTAGAATTCATATATTCTATTGACTGTTCGACAGTTCCGTTTTCATAAGCCAAATCAATCATCATCTTGACATCTGACTTAACCGGATCTTCCAAAACATTAGAACTATAAACCCCTTCCAAAGCCTTAACAAAAGATTGCGTCGTTGCAAATTCCATAATTGTATTTGTCGTATATACTTGAATCTGTTCAAATATAAACTCACTATAAAGTCTCTTACACCTTAAATAAGTTAAATAAGGAATAACAGCTACTGCCGCAATTGAATATATAATTGATACGATAATATTATAAAAATACAAATATGTCACAACTGCCGCCCCAACCGCAAATACAATTACCTGAATCGCATACTGCCTTGGTGTATACTCTTGACCAAGCTCCTTAACTTTCTCTCTGACAACTTTAAATGAATAAGGAGCATAACGGTCATATAACGCACCAACTTTTTTGTTTATGAACTTATAAACATTATTTGAATTGCTGTTATTACGATATAGAATTATAAACACAGCAATCGCTAAAACAATTAAGAAAATTACAATTGTCATATTTCACGTACCTCCTTTATTCAAATAAACTTTCACTAGTTTGACTACCAGTTAAAGGAGCCTGACTTTGTGATTGGTTAATATTTTGATTAACCACTTGACCTTGTTGCGCATTCACTGCCGAATCAAACGCATTACTAAACACGCTCTGACTAGTCATGTTCATATTCACTTGACCGTTAGTATTTACATCTTGACTAACCACATTACTTGAATTAACAATGCCTTGATTAATATTTGAATTAACCGCGCTACCTTGGCCAGTCACATTATTTGAATTAAAATTGTTATTCACTGATGTGACACTGTTTGAAAACATCATATTTTGTGTACTAGAACTATTAGTCACCACAGGTTCATCTTTCACTTCTGGAATAACACCTTGATTATTAGAACCATCCTTTATAAACATACTATTTTCTGGTGTCTCTTCCTCAGGCTCACCAGCCAAATTTTGAAGCTCTTTTGGTAAAAATACACCTTGAACTTCCAAATAATCGATTAAATATGGACTTGGATTATTTCTAATAATCTTACCATCCGCACCCTTTCGATATATAACATTATGTTTAGCCTCGTTTGTATCCTCAGTTACATAAAATTCCGTAACCTCAGCAATCTCACGTTTGAATTTATGAGTAGCCTTATCAGTAAATCCTCGAACATAAATACCAATCTGAATATATCTACAAATAGACTTTAAAAACTGATCCATATCTTGACTAGTTTCAAGCAAACTATACATACGACTAGGAATAGAAGAAGCTTTATCAGCGTGAATAGTTGACAAAATATAATGACCAGAAGAAATAGAATTTCTAACAGCCATAACCGCTTCTGCACTACGAACCTCGGAAAGTAAAATCCACTTTGGATTTTGACGCATACAAGCTTCCAAAATATCTGTATATGTTGCAATATTATTGGTTTTCATTGACACGATATCTCGCGTCGGAAAAATCTTATCTAAATGAAGCTCTAAAGTATCTTCGATTGTAATAATCTTTTCATTTTCAGCAATCTTAGAAGCTAAATACTTAATAAGCTCCGTCTTTCCAGAACCAGTCTCCCCACAAGCAATAATATTACAATGACCCAAAACACATTGTTCTAAAAAATCGATAATATCGAGTTCGACATACTTTTCAGCAACAATCTTTTCCTTTTGAAGTCTAATCTTTGCCGGTGTCTTACGAACAACACAAGCAATACCATTTTGTGCGATTGAATCATGTACAAACGCTAAACGGAGTTCAGCACTTTCAGCATCCAAGAATGGATGAGCCATATTGAATGTTTTACCCATTACATTAGAACACTGAAAGGCTAATTTCTCCATAAAAGAATTATTTACTTCCTTATTTTCAACTCTGAATATACCCTTAGATAAAGTTTTTAACCATACCTGTCCACCATTGTCATAAGAAATATCAGTAATATCATCATCTTCCAAATATGGCTTTAGCGGTCCAAAGTCAATTTGGTCGAACATATTATTCATAAAATATTACTCCTCGTCATTTGCCATTGGCACATTAGTTGTGGCAGTATGAACTTCACCCGATTGCTCAGTAACTGAAGCTGTAAGAGTTCCTTCTTCATCGAAAGTAACTGTTACTCTTCTGTCATTTACAACAACTGGATCTTCATTATTTACAGTATAAGAACAAGTATATTCACTTCCACATCCTTCAGGGAATCTAACTGTTACACGCATATTGTTATTCTTGTTAGCTGAGAACGTTGGAACAAGCTCACTAGCATCAATAGTATCTTGAACAATTGGAATATCTACTGAATGAGCATTAATATAATCTACAAGTTGTTGAGTTGAAACTTGAGTCGCACCTTCATCTGGTGCCTCACCACCGTGTGGTACTGGATAAAGTTCAACACCTAAATCATCCATGTAAGAAGCTTTCTTAAGTAAGCTATACATATCAGCTGGTAAACCGAATATTAACATAGATGGACTTCTCTCTTCTGAAGTATTTTCAAATACCGCTCTACCAGAAGAATCCTTAACAGCTAAAACTTCGATATTTTCAATAAGCTTACCAATCATGATAAGTTCATCCTCACCATTACCAACTTTCATATAAATATCAATCTTATTACCAGGGAAAATTGAATTACCATAAGTACTTTCCATATCAACTGGGAAATTATACACAACCTCGCCAGCTTTTACTTTTGTAAATGCCGCATCAGGAAGTTCATCTTCGTCAATAACAGTATCCGTATAGAACATACTACCCTCAGGGATAACTGTATTAATATTAGAATACTTACCGACAATTTGTGAAGTCGACCTAATTACATTATCTGAAATTGAAATATTAGGCATATCAATTTCCTGAACCATATCACTCGTTATCTCAGTTCTGGGTTGAATTGTTTCTGTAGCAACTGGAATTGAAACCGGTTCTACTGCTTTATTAATTTGACTACTATAACCAATATAAAGTAATACCAAAATGATAATTACACCAATAATGGTTACAGTATTTTTGTTCTTAAAAAACCTTTTAAATGAAGCCATTACATTTTCCATATTTATTCCTTCTTTCTATTCTCTATTTTAATAAGGGACCTCAAGTATAGCATTAATACGATCAGATAAATCAAAGTTCATCGTCTCACCACTCATACCATTAGACCCGATTACCCCACTTGAAACTCTAATGCTTACCTTTGGTGGTTTCTCGTTTATATCGTAAAATTTAATATTGTATTCTCTAGACATGCTCGCACTTTCCGCATATCTTCTAATAAAGTTTTCTACAAACTTCTCTCGGTTTATTCGAATCTCGCCAGTTGACCTATAAGAAGCATAATCAAATGAATCCCACATCGCTGCTTCTGTAACTTCTTTAAGAAGCTGTGAATTATGTTCGTCGGTATTTGTTAAATTTTGAAATAAGAATATAAAGATAATTCCAGCCACACCGAGCATTACGACAAATACGCCCCAAAATGACTCTTTCATCCTTTAATCACTACCTTTCTTACTACTATCACAGCTATAGAAATTACTCTTATTACTATCTGCACATAAACCTGATACCTCAACAACATCATTCAAGAAATCACTTACGCATGCTTTTCCATTATCCTTACACTTTAAATCCCAATCATCGTAATTAGTATCATCGTTATAACTTCTAATCGCTGAAATTGATTTTTTATCTAAAGTTACCTCATAAAGTGCATCACCAGTATAAACCTCACTACGTTTATTTATTGCATAATAACTTGAAATTTTATTATCATAACTACAATCAAGTCTTCCTTTCGCAATTTCGTAAGCACACCAGTTCGTACCTGTACTTCTTGCATTCGTTTCACTACCCTCTTGACCAGGGAATGGGAATTTCAAATCAATAGGTCTATAAATAACATTTATACCGCCCATACCCGGACAAGTTCCATCAGGCATCGGCGCACATTCGCCACTTGGACAGCAACCATAAGGACATTCGCTCTCTGGACACTTAAACGTCGTACTACCAGGACAAATTCTATCGTACTCTTCTTTACTTATCTCATTACCATTAAAATCATAATACTTGCCATCAGAAACATAACAATTTCCACCATTTGGACAAATCTCATAAAATTTCTCCTTAGTAATTTCATTACCACTAAAATCGTAATACTTACCGTTCTCTATTCTACAAGTATACTTATCATTACCATTTTCACAAGTTCCTGTTGACGGATTATAAGAAGTTCCTACTGGACAACAAGTATTAGTTTTAAAGTTCCAATCACGTCCAAGCCTATTTGCATCAGCTTCGCTTGAACAGTCATCATCACCAGATGGATTATTATCACAAATTCTATAGTAATCTTCCTTCGTTATTTCCGCCCCATTATAATAATACTTGCCATTTCTTATCTCACATTTATTTTTGTCATTCTCATCTCTTAAAATAAGACAAATATAACCATTATTATTATCAATCTTGTTCAGTGAAATACAATTACCAATTTTATTTTTCGTTCTTTCATTTACGCAACTTTCAAAACCACTACCTGAAGTGCCATACATTTTCGCACATGCACTATTATTTAAAATATCTTGATCCCCATCTTCCATTTTTCCATTTTTATATTTCTTATAAATATTATCTGCTTTATTATTACCAGTAATAAAATAATCATTACTTTGAGTATAAGCTTTTGCAATCCTTGAATTTTTAGGAAGTGTATATGAAAATTGAATATCGCCGGCTTTACTAGTTCCCGTATTTTCATAAGTATTATTAAATGATATAGGCAAATTAGGTAAACCGATATTTATATATTTTTGAAGCTCATTACTATCATTAGTAGGCTTCCTCTTCATTGAAAGTCCATCTTGCATTCTAATATATTGATAATAGTTTTGTGGAAGAGTATAAGAATAAGTAACTGACATTGTTAAAGTATTACCATTTATCGTAGCTAAATAACTATCAGGAGCATCATATCTTCTCATCTCTTCAGCCGAACTCATGTTATAAGGACTATTACTGTTAGTCTCTTTATATTTAAACTTTACCGTTCCTGTGTCCTGCTTAAATTCATTTTCCGCTCTTCGAGCATAAGCATTTAAATCTCCGCCGCGGCACTGTCTAATCTTAGTTACTCTAATAGGTTTAAAGTTGGGAATTCCAGGTGAAGAAATATTTTCCATTTCTGTCGCTGAAGGATTTACGTAAAAATACCTTCCTGTACCAACATTTACTGTATTGTTAACATTTGGTAAAAACACTCTATACTCTTCCCTGCAATAAACACCATTTCCTCTATTAAAATATGTCTTTGCATTTCCAGTCATTTTTGAGCTATTCATAATAGCTTTCCAATCAGTAGTATCTTGAATTATATAAGCTTTATTTTCAGCATCCTGAGAATTACAATTAACACAGGCCGCATCAATTGAATAATCATATGCCGGATAATAAGGATTGTGACCAATACTTATAATTCCAAGACCAATACCACTATTATAATTTCTAAAATTATCATAATTCCAATTAGAACCCATATATCTTACATTGATATCATCTTTTGTTGTTCTAATATCACCCGGATATACCCCGGTTCCATTTGCTAAAGTTCTAAGTTCCCAAAGACCTTCGTAAAAACTTGTAGTCCAAACTGACCTATCATTTGGGATTACTTGAGCAAGCTCTTTTCTAGAATTAGCAAAAAACCAACCAACATTAGTCATGATAATTAATTTTTCTGCGATAAATCTATAACCTTTATGATTCCAGCCCATCTCTTCCAAGCTCTCTTTACTCATCCGTGACTCGTTAACCCCAAGTTCATTAATTATGGATTTTAACCTAGCTGAATCATTAGCTTCAAGCTCACTTCTTATTCGGCCCTCATTAGTAGTTCCATTTTCAACTCCAGCAACCTGTTGACCAAGCCAGTACAAATTAGGCTTAGCATTGTTATCAATCAAACCAAGTCTTGTATTATTATTACCATGTAGTCTAACAAGTTCCCGGTAACTAGACCCCGGAACACCAACATCATTTACAACGACGTCAAAACTAGTTATCTCTTGCCATGCGCTTTCTCCGCGGGTTCCAGACGGATCAGAACCATCATAATATACCAAACGAATTTTATAACCCCTGTAAGGATAACTAATTCCGTAAGGGTTATTATAAAAGGAAGTCCAATTACCCCCGGCATTATATCCACCGCCAGGTCCTGAACCGATTGTAACATCAGCACGCACTGATGTTAAACATATACAAGAAATCATCATAACAACAAATAAATATTTCAAAAACTTCATTCTTATCACCTTCTACCTTTAAACCTATTGTAAATAAGCATTCCTACTAAAATCAAAACAATAACACCAAATATTGCAAATCCAAAAGCGTTATTTGATAAAAACTCTAAAATAACACTCCAAACTGAAACTTCTTGCTTATGAACATTATCTTCTTCTTCCAACTCTTCTTCATAATTAGCAAGCTCATTTTCAAATTGCTTATTAGAAAATGATGTATCAGTCCACATCTGACACAAAGAAAAATTTGGATAAGCCTTGCATTCATCAGAATTATAACGTGGATTAAACTCTGGTAAATTAACATATTTAGTACTTATTTCTCTCCCAAGACAACTAGGATCATTAGAATAAAAAGTAAATCTCAACTTATTTCCATCTTTATATACCGAACTAACTTCGCCTACCGCTGAAAATCTTGTTCCATAATTATCTATCATATATATATCATTCGTTAAATTAGTTGCTGTAATTGTAAATTGTGGATAATAATCGATAAACTGATAATTATAACTAAATTTTACATTACTAGCAAGCTTTGAAAGCTCAGCTAATCTCTGATAATCACAGTCTGCTTTTACCATAAAAGGAGACATACAAATAAGTGTCAGCACAATGTAAAATACCTTCTTACCCTTCATTACCGTATCCTCCTTTATTATTATAACATATATTCTTCATATTTTTTATTTTTTTACGTAAATCATCTGTCTATTTTAAATTATATTTATAAATTGCCCCGCGCACATTAAATGTCAAATAAACTGAGCTAGCATCTTTAACATCTATCGGAACCTCGATATAATAAGTATTTGCTTCATTTACAGCCGTTGACTTCACACTTTGTGAAGCTATATCCGCACTCTTCCAAGCATCACCAATCTTATAATTGATAGTTCCATATAAATTTATAAAATATCTAAAATCATTTAAATCAGACATGTTAATTGTCTCATCGACATTAAGCGTAGCTTTAAGCTTCATAAGTGTTTTACCATAGTTACCCGTAGCTGTAGGTGTTACATATTCGTATGAGTTGTTGCACTTATTATTTCCGTAGCAATACACATAATCAACTCTAAACTTATCAGAAACCTCAAAACTACTTATATTTAAACTAGTCCCCCCTAAAACACTATCGTAAAAATCAAGATTCTCGTTTAAATTAACTTCTCTAACCGTTTTTCCATTTCCAAAACTTTCAGGACGTAGTTGTACAAAATTATTTTTCGCACCTATCTGACCCTTTACATAACTTAAATTATCGTTCATCTTTAATTTCATACTTCTAGAAGATAAATTCTTAGGAATTTCAAAAACCATTATATAAGAATCAAACTCTGAATTTAATTTTTGATTGTTATAAGGCGTTCCAATATCATATAACTCCTTTGCTAGACTCTTATTCTGACCAAAAGAATCATTACCAATTCTAAGTGTAATTAGCCCTGTATTAAGCACATCAGTTCCCAAAGCCTTTACATCAAACTTTACAACAACAAGCGTATTATTATCAGAAACAATCCTATTACCATCTATATCCGTATTAGTTATATAAACATTTTTAACGTTTAAATCGACCCCACTTGCTGAAAAAGTTGTCCCTTGACTATAATTAGCCGTATAAATTCCAATATTAAAGTAAACCAAAAAAGCAACTATAACTAAAACTATAATCAAAATTGTATTTATAATAAACTTATTTTCAAAATAAACATACTTCGCATTTCTAAAACCTTTACGTACATTTCTAATCGCATTATTCTTATCGAACTCTAAAGCAACCTCGATCTCTTCACTGTCTTTTTCACTAATATCTAATTTTTGTAAATCAGAAGCAAAATCGAATTGTTTAATATCAAAACCAGTTGCTCTAACAACTGCTAAAATAAAACTAATTCCTTGAAGAATCATTGCCAAGAAAGACAAGTCAGAAAAAGCTCTAGTAACTCTAATATCCAAAACGACGTTATCTATATTAACCAAACTAGAATAACAAAATCCATATAAAACGGTAACTAAAACATAGACAACGATATTATATATATACAAAAACTTCGGCTTTTTTTTGTAAATCATTACTGAAAGAAGAGCTATTGTTACGATAATGATAAACATTGAAAGCAAAAAACTGTATACCTTTAAAACATCACCAGGTACAAAATTGGCGATAGCTGTTTGATAATCACTTAAATAATCATTAAAAAAGCGATAGAGCGTAAACGTTCTAAAAAGTAAAATCAATATTAAAGCCGCCATTATAACATGTAATAGCTTAAAATACTTTATAAAAAGTGCATATGGCTTTCTTAGAATCATTTCTAGCCCTCCCCTATTCTGCGTTAATTATAACACAAATTTAAAACAAAAAAAAAGATAAAACAAAAAATTTATCTGAAAAATCATAAAATTTCACATTATCCCTTATATTGTCCACCATTTATATGAAATACCTGACCCGTCGTATAAGAGGCCTCATCACTAGCCAAATAAACAAAAATAGTAGCTATCTCTGCTGGTTGGGCTGCCCTTTTCATCGGATTATCAGTTCCTAAAATCGGCATCTTCTCGGCCTTCCAAGTCGAAGGTTGTAAAGGAGTCCAAAAAGTCCCTGGAGCCACAGCATTAACCCTTATATTTTTTAGCGCTAAATTAGTACTTAAAGATCGCGTAAAACCAATTATTGCCCCTTTACTCGTCACATAATCGATCAAATTAGGCTCCCCAACAAAAGTCGTAACTGAACTTACATTGATAATCGCTCCCTTTTTCATAACTTCTAAAACTCGCTTAGTCAAATAAAACATCGAATATATATTAGACTTCAAAGTATAATCGAACTGTTCATCGCTTATATCCAAAAGACTCTCTTGCTCTATCTGAACTCCAGCATTATTGACTAAAATATCTGGCTTTCCAAAAACTTCACACGTTCTTTTAACGATAAAATCACTAAAACTAGGCTCTTTTAAATCCCCTTCTATAAGTAACACTTCACCCCCAAAATTATTAATATAATTTTTTGTATATAAAGCATCTACTTCTTCATTAAAGTAGACAATTACTACCTTTGCTCCCTCTTTAGCATAAGCAACCGCCACAGCTCTGCCTATTCCTGAATCCCCACCAGTAATAATAGCTACCTTTCCTTTAAGTTTATTACTACCCTTGTAATTATCAAAAACTGGCCTTGGGTTCATCAAATACTCAAGTCCCGGTTGATTTTGCCTCTGAGGTGGAAATTGATAATTTACATTTTCACACTTCATAATTTTTTTCATTTATATCACCCAAAAAAGTATATGAAAATAAAAGAAAAAAGATTACTTCATTGAAGCAATCGCCCTTCCTATATAATTAATCGTATCCGATGAAAGCATACTTATATCATTTCCACCACTTGCCATTTCGCCAGCTAAACCATTAATATAAGCCCCGCAACTTACAACATCGATACTAACATCATTAAAACCACATAGACCTAAAATAATTCCTGAAAGTACATCGCCACTTCCAGCTGTCGCCATCCCCGCGCATCCTCTATTTACAAGCTCTGTCTTAAATCCATCCGTAACAATCGTTGTCGTTCCCTTAAGTAATAAAATAATCTTATACTTGTCAGCAAACACTTGAGCAAGTTCTACTGGGTTATTTAAAATCTCATCGACTGTATAACCACTAAGCCTTGAAAATTCTTTCACATGTGGTGTCAGTATGACCTTGCACTTAGTATTTTTTAAAATATCCAAATTCATCTTACTAAGTATGTTAATCGCATCTGCATCTAAAATAAGCGGAATTGCATAATTCTCTAAAATAAATTTTAAAATAAGTTGATACTCCCTAGACTCACCCCAGCCAATTCCAACAAGTAGAGCTGTAACTTTCTCTAGCGCCATCTCGAGATTTTTCTTGTTGTAAACCATCTTACCTTCTTCATCGAAAACTGGCATTAACGTACTTTCAAGTAAATAAGGAAGAACTCCAGGTGCGATTGACCTTGGAACAATTAACCTTGAAACTCCTGCTCCAGCTCTCAAAGCTGATAAACTCATATTAGCCAGCTTCACTGAACCGCTATATTCAAGGCATCCTCCCATCACCGCTACAAGACCATAACTACCCTTATGACTATAATTAAGTCTATCCTTCAAAATATCCTTAAAATCGTCCTTTTCCATCAAACTCATCTTTTCACCGATAATCGGAATACCGATGTCGACGCACTTTAACTCTTTAATATTATCCTTTGCCATATTTAAAAAATGACCAAGTTTATAACTTCCAATTGCTACAGTAAGATCGGATTTCACACACTCCAAAGTAATCCCACTATCCGCATCTAAACCGCTATTTATGTCAATACTGATAACTTTTTTTTGACTATTATTGATCATTTTAATAACTTCTGCCTCTTTTTTCGGTAAAATCCCTTTAAAACCGCATCCATATATCGCATCGACTAAAATATCATATTTTGAAAAATCTACGTTTTCCACCATATAAATCGGTACTTTATTTTTCTTACACATCTCAAAATAAACTTTACCATTTAAAGAAAACTTATTACTGACAAGAGCAATTGTCACCGAAATATTGCGTTCCTTCAAATGCAGGGCCAAAGCATAACCGTCTCCAGCGTTGTTTCCAGAGCCCGTAATAACCAAAACCTCACCTTTAAAATTATAACTTCGCATCACGGCCATTCCAGCTCTATTCATAAGTTCCTTAGACGAAACCAAATAACCAATCGCATATTTTTCACTTCTCTGCATCACATTTCGGGAAACAACTGATTTCACGGCTACTCACCTCACTTCACTCATATTATACCAAAAATATTACCTTTTAAACAAAAAATAAGCTATCGTAAATAACTTATTTTTTAAAGCCTTGATAATTAATAACCTTATTCAAAAGTCCTACATCATCCAAATTATTCTGATTAATAAGGCATTTCTTCATTTTTGAAATCTCCTTATTTAAAATTTCCATCAAATAATCCGGACAAACATCATATAACTCTCTGATTATCTCTTCAAACCTCTCATCTGAAAAAAATTCATCTAAAACTTCTCTATGAAGCGAAAGTCCATTGCGATTGTTTAAAAATTTCGTAATAATTTCTAAAGCCAAATTCTCAAAATTACTATCATTCAGTCTCTCTACCATCTGAGAAATCTCTAAAGACCACTTCTCTCCTAGTTTATAAGGATCAATCTCGATTAACGGAATACCAAAATCAGAAGCTGCTTTTAAAGCCATCTCATATCCCTTCTTATTGTCCTTAAACCATAAAACATAATCAGGCATTACCACTCTAAAATCATCATAACGTTCAAACACGAGCTCATTATAATCACTTCTCGTCTCATTCATTAAAGATGAGCTACTCTGAAAATTACCGGGAATTCTCGATGCTTGATTCAAGTCATTTTCCGAAACACCTGAATTTAAATCCTGCTCCTTCATATTAAGCAAATTACGGTTCATTTCTTTAAAACCTAAAATCACGGTCTTAACCGGCGCTAAAGCTAAATTATCATCACTTACGAGCGAACATGACATCAAAGGGCTTATCTTCGCTCTAATCCACAAATCTCTATAATTGTCTATCTCTCTATCCCGTCCATAAGCGCCCAAAACCGTAACTAAAAGCTTAAAATTATCTTCGTCAAATTCCAAACTTTGATTTATATTTTCTAAAAAAGCTTCCTTTAATCCTCTTTCAAATAAATAATACTCTTTATAACTTTTCTCTTCAAACCCTAGACGCTTAAGTTCAGAAACACTCTCGCTCTCTATCACTTTTAAAATATAATTATAAGTCTCTAAAACCGAAGGATAAACATTCACATCTTTAATATTGTAAGTTTTAATAAGTAAACAAGCTGACTTTAAATCAAACCCACACCTTGCGAGTAAAACTTCCTTTATCTCATCTAAATCATTTGCCTGATTCAATTTTTCCATCCAAAATTCAGATGAATTTAAAATCTTAAATTCTTCAAAACTTTGAACATCAAACAAAACCTTTGAATTATATAAAAATATAAGCCCTTCTCTCTCCTCGTCACTGAGGTTATCCGGCAAACTCTGATTAAGTAAATCATATCTAACCATACTATTCCTAAATGGACTCTCGCCCATGTTATCCAAAAAACATTCGGCAAAAGAAAGAGAATATTTATCCGGAACATCATCCATCAACTTTTCAAACAAATTAAGCTCTCGGTCATCCAGAGAAATTAACTTCTGCTGAAAATCGATATCTGCTGTAATCACATTTAAAACTTTATTTAAAAAACTATACTTTTCATTTAAAACTCTAATATCTATCGTTTTCTCTAATTCAAAGTTATATTTTTTTAAAAGCAAAAACTTATCTTTATCAAAATCTAATTTCTTAATCAACTTCCAAGCTTCATCGAAATGTCCCGTCCACTGAAGTAATGTTATCTTATCTAAAACATCGCTTACTTTATCTAAAGCTTTACTTAAAATACCCTCGTCTCTCAAGTTATCACCATAATAATATCTCAAATATCTAAGCTCATTTTGACCAGCTGTCATACACTCCTCCTATGTCTTTTAAAATATTTGACAAATTCATACCAAAATACAGAAATAAACGAAATAAATATAACTAACATCATCTGACCGAAACTCAAAGGAGTAAACTTAAGTATTGAATGAAGTGGACTATAAGTAATCACTAAAACGAAAATTATCATCAAACATAGAGCAATAATCATAACCTTATCCCTCATTAACTTTTTAACCGTCTCATAAGCATAATCGTAATCTGAAGAATTAACCATAACTAAGAACAAATTAGCCAAAATAATAATCAAAACGCCTTGTGTTCTAGCTGTACTTGCATCCCCTGTCGCATTATATAAATAATAATAAGTTATAAACGCCATTAAAAATATAACCAAACCTTGAATTATACTCTTAATAAGCAATCCCTTACTGACGATTGATTCACTAACATTTCGTGGACGTCTATTCATTATATTACTCTCGGCCGGCTGTCTTTCCAAAACAATTGAACACGTCGGATCGATAACTAATTCTAATAAAACAACATGAAGCGGTAAAAGTAAAAATGCCGAAGGATCTAACCTTAAAAGCGGTGCGGCCAAAGATGATAAAGCAATTGGTATATGAACAACCAAAATATAACCGATTGCTTTTTTAATATTATCATAAATTCTTCTTCCATCCTTGATTGTTAAAACAATTGTTCTAAAATTATCATCCATTAAAACCATGTCGGCTGCTTCTCTTGAAACCTCACTACCACGTTTACCCATTGCAATTCCGATATCCGCCTTTTTAAGCGCAGGTGCATCATTAACTCCATCTCCAGTCATCGCAACAACTTCGCCATTTGCTTGAAGTGCCTTAACTATTCTCATTTTGTGTTCAGGAATGACCCTCGAAAAAATAGAAACCGTTTTTACTCTTTCTCTAAGCTCATCATCTGTCTTCTCATCAATTTCTCTTCCTGTCATGACATCTAAATCTTTTCCCATTTGAATTTCTTCAGCAATTGCCTTAGCTGTAACTCCATTATCCCCAGTTATCATGATAACTCTAACTCCAGCTTCACGGCACTTTCTAATATCTTCTAAAACTGTATCTTTAGGTGGGTCTTGAAGCGCGACTATTCCAACATATTTTAACTTTGCATCAGTTAACTTCAAAGGGAGTTCATTTTCTAAATAATCCCCCTTAGCAACAGCAATAACCCTAAGACCCTTGCGCTGCATCTCATCTATCTGTGAAGTAACATCCCTCTTTAATTCATCTGTCATATTACAAATACTCATAATACTCTCGGCCGAACCTTTAGCTGCTAAAGTAATCTTACCATTAACTTCCCAAGCCTTACCCATCATTTTATCCTCATCAGTAAACGGATAATTTTTAACGAGTCTTCCGCCAAAAATATCTTTTTCACTAAATCCTTGACTACTTGCATATTTAAGCATTGCCCTCTCCATTGGGTCAAAGGTCTGAACCTCACACCCCATTCCCATCGTTAAAGCAAAATCTTTATCATCTGAAACAACTTCCTTAACTGTCATCTCGTTTTTCGTAATTGTTCCAGTTTTATCCACACAAAGAGCCGTTACAGCTCCCAAAGTCTCAACCGAATTTAAATTTTTCAAAAGAGAATGCCTTTTGGCAAGTCTCCATGCCCCCATAGATAAAAATACGGTTAAAACAACTGGATACTCTTCCGGAATCATCGCCATTGCAAGCGTCACTCCGGATAAAATACTATTTATAATTCTCTCCTTTAAACCATAAGAATCTAAATCAATAAAAGTAAATAAAACAACACTTATAAATAAAACCAAAGCAATAATCGCACACCACTTAACAAGCTTATCAGTCTGTTTTTGCAGCGGTGTCCTCTCTTCTTTAAGCTTACTAATATTATCATAAGTCTTTCCATACTCAGTTTCTAATCCGGTTTTTAAAACTTTTAAAACACCCGTCCCCTTAATAACCAGTGTCCCTTGGTAGCACATATTCTTCTTCCAGTAATCTGAGCTATCATCTCTATTACTAGTTTTCCAAATACTTACAGACTCACCGGTCAAACTAGACTCATCTACTCGAAGACCGCTGCACTCTAAAACCTGCCCATCTGCTGGAACTTTAACTCCTTCGTGAATAAAAATAATATCACCGGGAACTAATTCCGTACTTGATATCTCAACTCTCTCGCCATCTCGTAATGCCGTAATTTTGGGCTCAGACAAATCCTTCAAAGCTTGAAGCGTTCTATCCGTTTTAACCTCCTGAACAATATCGATAATAATAATTATAAATAAAAAGGAAAACATAATTATCCCATCGCGATACTCTCCTAAAATAAAATATACCATCGAGGTCACAATCAAAAGTAAAAACATTGGTTCACAAATTATCTTTATAATTTTAATTATTAAAGGATCCTTTTTAACCTCCATTAAAACATTTTTTCCATACTTCTCTTGTAACTCTTCTACCTTCTTACTAGATAAACCTTTATACTTCATATATTGACCACCCTATTCTATTTCAATTATACGAAAATTAATATAAATCGTCAATTTAAAAAACTGATAAAAATCAGTTATAATAATCCTTCAAAAATTTATCTCTATATTCTTCAAAATTACCATTGATAATTGCCTCTCTAATCTCTTCCGTAAGCCTAATAATAAATCTTAAATTGTGAATAGAAGCCAAATTATAATATTTTACTCTATCCTCATTATTTTGTGACTTCATTAAATCGCGCATTTCTCCCCTTGTATGTCCATTCGTGCATACAGGACAGTCACAATCATCATCTAGTAAATCTGTACTATCCTTAAACTTAGATAGTTTTATATTTCCATGTCTAGTATAAATCCTTCCATGTCTTGCCTCTCTAGTTGGCGCCACACAATCAAAAGTATCAGCCCCAGTTTCAGCTCCAATTAAAATATCGTCAGGATGTGAAAGACCGAGTAAATGCCTTGGCCTATCCTCAGGTAACTCTTCACAGCACCAGCTCAAAATCTTTCCTAAATCTTCTTTCAAGAAAGCTCCACCTAAACCATAACCATCAAAAGCCATTTTAGCAAACTTCTGTGCCGTCGACCTTCTTAAATCCTCCCATCTTCCACCTTGCAAGACACCATATAAAGCTTGATAATAGCCTAAATCCATACAATGTTTCTTATGCTCTTCTAAACTTCTAACCGCCCATCTCTCAGTCCTACCTAAAGCCTCGACATTATATTCATAACTATCGGCAAGTGAAGTAAGCTCATCAAAAGCCATATGAATATCTGCCCCAATTCTGCATTGTATCTGCATAGACTCTTCAGGTCCGATAAAGTCCTCCTTATTTAAAATCGGATCGTAAAAACTAACTCCTTCTTCACTGACATGAGCAAGTCTATCCTTAGGATCAGTATTTACTATCTCATCTTCTCTATCCATACTGACAACCTTACCAAGTCCAGAACCGAGTGACATAACTTGAAAACCACCTGAATCAGTTATCGTTGGTCCGTCAAATCCAGACCACGCACTAAGCCCACCTTTTTCGGCAATCTCATATGAAGTATTTCTTAAATGATATCCATTACTAAGCATCGCCTGTGCATAAATACTTTTTAAATCTTCATTTGATACAAACTTAACATGACCTTTAGTCCCTACCGCAATAAAAGCTGGGGTTTTTATATCCCCATGCGGAGTATGAATAATTCCCGCTCTTCCAAGCTTTCCAGGAATTCTTTTTGTTATCTCAAAATAAAATTTATTGTCGTTCTTCATCTAAATCATCCACCTTTAAAATAATCGCAAAATAAGTATACCACAAAAACACTTTATTCTACAAAAGAACTAGGATGATAAGACTTAATTCCAAGTACCTCTGCTTCCCTTAAAACATCTAACCTATCATCCACAAATATAACATCCGAAATATTCCAATTAAAATGTTTTACGTATTCTAAAATAACTAAAGGTTTTATCTCAGCCCTATTTATAAAAATAATGTTCTCTTTCTTTATATTAGGAAAATTTTCAGCCAGCCATCTATACTTTTGCCGAGCTTCGTTACTGGTAAAAACTGTCCCTAAAATAAATACTTTATCACTATCTAAATTACTTATAACCTTTTGCATAGTTTTTAGCGGTCTAGCTTTATAAAATAGATCTCCAAAAAGCAAATCATTTAAAGATTGACAACCAATTTGATCATCAGAAAACAACTTATCATTATATCTAAACTCTGATAAAGTCCCATCAATATCAAAAAATACATATTTTCCTTTTAATTTTTCTAACATAATTCACATCCAATCAATTCTAAGTATAACACATGTTAAAACATAATGATATAATAATTAAAGAAAGGACAGGATAAACGCATGAGTTTGTAAAAACTTATGTGTTTATCCTGATGAAATTCGCATTTTACTTAAATTATTTAAATATTTATAGTATAATTAATGCATAGGTAGGTGACAAAACAATGAC
>CALVIC010000012.1 GCA_944329365.1 uncultured Bacilli bacterium
ATTTTGTCATTAATAAGTTTATAATATGTTTTTACTTTGATATTTTAACCTCCTTCATAGATAATCATAGTGTGTCAACCTTCAGATGAGACTGCTGAAAAAGTATACAAATATTACTGTAAGCTATATTAGTAGTCTTTTTATTTTTGGAAAGTCCCTATAAAGGAGCTAAAGCTTATTTATCTGCAATAATTGATTTATATGATAGAAAAGTAGTTGCTTATAAAATATCTAAACACAATGATAACAAACTTATCATGGATACTTTAAACGAAGCTATATCAAAAAGAAAAGATATACATGGATTAATCTTGCATTGAGACCAAGGATTCCAATATACATCTTATGAATACAAAGCTATCTGCGAGTCTAATGGCATATAGCTAGAAAAGGCACACCAATAGATGATTCGCTGATAGAGACCTGGCACTCTCTCCTTAAAAAGGAAAATTTGTACAATTATAATATCACATCTTCGAAAGAATACATAACTTTAGTTAAAGAATAGATAGAATTCTATAATACGAAAAGGCTTAAGGGTAAGAAAAATTCCAAAAAAAAAATTTATTCTAACAATAACAAATAAAGACAAGCTTTATTTGTAAGCATATTATAACTATATAATAAAAATCAAGGATCGAGATAAAATCACTTCGTTCACCCTTGACTTTTAGTTACTATTCACAGCCATTTACCCTTTATTTATAATGCGTCAAACTTGGAATTTGGCTAAAAATAGGCTGTGAATACTTGCTCTAACATATATTTATAAAATTTGCTTTTTTTAGATGTCTCCTAAATGGGATTCACATCATTTTTAATACTTTTTGTTTCATAACCCCATCCAATTTATCATAAGTGCTGTCTATAGGTAAACCATTATCACTTAAAATTTCTTTTTTTACTTTTGCAAAATAATTTGGCTTAATCTTCTCAAGTTCACAAACAACAGCTTTAGCTAAATCATTTGTAAAACTAAGCTCATAAACCTCTCTTTTTTTATACCTAAACCAATTAAATAATGAACTATCATCAACTGTAAAATTTATATCTCTCTTGGCCGTAAGCAAAGCCCCTTTAGTTAAAAACAAATATATTTCATATAATTTAAGTAAAAAAACTTCATTTTCTTCCATTTTCCAGCCGAGATTTTCACATATTTTTACTGCCTTATCATCAGTCATCTCGTCAATCTTGTCAAAATTATTTCTAAGCCACTCATAAACATTTGACCCATCACTAAAATGTAAATCTAATGACCTATAAATATTTCCATAACTAGTTATAAATACATAAGCCTGAAAAAGTTTATCTTCAAAACTAAGATTACTTTCCCACTGAACATTTACAATAAATAAAGCCTTTTCATCAGTCCTATTATACAATTTATCTTTGTTATAAACAAGAAACCTATGCATACTAACACCATTACTAAGACTATAATCATAATTTCTAGTTATCCTGCCATTTAACTTAATACATTCAAAGACTTCATCTAAAGCCTTATCAAATGATAGTCCCTTCATTATTTAACCTTTCTTAAAGCCTTTCTACGCATTCTTTTTTCAATTCCTATTATAGTCACATCATAATAATGTGGCTCCATTTTCAAAATTCTTGCAGCAAGAGCCTGAGCCATTAAATTATCACTCTCATAAATCTTTGACTTAGAAAAATCCAAAAAGTTTCCCACATTTGTCCCATCGCTAAATCTAACATTATCGCCTCTTCTCGGAACATTATTCAAAGATTTTAAAATAACAAAAGCTTCATATAATTTAGCCTCATAATTTAGAAAACATTCTTTTTTAAATATATCATCACCATCACCATATTTTATATTACAGTAAACATCACAAACATCATCAGAAAAACGTTTACAAGTAATATCACGTTTTCTCTTACTAATCCACGTTTTCACAAGTGTTCCATTACTAAGCCTAATATTCTTTTCTTTCATTTCGGCAAAACTATACTTATTAAAAAGTGCGGTAACTTCTTTAATTCCTTGATCAAACGTTATATAGTTAGTAAGTAATTTGTGGGTAATCAAAACTAGTCTATCATCGAACTTTTGTCTAAGTATTATTGCATCCCCATTATCATTTACCCATTTAATTAATTCTTTATCTAAAGTGCCGTTATTAATCGAAGAAAACACTTCACTAATCATATCTTCAAAATTAGACTTAAGACTAGCGTAGTAGCACCCCAAAATAAGTTTAACTCTACTATCATTATACCTTACATAATTATCTATTTTATTTCTATTAGATTTAAACCATTCAGAAAAAAGTTCACCAGAATTTA
The DNA here is from genome assembly GCA_944329365.1 of uncultured Bacilli bacterium. Lineage (GTDB taxonomy): Bacteria > Bacillota_I > Bacilli_A > RF39 > UBA660 > Coprosoma. Next base: position 2,311 of record CALVIC010000012.1, read on the forward strand.
AACTCATATCTTCAAACGGAAACTTATAATTATTCTTATCAAGATAATCACAAACCTCTTGGACAACTTCAGAAAAACTATCCGTATTTTTAAAATAATAATTCAAAACCTTATTAGACATCGCATTGTTAATTTCCGTAAGTTTAGATTCACTTTCCATAACCCATTCTTTCTTTTTAGTGCCATCATTAAACCTTATAGAACAATTATATCCATATTTTTCTGAATCAATAATATCATAATAAAGTTCTTGTAATCGCAAATCAAAAGTACTAACCTTTACATTTTTTTTAGGACTAGCCTTCTCTTGAATAATAGGAGAAGTATCTTCTATAATATCATCAGAAATTTCAACATCACTAAAAAAGGCAGGAGAAACATTTTGAATTGTCTTCTTTAACAAATCCAAATCCTTGCGATCTTTTTTATTTAAATATATCTTCTCTTTGTTTTTTACCAAAAAATATTTCATAGAAGTCTTACCATCACTAAAAAATTTATTTGTTCCTGGAAGTTCATTATAATGTTCAATATATGATGTTAACTCACGAACAAAATCAAAGAAATTTAACTTATGAACCTCTTTTTTACGTTCCTTAACCACTATAGGTCTTCTATGATTATTAACATTTTTATCCTGATAACTTTTTTCAAAAGAACTAATCATATTACGAAAATTATCATCATATATATCTTTTTTCTCTCTATAACCTAAAGAAAAAAATTCGCCATCGATATTTTTAATAAGACTAATTAAAAGATTAATCTCACCATCATTACCTTCATTCTTATAGATTGTCTCTAGATTTTTTTTCAAAAAATCCTTCATTGAACTGCCATCTATAAACAAATCACCATCTTCTGGTAATCTATTATTTGTTAAAACAAACATAACTAAATCCTGTATATTTTCATTATTTATTGCCATATTTAACTCCTCCTTTATCTTTATCATCTAAATAATCAAAATAATTTGGCTTAAAACTTAAAATTACATCAACAGTAAGTCTTGCCACCTCATCATTTTCACTAAGTAAATAAATTCTCTCACGATTATTGTAAAACCAATTATTCATTCGCACACCATCACTAAAATCTTCGGTGCTAGGAAATTTCCTATTTTCGTTTATATAAATTAAAAACTCCTTAAGCTTGTTTTCAAAACTAAGAAAATTGGGAATTCTCTCTAAAATGTATTTAGATTCTGATGTGTCTAACGCTAAAAGTCTATCTTTAACTTTACTTACCCAAAATTTAACATCGACACCATCACTAAACTTATATTTACTTTTACGATCAAAAACATCATCATTTGCAATTAAAAGCTTATAAAGCTCTGTAACCTTTTCATCAAACGTCAAATACCTTCGATACTTTATACTCTTCCTTTTTTGATTATTATATATTTTAAGTAATAATGATGCCTCCTCATCTTTTTTTGTAGACAATTCTATTAATTTATCCTTATTTTTACGAAACCAATTTCCCATTAAAGAGCCATCATAAAACCTTGCTTTTTTATCGTTTGAAGTCGGAAATTTTCCATATAAAACAAACCTTAACATTTCTTGTTTTTTTAGCTCAAAAGCTATTTTTCTTCGGTTATTTAAAACGAAAAATACAAACTTTGCTGACTTATCCGTCCGCTTTGATAACTTCATCTTAATATGACTAAACCAGTCCTTAACTAAAACCCCGTCACTAAAATTAGTTGGGATAAACAATTCGTAATCCGTAAACACTATCTCATTGGCAAGCTCTTCTATTTTATCATCCGTTTGCACTCTTCATCACCTACAAATCTATCGGCATTATGAACCAGCAAAGCAATACTGTTTTTATCCTTTACTAGCTTCATCCTCGAAGTTGGATTACCAAGCTTTTTGATATTTAAATCTGTCTGTTCATCCAGCTCTCTAAGTTCTTGATATAAAGTTAAAACTTTTTGAATTAAACTTGCAAATTCCGTTTGTTTCATATTATATTTTTCAAGGCAAGATAACACTTCCTCATATTTTTCTTGTTCAATTCCCAGTAAATAATCGCTTATAAGCATACCTTCCTCATCACCAGTAAATGAACATTCAATCAACTTTTGCTTATTATCTCTAACAAAATTATACATATTAATCCCGTCCGCAAATGTATCACTTTTACTAGGAAGCCTATTATTTCGAATTACAAAATCATATAACTCTTTTTTTCTCACTTCAAACTTACCTTTTTTATTTTTATACCACTCCATAATCTTAGAAGCCTCAGAAGAAGATAATCCTCTTATTTTTTCTAAGTTATTGTAAAACCAAAAATACATTAAAACGCCATCGCTAAATTTATCTTTTCTAACAATATTTCCATTTTCCAAAATGAAATTATATAATTCGCTTAATTTATCATCAAAACTAAGTTTTTTCATAACCTCATCGCCCCTTTAAAACGTATGTTATTATACTCAAAAACAAATATTTGTCAAATTTACACTAACTTATTTTTTTATAAAAATCTTCTTAAAATTATCCGAAACTATTTCCCATAAATTATTTCTAATAATTGCCACATTAAATCTTCGTCTATCTAACTTCTTTTTAAACTTATTATTACTAAAACCATCTAATAATTTTATAACATCGTTATCCTTAATTCGAAAACTATTTTCAAGTCTATTTAATTCCTGTAATTTTAGTAAAATTTCCTTTCTAATTTTCTTAAGTTCTTCAATTTCTTCTAAAACTTTAGCTTCTAAAGCCAAATCATCATCTGAAATAACATCTTTTTTATTATAACTATCTACTATAAATTTAGCTTCTTCATCACCATTCAAAGCTATATCTTTAATTTTCTTTATATTACTTTGCAGCCATAATCCCATATTCGTCATATCTTTAAACCCAATATTATCTTTTACATCTGGATATTTATTTTCTCTTACATAAATAAAAGCCTCATGTAATTTAAAGTAAAAATAAAATAAATTTTTATCATTATTATACATATCAACATACTGAGCTTTTTTATTACCCGCATTGGCCTTTTTCTTAATTATCTCGTTATAACTAATTAAGAAAATATTCATATTAGTTCCATCACTAAATAAAGTTCTTGTAGAAATCCTTTGACCATCCTTTAACATATTATAAATTTCATTTAATTTTTTTTCAAAATCAGACATAAAAATCACCACTTTCAAACCTTAAATATTATATAAAAAAAGCAATATTTGTCAAATTTACACTAAAAAAGAATAGCCTAAACTATTCTATTTTACATATCTTTTAATTCTATCAAATTCTGGTGCCTCATCTAAACCTGTATCCGCTAGTTTTTCAAATAGTTTCTTTTGTTCTCTAGAAAGTTTCTTTGGGACAACTACGTTAAGTACAACGTAAATGTCGCCTTTTCTTCCTGAATTAACATCGGCAATACCCTTCCCCTTAATTCTAAGCTTATCACCAGATTGACTACCAGCTGGAATACTAAGTTTCACAGATGAATCCAAAGTCGGAATTTCCTTTTTGACACCTAAAGCAGCTTCCGTAATAGTAATCGGTAAATCCAAATAAACATCATTACCATCACGTTCAAATAAAGGATGAGAAGCAACGACAAACTCTAAATAAATATCGCCATTTGGTCCACCATTAACCCCAGCTTCACCTTTACCAGCAATCCTAAGTTGATTACCTGTGTCAACGCCAGCTGGAATATTAACTTCAATATCTTTATTTTCCCGAACTGTTCCTTTTCCTTTACACCTTGAACAAACATTCTTATATACTTTACCTTTGCCTTGACACTTATCACAAGTAGTTCTTGTCATAAACGTTCCAAACAAAGTAGACTGATTAGCTGTCATCGTTCCACTTCCGTGACACTTATCACAAGTTGTAACTCCTGTACCGCCTTCACCATCACAAGCAGAACATCTTTCATTTAAAGTTAAATTAATTGTCTTTTTGCAGCCGAACACCGCTTCATCAAAACTAAGTTTAACTCTGACAACCGTATCTTGTCCTTTTCTAGCTCTACTTCCTCTGGAACCTCCAAATCCTGAAAATCCAGAAAAACCTCCACCAAAAGAACTACCGAAAATATCACCAAATATATCTGAAAAATCAAAGTCAGAAAAGTCATACCCTGAAGCTCCACCAGCCCCGTTACCACTAAATGCCGCATGACCAAATTGATCATATTGTCTTCTTTTATCCGCATCTGATAAAACAGCATAAGCTTCTTGAATTTCTTTAAACTTTTCTTCTGCATCAGGTTCTTTAGAAACATCTGGATGATATTTTTTTGCAAGCTTTCTAAACGCACTTTTTATCTCAGCTTCGCTTGCATCCTTACTGACTCCAAGGACCTCATAATAATCCTTCTTATTCATAAAATCACCTACTTCTCACTATAAATTTTCTTAAACTCTTCTATCGTTTCTTTAAACATCTCTAAAGCATTCTCGATAACTTCTGGCTTACTTATATCGACTCCAGCTTCTTTAAGTTCTTCAGTAGGATCCATTGAACCACCTAAACTTAAAAACTTCAAATATTTCTCTAAAAATCCTTCTTTTTTATTTAAAATATTATTAGCTATATAGCAAGCTGAAGCTAAGCCTGTTGAATATTGATAAACATAAAAATCATAATAGAAATGAGGAATTCTTGCCCATTCATATCTAATCTCTTTATCACTTATCATATTATGACCAGAGTATTTTTGATAAAGTTTATAATAATTGTCTGATAAAAAGTCACTTGTCAAAACAGTACCTTTAGCTTCTTCTTTGTGCATCAAATCCTCAAATTCAGCAAACATCGTCTGTCTAATTATTGAACCCTTAAATGTTTCCATCAAATTATCTAAAATGTAAAGTTTTTCATTCCTATCTGTACTTTTATTAAGTAAATACTTAGCTAGTAGTATCTCATTTACTTGACTAGCCACCTCAGCTACAAAAATCTCGTATTGATGATGTGCATAATCGTTATTCTTATCAGAATAATATGAATGCATTGCATGACCAAGCTCATGAGCAATTGTACTTACATCATTAAACTTACCATTAAAATTGAGAAGTACATAAGGATGAACATTATAGCATCCTCTCTCATAAGCTCCACCAGTCTTACCTTTATTCGGATAAATATCGATCCATCTTTCATCAAACGCTTTCTTCAAATTACTTACATAATCTTCACCTAAAACGCTTAAGGCTTCAAGAACCATGTTTTTAGCCTCATCAAAAGTGTACTTCTTATCAAAAGATGGAACAAGTCTACTATAAATATCGTAAATATGAATTTCAGGTAAACCCATAACCTCTCGTTTCATCGCATAATAATCGTCCATAATGTCTAAATGTTTATTAACTGTTGAAATCAAATTATCGTAAATCCTATTATCGACAAAATTACTATCTAAAGCCGCTTCTCGCGCACCTTTATAACCTCTTATTTTAGCCATTCGGTTGGCAAGGCTAACCTTACCTTGATAAGCTGACGCAAAAGTATGAATAAGCTCTTCATAAGATTTATATAAAGTTAAAAACGCACTCTTTCTTACTTCTCTATTCTTTGAAGTAATAAATCTCTCGTAATTAGTGTTTGTAAGTTCGACCTCATTACCATCTTCATCCTTAATAGATGAAAACTTCATATCGGCATCTCTTAAGTAACTAGATGCCTCTTCAGAAACAGATAACGGCTTTTCTAAATTGGAAAGTAAACTTTCTTCTTTATCAGACAAAACATGTTTCTTTATCCTCAAAATACAATCAAAATCGTATTTATATTTTCTAAGTCCTTCCTCTTCAGTCATAAATTTCTCTATATCATTTTGAGATAATTTACATAGTTCCGGCATTACAAATGATGAAACAAGAGAAAATTCTGAAATTAAATTATCTGCCCTTCCTTTAAGCTCTTGAAAATGTGTATTAGTTGTATCCTCGTCAAATTTTAAATAAGTATAAACGCATACATTTTCAAGTTTTAAATTAACCTCATTATTAAACTCAAAATATTTAAGTATATCCTTTGCGTTGTTAAGTTTACCTTTAAAATCATTAAATTTACCTATCAAACCTTTAAGTTCATTATAATCTTTATTCCACTCATCTTCGGTTTTATAAAGACCCGTTAAATCCCATTTATCCTCTTCTTTAATCTCACTACGTAACCTTTCCTTTATCATATTACCCTCATTTCTCATTATCTTAAAGAAAGTTCTAGTCACCTAGAACTTCTCTTTTATTTTTCTTCATAATCTGCATCTTTTACATCGTTATCTTTTTTATCATCTGAATTATCTGCATTGTTTTGTTCAGCTTGAGCCTTCTTAGCAGCTTCTTCGTAAACTTTCGCACCTAAAGCCATTGCCTTTTCATTTAATTTATCTTTTTTAGCCTTAATATCATCGATATCGTTTTTATCCATAGCTTCTTTAAGATCTTTAATTAAATCTTCAGCTTCCTTCTTATCTTTTTCATCTACCTTATCACCTAAATCTTTAATAGATTTCTCGGTCATAAAGATAAGTTGTTCAGCTTCATTCTTTGTATCAGCTTCCTCTTTACGTTTTTCATCAGCAGCCTTATTAGCTTCAGCTTCCTTAACCATCTTATCGATTTCATCATCTGATAAATTAGTTGAAGATGTAATTGTAATAGATTGTTCCTTGTTAGTTCCTAAATCTTTAGCTTTAACATTGACAATACCGTTGGCATCGATATCAAATGTAACTTCAATTTGTGGAACTCCTCTAGGAGCTGGTGCAATATTAGTAAGTTGGAAATTACCCAAAGTCTTATTATCGGCAGCCATTGGCCTTTCACCTTGTAAAATGTGAATATCTACAGCTGGTTGATTATCTGCAGCAGTTGAGAATATTTGTGATTTACTTGTTGGAATAGTTGTATTTCTTGGAATAAGTACTGTACAAACTCCACCTAGTGTTTCAATACCAAGTGATAAAGGTGTAACATCAAGCAATACTATATCGTTAACATCACCAGTTAAAACTCCACCTTGAATAGCAGCACCCATTGCGACAACTTCATCTGGGTTAACACCCTTAGAAGGCTCCATACCAAGCTCTTTCTTAATAGTCTCAGCAATAATTGGCATTCTTGTAGAACCACCGACTAATAAAATCTTATCGATATCACTCTTAGAAAGTTTAGCATCTTTTAAAGCATTTCTAACTGGTTCCAAAGTAGATTCAGTTAAATCGTGAGTTAACTCTTCAAATTTAGCCCTAGTTAAACTCTTCTCTAAATGAACTGGTCCGTCAGCACCTTGAGAAATAAATGGTAAAGATATATTAGTAGTAGTCATACCACTTAAATCTTTCTTAGCTTTTTCCGCTGCATCTTTAAGTCTTTGCATAGCCATCTTATCTTTAGATAAATCTATACTAGTTTCCTTCTTAAATTCATCTACTAAGTAGTCGATAATCCTTTTATCGTAATCATCACCACCTAAATGGTTATTACCACTAGTAGCTTTAACTTCAAATACACCGTCTCCGATTTCTAGGATTGAAACATCGAACGTTCCACCACCTAAATCGTAAACCAAAATTTGTTCAGTTTTTTCTTGCTTATCAAGGCCATAAGCTAAAGCTGCAGCTGTTGGTTCATTGATAATTCTTTCAACTTCAAGTCCAGCAATCTTACCAGCATTTTTAGTAGCTTGTCTTTGGGCATCGTTGAAGTAAGCTGGAACTGTAATAACAGCCTTCTTAACTGGCTCACCTAAATAAGCTTCAGCAGTCTTCTTTAAATCACTTAAAATCATCGCACTAATCTCTTCTGGCGTATATTTCTTACCATTAGCCTCAACCTTCTTAGAAGTACCCATAAGTCTCTTGATAGAAGAAATAGTCTCTGGATTAGTTACCATTTGGTTTTTCGCAGCCTGTCCAACAATAATTTCACCATTTTTAAAAGCTACAACTGAAGGAGTAGTACGAGAACCTTCAGGATTAGCGATAACCTTAGCTTCGCCACCTTCCCAAACAGCAACACAACTGTTAGTTGTACCTAAATCAATACCTATTGTTTTACTCATAAATAATCATTCCTCTCTATTCACTAACCTTGACCATTGCCGGTCTTATAACTTTATCTTTAAATAAATAACCCTTTTGCATAACTTCGATTACCATACCAGATTCCATACCATCGACTTTTTCAGTTAAAACTGCTTGATGATACTTTGGATCAAAAGGCTTATTCGCTCCGTCAATCGCCTTGACATCGTATTTATTCAAAATATCAACCAAATGACAATAAATCATTTTAAAACCTTGTAAGAATTTTGAAAGCTCATCGTCTAGATTATCGTCATCTAAACTTATCGCTCTCTCGAAATTATCGACAACCGGTAAAATCTCTTTTACCAAATCTTCATTCGCATATTCAAGTCTTTTTGCAACTTCCTCATCCTTACGTTTGCGGTAGTTTACATTATCAGCTTGCGCCCGAAGTAAAGCTTCTTCTAAATCTTTAATCTTCTTTAAATTCTCCTCGTTTTGTTTTTCTAACTTATCATCATGATTTTTTTTATGCTCATCGTGTTTTTCATGTTTATCATAATCATACTTATGACCATCGTGCTTATCATGTTTATGCTTGTCATAATCGTGTTTCTTATGATCATCGTGTTCTTTATAATGCTTATCTTTTTTATAATCATCCTTGTCGTGATGTTTCTTTTCTTCTTCGCTCACACCTATCACCTGCCTATATTTTCTTTAATATAATTAAGCAAAGCTTCTGCTCGGCCATATTCCATCCTCTTAGGACCAACTAAAGCAATAGTTCCTTCTTCACCATCTTTATAAAAATACGTCTTAATTACCGAAATATCATCATCTATCTGATTTTCACTGCCGATATAAACCTTAATTCCATCATCATCTTCTTTTATATTTCTAATAAAATCATGATCATCGAATTTATTAAGTATACTTCTTATTTTATCGACATCGTCAAACTCTGGTTCCTTAAGCAAATTACTAGTACCTCGAACCATCACGCTTTGTTTTGGTCCAAAATCACTAAACGCATTGTAAAACGCATTATATAAAGCTTCATGTTGTTTCACTGCCTTATCGATTACTGGCTTAACCTCAAATTCGAGAACTTTTGCCACATCGCTAAGTGAAACTCCGATAATCAATTTATCAATAATTTCGATAACTCTTTTTACCTCATCTTTACTGATATTATCTGGAATTGTCACATTTCTGTTTTCAACATGACCCTTATCAGTAATAACAATCGCGATCATTTTGTTATTATCGATTGGCACTACCTCAACCTTAGCAATCCTATTATCATCTGATGAACGACCCAAAACTATAGCCGTATAATTAGTAAGCTCAGATACAATCTCCATACTCTTAGAAATTGCATCAGACAGTACCAAAGAATTATTTGAAAAAATCTGACCAAGTCTCATAACATCCTCATCACTAAGCTCCTCAGGCTTCATAATATTATCAACATAATATCTATAACCCTTATCGCTAGGAACCCTGCCTGAAGAAGTATGTGTCTTTTGTAAAAGTCCAAGTCCTTCAAGTGATGCCATCTCATTTCGAATCGTCGCACTTGAACACTTAAACCTCTTACATAAAGCTTTTGAACTGACTGGTCTTGCTGTTTTAATATAATTTTCCACAATCGTTTTCAAAAGCTTTTTCTGCCTATCTGTTATCATACCTTCACCTTCTTTAGCACTCTTTTTGCTTAACTGCTATAATCTTACCACACCCATGTAGCACTGTCAATAGGATAGTGCTAAAAAATTATATTTTTTTGAAACTAATTTATTCCTATTATAAACCCTAAATCAAAAATAAATTGTCAAAAAAAGATACTATCACTTTCTTAGTACCTTTCTCTTATCAAAACTTTCAAACTCCTTATTACACCCATATCCTATACTTTCAATATTATCGGAAATAATCTTTTGCAAAACCGAATTTTTATAAAAACAAAAGTTCCCAACTTCTCTAAGATTTGGCGCGTCCAAAATCTCTACATTATCGTCAGAATACATAAAGTAATTTCCCATTTCTACCAAATTAGGAAAATAAACTTTCTTAACAAAATTAAAGTTATAAAGGAAATAATCACTTACATTTTCTAGCAAACCAAAATCAAACCTTTCTATTTGCTCCGCACTAAACATAAAATACTTACCAGTCTCTTTAAGCTTCGGCATATAAGCTTTTTCTATATATTTGTTAAAATACATAAATTCATCATCCGCATTTTCAAGTGATGGCAAAAAAACATCTTTAATCTCTAAATTATTGTATAAAAATTTCTTTCCAGCACACCTTAAATTTCTAAAATCATAATATTTAAGATTAGTATTATAATACAAAAATTCATCTCCTACTATTTGAATATTCGGTAAAATTAAACTTTCAATTGTTTCATCATAACTCAAAAATTCATTGCCTAAAACCGAATCCATATTACTTTCAAGTCCTTTTAAATTGTTAAACTTATCTAATAAAAGAACTACATAATCACCACTATTAAGTTTTATTATAACATCTTTACTATCCTCGTGTTTATAAACTGATATTTCAGAAATTTTTGAAATTTTTTCTTCAAAATCATCAGAAATACTTTTATCGTATAAATACATTTTCTTTTTTTCTAAATCCAAAACAAAATAATCGATAACCAAAAAATTATCACTGTTAAACTTCTTTACCTCAAAATTATCAATTATCACATTATCAGGACAATAATATATATTGTTTATCTCATAATTATATTTATAATACTTACCATCATTTGCCAAAATATAGCCGTCCATTTTAAATAAATTCTCTTCAAATGTTTGAACCAAACCATATTTATGAGCAAAAGCATAAGTAAGACCTGGTATAATATTATCTAAATCATTGCCAAAAGTCGCATCGGGATTAATTACATGATGATTATATCTATTTGTTATCTTTAACGAATTCGTGCCATCCTTAGTAAATTGAATACTTATAACTGACGTCCCATACTTATCATCTCTATATGCGCATGGAAAATCTTCTCTTTTAATATCAGAAACATTCTTTTTAACCGCAAAAAAAACTCTTGCTTTATTAAGTCTTCCACCATTAAAAGTACAAATTTCTTCACCTTCCGCATAATACTTTCTAAAACTTTGAATATCTTCCTCTGTTTTACATTCATATAAATTATATCCAGCCATTTCTAACAGAACCTCCGGATCAAAATCACTCTCAACTTGATTATCCTTATAACTAACCAAACTATATACATACTCTTTAAACTCTAAAACTCTATCGTTATTTATAATATCTTCACCTAAATTACGGTTATAAGCAAAATGTTCCTCTAAAAGTTTCAAAAGCAAACCATCAGTTTCCAAAATAGTAGGAAATATTTTCCTGCACAAATGCATCATTACTTCCCCATACTTCTTTTTAATAATTCTAAGTTCATTCATATAAGTCACCAGTTCCTTATTATATAACAAAATATATTAAAAACAAAATTAAAAAAGTACTATTTCTAGTACCTAGATAAATTATTTATAAACTCTTCTTCGTTCCAAATTGTAATTCCAAGCTCTTCGGCTTTCGTAAGTTTAGACCCAGCTTCACTTCCAGCTACAACCACATCAGTTTTTCTTGAAACACTACTACTAACAGTTCCTCCTAAAGCTTCAATTCTCTCTCTTGCCTCATCTCTTGTAAACCTCTCAAGTGAACCCGTTAAAACAAATGTCTTACCCGTAAATAAAGTTTCTTCCTCACTTGTTTCTTTTAAATAATACATATTTACTCCAAAATCTTTGAGATGAGCAATAAGCTCTTTGTTTCTTTCATCTTCAAAAAATTTTACTACACTTTTAGCAATTGTCATACCAATATCTTTAACAGCCGCAATATCTTCTACAGATGCATTCATTAAATTATCGATATTCTTAAAATTTCTCGCTAAAATATCTGCTGTTTTTTGACCAACATGTCTGATTGAAAGACCAAACAATAATCTTTCTAAAGATAAATTTTTACTATTTTCAATTTCTGTAAGTAAATTATTTACCTTCTTACTACCATATCCTTCTAGTTCCATTAAATCTTCTTTATGCTTATCTAAAGTATAAAAATCTTCATAAGTCTTAATAAAACCTAAGTTATAAAAATCTTCGATTATTCTATCTCCAAAACCTTCGATATTAAGTGCATGTCTAGAAGTATAATGAATAAGTTTCTCTTGCCACCTTGCTGGACAGTGTTCATTCATACAGTAATAAGCTGATTCATCTTCTTTGCGAATTAAACTACTTCCACACATTGGACAGTTTTTTATCATCTCAAACTTCTTTTCTGTCCCCACTCTTCTCTCAGGAAGTGATCTTACAACTTCAGGAATAACATCTCCCGCCTTCTTAATTGAAACTGTATCGCCCACTCTAATATCTTTAGAAACAACATAATCTTCGTTGTGCAGCGTTGCTTTAGAAATAAGTGACCCCATAACTCTAACTGGCTCCAAAATAGCCGAAGGAGTAACCTGACCAGTTCTTCCAACCGTAAAAATAATATCCCGAACCTTTGTCAAAACCTCTTCGGCTGGAAATTTATATGCAATCGCCCACTTTGGACACCTTGCTGTATAACCAAGTTTCTTTTGATCATTAAGATCGTTTACTTTAATAACAATACCATCTATCTCATAAGGAAGATTTGGTCTTTCCTTAGTCCAATAATTTATATAATCCATAAGCTCATCGATATTATTCACTTTTCTATTATTTGGACTAACCGTAAATCCAAGCTCCTTCATAAAATTAAGCGCATCATAGTGTGTATGTATATTATAATCCTCTGGATCTGGTAAATGATAAATAAAATTGGATAAGTTCCTACTTGCCGCAACCTTTGAATCGAGCTGTCTCACACTACCCGCTGCCGCATTACGTGGATTTGCAAAATTAGCTCCATTTTCATTTAAATTTTTAAACGAAGCCTTACTCATATAAATCTCGCCTCTAACCTCAATATCTATAGGCTTTTTTATTCTAAGTGGAATATCTTTAATTGTTTTGGCATTATGCGTTATATCCTCTCCGACAACCCCATCACCTCTAGTTGCTGCTCTAACAAGTTCACCATTTCTATAAAGTAAAGAAACTGATAATCCATCTATCTTAAGCTCAGCTACATATTTCGGATTTGGAACAACTTTTTTTACCTTTTCATCAAATTCGATAATTTCATCTTCATTAAAAATATCTCCAAGTGAAAGCATTGGAATTTCATGAGTTACCTTTTTAAACTCTGAAATAACCTCACTACCAACCCTTTGAGTTGGAGAATCGATTTTTTTATACTGTGGATATTCTTCTTCAAGCCTTTGAAGTTCCTCCATATATCTATCATACTCTTGATCCGTAATCGTCGGATTATCTAAAGTATAATAATCGTGATTTGCCTTATTAATTATCTCTGTAAGTTCTTGTATTCTCTTCTCTATCACTGTTATCACCATTACTATTATAAACGATAATTATCCAAACATCAATTAAAAACTAACTTTACACCCTTTACACATCAAAAAAAATAAATAGCTGAAAACTATACATACTGTGGTAAAATTAATTTTGTCGCCCCTCAAAAAAGTAGTAAGGAGATGATTAAAATTATAGATAGCTTCACGATTTACGAATTACTAAGATTTATAATCGTTTTAATCATTATTATGTTGTTATTTATCATACATTTGATACTTAAAAACTAATTTTACAAAGAAAACTAAATATGTTATTATATTCCCGCAAAGAAGGGGAAATTATGAAAAATATATTTAATCAAATAAGTACAAACACATATGAAAAAACAAGAGATATATCTTTAATCGCACCCGTATTCATTACACTCACTAATTCATTTATGAATAACCAAATAATTCTTTTACTATCTCCACTATTAATCTCAGCTGAAATTCTTGGTAACTATCTAACTTATTCTAAAAACATTGAAAAAACTAAAAACATCGTTGAAATCAAAAACTTATACCAAGAATTTCTAAATAATTATAATAAATTAAATCTCTTATTTGAATTTAAAACACCTCTAGAAGTATATGCCCTTTATGCACACCTTCTAAATGATGGTTACCTTTCTCAAAATCACAAACAAATATTCAGTGATAAAAATGCCATAGATATTTCAGTAATAAGCGGAGCAAACGTCTTTACTGGCCAAAGTGTATGTCGCCATCAAGCACAATTACTTACAGATATTTTAAATAATTACCAAATAGAGTCATATAGTATTGGGTGCTACGACAAACAATATGAAATAAATACCAAAGAAGAATTAACTGAAATTGATTATCAAACATATATTAAAACTAAACCCATAATAAATACCGAAACAAACGAATTTAAATACCAGTATTTCGATAAAATTCAAAATAAATATTTCTTAAGACACTTAAAATTTGAAAAAAAAGAGAAAAAAGAAAAAAATATTTTAAAACTAATAGGTAGAAATCACCGAATCTGTTTATCAAAACAAAATGGAAAAAACTATTTTCTAGACCCAACCCAATCCCGTATTTATCGTCTAAGTGTTTTTAATACAAAACTTCTTCAAGATAAAAAAGGCGACGTTATAATAAAACCTATTACAAGCGATAAAGAAACCAAACAAGCTATAAAATCACTTGAACCAAATAATATTTCAGAAGATGAAGAAATAGAAACACTAATCAAAATAAAAAAACTATATTCTGAAAATAGTGATATATTCGAAATATTTTACAGTCAAAACAAAGAATTATACGAAGACATTTCAAATGAACTTATGAAAATTAAAAAGAAAAGATTTCACATTTAAAAAAGTAATTCTAGAATTAAATCTAAAATTACTTTTTTAATTTATTCTGTATGGATTAGATTGTGTGCCACTTCCTAAAAATTTTACTGCAGAATTAATATAAAATACAGGATAAGTATCTAAAGCATTATATGCCATATAATCATGTAAAGTAGCATTTTCTGATAAAACTTCACTTTGGATATCTGTGATTAATACTTTCCATTCACTTGTTATATTACTTGTTCCATTAATTGTAAGTCTTGAACTAAATGCCGCATATCATGCAGCCATTATTAATAGAATAGTACATAAACCTAATATTATATAGTTTCTTTGTCTTGTATTAAATCTTTGCCTCATATAAAATGCTCCCTTCCTAGTATGTACAATTTCATCGCACACCCCCACAATAATGTCAACTTAAGAGGGGGTTAATTTGTTTTTTACATTTTTGACTTGTGTAAAATACACATAAATAATTTATAAAAAAAAATAAAATGAACATAAAGCTCATTCTATTTAAATTACTTATCCTTGTTTAATGCGTCATAAGTAATCGCAAATATTGCTAAACCTACTAGTACTAAACCAGCCCATAAGAATGGATTATTATGATTATTTTCAATCCATGTTCTAAATGGTTCAATCCATTCATTTAACTTATCAACAAAAGATAATATCATTTTATTCCACCTTTCTTATACTTTTATGACCTTTCATAATTTTCTTAATTCCATAAGGATGACTAAAGGCAATTGTCAAAATATTTCCAATTCCAACGACAATACCTTCGCCATAGACACTGTGAACAACTTTATCGCCGACACTATACGTCGCACTATCGTCAAACATATCTTCTTTATTAAATACCTCTGCCTCTTTATCAGGATCCTTTTCCAAGTATTTATCTTCTATTTCCGAAATAAACCTACTCGGCGCATTCACACTAGTATTACCATAAATCATTCTTCTTTTCGCATTAACTAAAGTTAATGTTTTTTTTGCTCTCGTCACTGCTACATAACATAGTCTTCTCTCTTCCTCAAGTTCATCGTCGTCATATAAACTGTTATTGTGTGGGAAAAGACCTTCTTCAAGACCAATTATAAATACATGATCGAACTCTAAACCTTTAGCTGAATGAATAGTCATTAAAGTTACTACATCACTATTTTCATTATGTTCAGAAACATCAGCAACTAAACTAATTTCATCCAAAAATTCATCTAAAGCAATAATACCATTATTTTCTTCAAAATTTTTCGTAATAGACTTAAATTCTTCCAAGTTTTCAAGTCTAACTTCGGCCTCGATAGTCTTTGTCGCCTCGAGTTCCTGCCTCATACCCGATTTATCTAAAATCAAATCGACAAGTTCAGTTAAAGATAAATTTTCACTTTCACGTCTTATATCTTCGATTAAATTTTTAAATTGAAGCTCTTTACCAGAATCGATTGCCTCATATAAACTTGTTCCATTACTTACTGCCTTTACACTTAAATTCTCGATTGTTTTCGGACCTATCTGTCTCTTTGGAACATTTATTATTCTAAGCAAACTAACATCGTCATGTGGATTATATAAAAGCTTTAAATAACAAATTAAATCTTTAATTTCCTTTCGGTTATAGAAATAAAAACTTCCAACAACCTTATATGGAATACTATCTTTAAGCAAAGCCTCTTCCATATTTCTCGACTGAGCATTCGTTCTATATAAAACTGCAATACTACTCTTCGGTTCCCCACTATCAATTAACTTTTGAATCTCATTCTTTACAAAATTAGCTTCATCTTTTTCATCATAAGCTCGGTGATACCGAATTTTGGGTCCATCTTCATTTTGCGTCCATAAATTTTTCTCTTTCCTCTGCTTATTATTTTTTATAATATCGTTAGCTACATTTAAAATATTTCCAGTCGACCTGTAATTTTCTTCAAGTGGAACTATCTTAGCATCCGGATAATCTTTCTCAAAATTTAAAATATTTCTAAAATTAGCCCCCCTAAAACCATATATTGACTGATCGATATCTCCAACTACACATATATTCTTATACTTAGCTGAAAGCATTTTAATCATCTTATACTGAGCCTCATTAGTATCCTGATACTCATCGACTAAAATATATTTAAACCTCTCCTGATATTTTTTCAAAATATCGGGATTTTCTTTAAATAATTTTATCGGTAAAAGAAGCAAATCATCAAAATCTAAAGAGTTGTTTTTAGCTATCTTCTTTTCATATTTTCTAAACACTTCCAGCACAATCTCTTCGTATTCCGAATTAGCAAACCTACTGTAATAATTAGAATCCATAAGTTCGTTCTTCGCACTGCTTATCTTATTTCTTATTGCTCGTGGATTATAAACTTTTGGATCCAAATTCATATCTTTCAAAATTCTCTTAATAATAGTTAAAACATCATCACTATCTAAAATTGTAAAATTTTTGTCAAATCCAAGTTTATCATAATTTTCTTTTACAAGTAAAAGCCCAAAAGAATGGAAAGTTGATATCTGTATTCTATAAGAATCAGAACCAAGCATTTTATGAACTCTCTCCTTCATTTCTTTGGCTGCTTTATTTGTAAACGTAATTGCCAAAATATTTTCCGGTAAAACATCTTTCTCTAAAACTAAATAAGCAACTTTAGTTGTTAAAACTCTTGTTTTACCACTACCTGCTCCCGCTAGAACAAGTATCGGACCATCAGTTTCCATGACTGCTTCTCGTTGTTTATCGTTAAGTTTACTTAAGTCCATATTACCACTCCTATGATAATTATACCATATTTTAAAATTTTTTCTCTAAAAAAAAGGAAATCGAAGATAAATGTACTATATATATCTATGAGGAGGTGATTTAAACAAATTTAAATGTTGCAGCACGTTTTATCAAGTATGAATGAGGTAATAAGCAATAACTATGACTCATCACATAAAGCTCTTGATATTGTAAGTGGTGATCGCAAGGAAGCTGACATTATATCTTTAGAAGATGGAATCGTTGAAACCGTTGTCAACAACACCAAAGGTCCAAACCATAATTCCAAAGGCCTCGCAACCTATGGTAACTTTGTAAAAGTTAAACAAACAAATGGAAAAACAGCCCTTTATGCGCACCTTAAATATAACTCAATCAAAGTAAATAAAGGACAGTATATAAACAAAGGGACGGTTATTGGAACCATGGGTGAGACTGGCAACGCCTACGGCCGACACCTTCACCTTGAAATAGCAAACGAAAATGGAACCAAAGAAAATCCAATCGTCTACTTACAAACCCCAAGTGAAGAGCAAGATGAACAACCAGAAGAAGCTAAACAAAGCTCTCAAACTCCTTCTCTTGAAAATACCGAAACAACCTCAACCACCCCACAAAACGTTGAAATTGATTCGAACTCCAATTCAAAAATTTCTACTTACCAAAATACAAACACTACCACAATCTATTTAAGCAATCAAAATTATAAACACGGATCAATTGTCGATGCTTTAAAACAAATCGGTATAAATAGTTCATATAGCTATCGAAAAAGTTTAGCTCAAAAAAATGGTATTGAAAATTACCACGGTTCATACTCACAAAATGTCAAAATGTTAAACCTTTTAAAACAAGGTAAACTAATAAAAGCCTAGAACTCAGGCTTTTATTTTTTTAGAATTTATTATACAATCTGTCAGTTTTAAATACCTATCACTATAAGCATAAGCTTGAGGTGGATTAAAACCATAATCTTCCTTTAAAACTTTTAAAGGAATAAACTTATCTAACTTATAAACTTCTTTTATCTCATACGCATATTTGCTCTTTTTATTCCCTCTATTAAACTCATCATTTCCTACTCCCTTTTTTACTATTTTATTAGGGTATTTTATAATCTCACCTATCTTAATTACATACCTAAGCTCACAAGTTGGAAAAGATTCGTAGACAAACAAAGTGTCAACTCCCTTTTTCGGAACGTAATTTCTAAACTCATAAGTCTTCTCACCCTTAATTATCTTATTTAAATGAGTAGGCTTAATACTAATATAGATTGCCTTCATAAAACCACCCTATTTTAACTTTAACAACTTCTTAACCTTTTGAACATTTCTATTAACTAATTTAGATAATAAAGGTTCATCTGAAATAGCGCCTTTGTTATACTCATCTATTGCCTCTTTAATTATCAAATTATAATGCTCTTTAGCAGTATTAACTTTCATATCACGATTTTGTCTTATTTCAGAAAAATCTCTATCTATCTCATCTTTAGCTTCTTTATACCTCTCAAAATAAGGTTTAACCTTATCATCATATTCCTTCTTTACCCGGGAAATCTTATCATTGTATTTTTTTCGTATTTCATTCATCTTACGTTTTCTCATAATATATATACTGTCTCTTAAGTAACTGTATTCTTGATGATTCAAAACAAATTCAATTTTATTTTTAAAATATTCATCTGCATATTCTAAAACTTTTTCACGCAAATCATTTATGCGCCTACTTTTTTCAGATAAAGTCCTTCTCGCACATCTCTCCACCTTATAATATTCTCTTTCGAGAGGTTTTACCCTTCGAACATATTTCTCTATAAGTAACCTCTCTTTTTCTTTAAACTCCTTATCTGCCTCCGCACATGCCTTATCATAATCCTCTTTTGCTGAAGAAGAAGCACTTTCAAACCTGTTTTTCCTCATATCCATTTCCATTATACATTCCTCAAGTTCATTGTGAAACGTCGAACCATTATAATTTTCCATATTCATTTCCTTTCTGAGTACCTTCTATTATATACCAAAACTGAAAAAATAAAAAATAATTATTTAACTGGACTTTCAGTAATAATTATTTTTTTACTATCTAAATTAACTAAAACCTTACATCCTATAGGTAAAATACACATAGGAGCAGTATGACCAAAATTGACATTGTACAAAATTGGTAAATTCTTTTTTAAAGCTTCCAAAGCAATTACCCTTTTAAAAACTTCCTTATATTCCTCATAATATTTTTCGTTACTTGGCTTTCCAACAATAATCCCACTTATTTCATCGATAATCCCCTGAGCAACCAAATTTCTAAGTAAATACTTAACCGTATCAGGTTCTGGTTCATCTTCACTAGTTTCTAAAAATAAAATTTTATTCTTCCACTCATCCTTTTTCGGCCAAACATCAGTACCTGCAATCATCTGAAAAACATCTATACATCCTCCGAGTAATTCTCCGCTGAACTCTCCTTTTCCCTGCAAAACCTCAAAACCGTGTTCTTCAACATTCATGTTCCTTAAAATGTTATCATTTTCTTCATTTGACCAATCTAAAAATTCACTTGTCCACTCTGAACTAGATTCTATTGAAATATTATTTTTTCCTTCAAATAAAACTTCATTTATATACTTTACTGTATAATCGTGCATTTTATTATTTTCTCCAAATTCACTAAGAACAGCTGGACCATAATACGAAATAAGACCCGCTTTATACATCATAAAATGATTAACCGTTGTATCAGAATAACCCATAAATATTTTTGGATTATTTTTAATAACTTCATAATCGATATAAGGTAAAAGTCTAACCGTATCATCACCACCGATAATTGAAATAATTCCCTTAATTTCTTTATTTTTAAAAGCCTCCATCAAATCAGAAGCTCTTGCCTCTGGATGCTTATCTAAATATTCACTACCCTTTAATGCATTAGGCATAACTATAACCTTTAATCCAAAATCATTTTCTAATCTCGCCTTACCAAGTAAAAACTTATGTAGATATTCTTTATCTCCAGCCATTCCACTGGATAAACTCACAAGAGCAATCGTATCACCTTTATTTAAACGCCTAGGTTTTATCATCATCTCACCTCAAACTTTCTAACCGGATTAAAAGTATCTAAAGATTTATTTTCTCTATTATAGACAATAAGTCCACCATCGTATATCGCATAAACATCCTTTTTACATTCTAAAGCAACTTTCTCTAACTTATTTAAATAATTTTTATTGTTAATCGTATGAACATCGATATAAAAATTATCATCGATTAAACCAAAACCATCATAAAAAGCAAAATATTTATAATAATTATTTTTAGCCGTAATAAAATATCTTCTAAGTTGCAGTTCACATCCCGCACTTTCACCAATAACTATCTTTTTAGTGTATTTTAATACATAAAGTAAATCCTTATCGTGAACCACCTTACTAAACATCATTTCAGGATTTCCACCCGGTAAAAATATAACATCCACATCTTCTAAAATTTTTAAAAGTTCATCTCTAGACTCTCTATAACAATTACAAATTATAATATTCTCATCTCTTATATCAAGCATCTTTACGCGCCAATATATCTTTGATATCTATTAGTATCTTTTGAAAAATATTCATTATCAAACCTTTCTGCATCAAGTTCAGTAGGAAAAGCCCAAGGTAAAATAGCAACCTTATAATCATCCTTAATATATTTCTTTATTACATCTTTGTGATTATCAACACCTTTTGGAAAATCACTAAAAAGTAAACTATACATAAATCACCTCTACATTTTTTCTACTGTTTTAACTCCCAAAATACCAAGTCCATTAGTAATTACTGTTCTTAAACATTTAAGTAATCTAATTCTAGATTTTCTTAAATCATCATCTTTCTCTTTAATTATATTAACATGATCATAAAACTTAGAAAACTCCTGTGCTAAATTGAATAAATATTTAGTCAAATGAGCTGGCTCTTTAGTTTTTAATAATGATTCAATAAGTTCTGGGAATTCATACATTTTTTTAATCAAGTGTCTTTCAATATCATTTTCGAATTTTATATCATTATCTAAAGATTCATTGCAATTTCTAAGTAACGAATTAATTCTAACCAAACTGTATAAAATATATATTCCAGACTCTCCTGTAAAACTAACAGCCTTATTTAAATTAAAATTAACAATCTTTCCTCTAGAAACATTAAGCATTGTAAATTTAATACAGGCATTTCTTAAAATTTTTAAATTTTCTAATGAAATTTCACTTTTTCTCTTTAAAAGTTCTTCATTTAATGTGTTTGTAACCTCACGCATAAAATCAGTAACCAAAACAACTGTCCCATTAGAAGTACTCATCTTATCTCCTTCTAAAAGCACATATGAATAACTTACAAGTTCTGGTGCTTTATATCCTAAAATATCCATTACAGCCGCAATTTGACTCATATAAACAGCTTGATCTTCTCCCAGTACAATAATATTGTTTTCAGAATTTTCTTTCATCTTATAAATTGTATAAGCAATATCCTTAATTGGATATAAAGATGTATTATTTGAACGTGTTAAAACTAAAACTGGATTTTTAGTTGGAATATCGTAACCAGATAAATCAACATAACATCTGCCAAGCTCATCTTTATGAAGTTTTCCCTTTTTATCAATTAATTTTAATATTTCAGATAAATAATGACCATAAACATAATCAGATTCATGTGTAAAAAAATCAAAATGAATATCTAACTCGTCAAATATTTTCATCTGTCCACCAACACATTTGTCCGTTATATCTTTAAACATCTTAATTGTCTCTTCGTCACCTGATTCAGCCTTTTCAAGCAAATCAAATGCCTCTTGCTCAGTTAATTCATCTTCCTTAGCTTGCTTTGAAATTTTCACATATGTATCAAGCACTGATGAAAAACTATCATCTTTTAATCCGTATCTTGAAACACCAATTACAAGTAAAGCTATTTTTTTACCTAAGTCATTTATAAAATAATGTCGCTTAACATTATACCCAACAAAATCATATAACCTATATATAAAATCACCTATCAAACTGTTTCTTATTCTCCCAATATGTGGTTAAGCATTTGGATTAATTGAAGTATGTTCAATAAGTAATGACTTCCCTGCACCCTGATTAAATGAACCATATTTTTTTTGTTTATCTTCTATTTCCAAAATTACATTTTTTGTAAACCTATCATAATTTAAATAAAAATTTACATATGGACCAACAACTTTAATATCAGAAAAAAGATTGTCCTTATCATCAAAATTATCCTTAATATAATCAGCAATCTGAATTGGATTTTTATAATTATTATCTCTTAAATTAGAGCACTGTACACAATAATCACCAAGTTCCATCTTTGGTGATTCCATAACAATGACATTCTTGTTTGTATCAAATAATTCTTTTATTCCACTTTCAATATAATCTTTCATCTCTAAAACTCCTCTAGAAAAAAATCATAACAATTTTTAATATTAATAAAAACACAAATTAATTTTTTTTGATTACTCATTGATTATATCAACTTTCCCATCAACAAACTTATAACATGTATTCACATAACGAATATCTTCATTACATATTCTAATAGCCGAATTGTTTGGAACTCCTATTATTTCATGACCTTTTGAATTTGTAAGTGCTTCATTAATTTGTTCACTATTATTTATATCAAAATGAGGATCAATAGTAATATTTGTAATTCCAAGTCCATCATAAAATAATGACTTATCATAATCATCGTCTTTTGAATAATATGATATTTTTCCTAAATTCATCGCTCCCGCACTAGTGCCTAAAATAATTCCGTTGAACTCTTTTAACAACTTATCATATCCATTATTATTAATATATTTAATTTGTTCAAAAGGATCACCGCCTAGAAAATATAATACATCTGAAGACTGTATAAATTTACTTCCAGTTTCTATATCTACGCGGTTATCCAAAATATTAAACGTTTCTATTTCAGAAATCTCTCTTAAAAAATTTTTCACTCCTATAACTTGTCCGTTACCATTTATATACATATCAT
Organism: uncultured Bacilli bacterium; assembly: GCA_944329365.1. GTDB lineage: Bacteria > Bacillota_I > Bacilli_A > RF39 > UBA660 > Coprosoma. The sequence goes on from CALVIC010000012.1 coordinate 25,992, forward strand.
TTTTGGCAAACGAATCTGGTGAAGAAACAATAAATGTTAAACTTTTAGTACCCTTTAAATCATTTTTCAACTCGTTTCTAATTTTTTCATCAAATCCATTTACTTTATCAGGTCCACTCATTAGATATATTATTTTCATATTTTGCTCCTTGTATAATATATTCAGTAATAAAATCTTACAATTTATTTATATTTTATAGTATATATTCATGACTTAAATCACCTACTATATTTTTTTATAAGTTTCTTTGCTTTAACCGTTTTAACTTTATCTCTCCACTCGTCATTTGGTAAAGATTTATCATTTGTAATTATTTTAACTCTATCTCTATTTTGTAAAATTGTATCCACTGGAACATATGCATCGTTAACCGTCGCACTTACAATAGTATTTCCAATATCTGCTCCCAGTTTATACGCAAAATCGATTGGCGTACTTCCGGCTGGAAGTTCAACTACATCACCCTTATAAGTATAAACATAAATCGTCTTATTAAAAAGTTCTCTTTTGACGTTTTTTACAAACTCCGCATTATCGTTAGTTAAATAATCAATATCCTTAATAGTTTGGAAAAACGGCAGTTTATTTTTAAGATCCTCCTGCATCTCGTATTTCGCATTGTGTTTTTTAATATCCCAGTAAGCCGTAAGTCCATAATTATCTATTTTTTCCATATCGTAAGTTCTTATTTGAAACTGAACTAAATGTCCCTCATATCCAAAAACTGTCGTATGAAGTGACCGATACATATTAGTTTTAGGAAGCCCAATATAATCTCTAAATTTACTATTAAGCGGGGCAAATTCATTATGCACAAAACCTAATGTCCTATAACAATCATCCACACTGTCTGTCATTATTTTAATCGCAAGTAAATCGTGAATATCGCTCATTTTCTTACCCTTAGAAAGCTTTTTATAAATTCCATAAATACTCTTTATTCTTGTCATATAATCAAACGGAATACCATGTTTATTTAAAATAGCAGTCATATCTGAAGCCATCTCTTTAGTAATCTCTGTCGCCTCAGGATTCATCTCACTAATCTTATCCTCAATACTCACATAAGCATCATTTTTTAAATAATACAAAGCCAAATCTTCAAGCTCTGATTTTATCTTATAAGCTCCCAAATTATAAGCAAGTGGAACAAATATTTCCATCGTCTCTAAAGCATTCTCTTTCTGTTTAAATTCGCTTTTATATTCTAAAGTTCGCATATTATGAAGTCTATCAGCAAGCTTAATAATTACAATTCTCACATCTTCCTGAAGACTTGTAATAATCTTTCGCGTATTAGTCGCAACTTGTTCTTCTCTAGAAGAAAAATTCATTTTACTTATCTTAGTAACCCCATCTACTAACTTTGCGATAGTCTCGTTAAAATCAGCCGCAATTTTTTCCTTGCTCATACTAGTATCCTCAATCGTATCGTGTAAAAGACCCGCACATATCGTATCTGCATCAGCCTTCATTTCCGATAAAATAAAAGCGACAGAAAGCGGATGGACAATATAATCCTCACCACTCTGACGCTTTTGACCAGCATGAAACTTATTCGCACAGAAAAATGCCTTAGATATAAGTTCTAAAGATTCATCATCGTTTATATAACTCTTAACGTTATCCATTAAATCTTCATAAGTAACCTCTCTCATAATCTCGCCCTCTCCCCTAAGTATATTAATCATAAGTTTACTCTTTTTTTATTCTGAATTCAAGAGATTATGATAAAATTACAATCATTTCATTCTATTCTTCAAGTAACCAGTCGATAACATTTTTATGAATTATACCATCACGTGACAAGTCAAATTTATCCATCGTAAGTACATATTTCGGAAAATTATCCTCAATTTTTTTATAAACACCAAACTCTCTATCGATAACCCTTTCATCAGAAAGTACATAAGCCACTTGAATATAAATCTTCTCATTAAAACGTGTTGCCACAAAATCAACTTCAGCATTTTCTGCATTACCAATATTTACATTATAACCTCTTGCCAAAAGTTCGTTGTAAACGATATTTTCCAAATAAGCACCTATTTGTTCTCTTTTACCCTCACTCAGAATATTAGTAAAACCCAAATCAGTTAAATAATACTTATATTTACCTGTAAGAATTCTTTTTCCTCTTATATCATATCTTTCTGCCTTTGAAATTAAATTAGCTCTTATAATATAATCTAAATAATTATATAAAGTTTCTAAAGAAACATTTCTAGATTCACTTTCAAAGTATCTCTTTAAATTTTCAGGAGAAAAAGTCTGTGATGGAGTCGTCAAAATATATGTCACAATTCTATTAAGTAAATCTATATCTTTAATATTAAATCTTTTTATAATATCCTTTATAACTATCGAATCATAAACATCTTTTAAATAAATTTTCCTAGACTCATCATCAGTCTGCATAAACCTTTGAGGAAGCCCTCCCCATTTAATATAATCAGAAAACTCATTTTCTTGCCCTTGCCTATCACTGATATTTAAAAGTTCACAAGCCTCCTTAAACGTAAAAGGTGTAATTCTAAAACTTACGTATCTTCCAGCAATATGAGTTGCCAAATCACTAGAAAGCAAATCACTATTTGAGCCCGTAATAAAAATAGAAGTATTTTGTGTTGCTCTAAATGAATTAATAACTTTTTCCCACTTATCCACATTTTGAATTTCATCAAAGAACAAATAATATTTTTTACTATCGATTATTTTTCCTTTTACATAATCATTTAATTTTTTAGGATCAGTATATTCATCATAATCAAAATCTTCAAAATTAATATAAATAATATGTTTATCATCAATTCCCTTTTCTCTAAGTTCATCGATAATCTGATTTAAAATTACCGATTTACCAGATCTCCTAATACCAATCAAAACCTTAATTAAATCTTGATCATAAAATGGTCTTATTTGTTTCAAATATCTTTCCCTTATTACCACAAACCATCATCTCCTTGTGCCTATATTATAATATTATATTTTTAATTTGTCAAAAAATTACGCCACACCGTAATTTTTTTTTATTTATTATAGAAAATTACGCTTAAAAAAAGAATATTTAAATCTTAAGGCCCATTTTACCTTCTTTAAATATTCTTTCATCCATTAATTTCAAATCAGGAGAAACAAACGGTTTAAATTCCATTTGCTCTAAAATATCTTTTTCAAGATCTACTCCAGGCGCAATTTCGATAAGTTCTAAACCTAAACCAACTAGTCTAAACACCGCTCTTTCAGTTACATACAATATTTCTTGATTATTATCGTTCGCATTTTTAGCTGAAAAAGTAATTTGTTGAACATTTTTTACAAACTTCTTTATCGTTCCCTCTTTAATAATATGAAGTTTCCCATCCTTAATCTCTTCTTCAAGTCCTCCAGCCGTAAATGTTCCCATAAATATAACTTTTTTTGTATTTTGAGTAATATTTATAAAACCACCCGGCCCAGTAACTCGCGTTCCAAACTTGCTAACATTTACATCGCCATCTTCATCGGCCTGCGCAAGTCCAACAATACACATATCAAGACTACCACCATTATATGCATCGAATTGTTCCGCCGTCGGAATAACTGAATCAGGATTTATCGAACCACCAAAAGCAACACCACCAATAGGTACTCCTCCGGTTGGCCCAGACTCAACTGATAAATAAATATCTTCACTAATCCCTTCTTCCGCACAGGCATTAGCTACAGAATCAGGCATTCCAACACCTAAATTTACGACATAACCTTTCTTAAGTTCCATCGCACTTCTTCTACCACATATTTTTCTTTCATCAAGTGGCCTTATTGCAATCTCATCAAGAGCAATTTTTTTGTCTCCCGTCATCTCTGGTCTATAAACTGGTAAATTATAATCACCCAAAGAAGTATCCGGCTCAGCTACTAAAACATAATCGACTAAAGAAGAATGAATTAAAACATCTCTTGCTCGAAGACCATCTTTCATCATTATCTTTTCAACTTGAACAATAACCTTACCTCCGCTATTATGTGCGGCAATAGCCATATTGTATTGTTCACCAATAACAGCTTCATGCTCAAATGAAATATTACCATCTTCATCAGCATAAGTAGCCTTTATAATAGCCGCATCTATTGGAAAAGATTTATATAAAAGCAAATCTTTACCTTCAATATTTACAAGCTTAACCAAAGGTTCTAAAGCTTTAGCCTTCTCATTTGCGCAGCACCCTTCAACACGTGGATCGGCAAAAGTATTAAGACCAACCTTCGTTAAAACTCCTATTTCATGACCAGCTATTGCCCTATACAAATGATTTATAACTCCAAGAGGGACAGCCCATGCTGGAAATTGATTCTTACCAATCGCATTACCAAAAACTCTCCCCATTCCTAAATGGGCACATATAGCCTTGCCGACTAAACCTTCCTTTGCGAGCATATTCATTCCAACTTCATCATTAGTTAAATTACCAGGACTTATCCCACAAGTAACTGTCAAATTACAAGGATGCCCAGTCTTTACAAAGCTATCACTAATACCTCTAATTAGCTCTTCCGCAGACCCTGAACCACCAGAACCACTTATTGCAACCGTATCGCCGTCTTTTATAATTTTTCCTAAATCTTCCCTTTTTATTACTTTCATACAATCACCTATTATTTAATATAACACAAATTAACATCAAAAATAAAGATATTTTGGAAAGAAAAAACAAAGCATTTTAACTTTGTTTTTTAGCTTTTGGCTTTGATTCTATCTCTCTTGCTTCCTGTCTTTCATCCTTAATAATATCCATAACTGCTTTAAGAAATGCACTTAAAACTATTGTTAATATTATTGTCGGAATATATACTTGCCAGAAAGAATAAGTAGTAGCTTTTGTATTAGGTCCAAACACTCTTAAAATAAGAATTGCAATTGGATAATGTAACATATAAATATGTAATGAAATACTTCCTAAATAATTAAGTAAACCATTTGTATATTTATTGTTTAATAAACCAGTAATTTTATCCTTATTAAGTAAAGTTAAACCAATAACAGCCATACATAAGAATGCAACAGTCCATCTCTCTAAATTAAACCAAGTAGCTGGGTAAATTGTATACCATAGTAATAAACCACCACAAACTAAATATAAAATAGTAAGTGCCCATTTACCACTATTTGTAAACTTGTGATCTTTAATCTTTTGAATTAAGTAATAAAGAATCACTCCCGCCAGCATACCCATTAATACGAAGAGTAAACCATTGTTAAAACCTAAAATAGCTGTCGTATCAGTAGCTGAGCCACCAGTTCTATTAGTAGAAGCTGTCTGTAAACCGATTGTTGACCAAGCAGTTTGTGAAGCTCTTGTACCAGTGAAACACCACCAACCACCTAAGAAAATTAAAGTGAATGGGGCAATAATACCAGCTAAAAGTTCTTCATTCTTACATAATAACCAATATAAGAAATAACCGACGATTATAATAGCTGAAATAAACCAAAGTGGCCCATTTAAATTAAAGAATTCATTACCTGAACTACGAAGACCAGCCGCATGGAAACCTAAAAATTCCCAAATACTGTTAACTGTCATCGTTAAAGTCTGTTGCAAATTATAATCAGGATAATAGAATTTAGTACATATAAATACACCTAAAACATATCCGATAATTAAAACTGGTAACAAAGACTTAATTCTTGACCAAGTATATTGCCATGCTCGCGCAGACGCACTTTGTTCTTTGTATTCTTTATCGGCCACTCTCTTCTTAAAGTGTGAAACCATAAAGAATCCAGCTGTAATCGTAAAAATCCATAAGACCTCACTTGATCCAAAGAACCAGTTTGATGATTCCAAATAATAACCATTTGAACCATTACAAGTATTGGCAATAATAAATCCGATATGGAATCCGACAATAGCTATAGCTATAATAAAACGCCAAAACTCAATCGCACTATTTCTTTTACTAACAGTTTTTTCTGCCATCCGCCTTTTCCTCCTTCTATGTAGTCTCCTACTATATATCATTTTAACACTATCGTCTAAAATACACAATATAATTTTTTGTAAAAAAAAATCACAAAATGAAAAGAAATAGAGGTAAATCTCTATTTCTGGTATTTGTGTTCGAAAAAAACAATTAAATAATACATTAAACTTGCCATAATAGCTAAAATTATAATTCCTGTCATTACTAAATTCAAATTAAAAACTTGTGAACCATACATTATTAAATATCCAACTCCGGCCTTTGACACCAAAAATTCTCCCATAATTACCCCGATAAAAACCAAACCTAAATTAACCTTAAAAGTACTTACCATATTTCTAAAATTACTCGGCCAAATCAATTTGAAAAATATTTGACTTTTTGTCGCTTTAAAACTTTCTAAAAGCTTGATCTTATTAGAATCGGTACTTATAAAAGCTTGATGAACATTTATAACCGTTACAATTACGGAAATAAATAAAGCCATTAAAATAATCGATTTAACTCCTGCTCCAGCAATAATTATAATCACCGGTCCTAAAGAAACTTTAGGCAAACTATTTAATATTGTCAAATATGGATCAACCACTCTTGATAAAAATTTAAACCGCCAAAGTATACTAGCCGTAACTACTCCGATAATCGTTCCCAAAATAAAGCTTAAAATAACTTCGTAAAAAGTAACACCAATATGATGAAAAAGTGTTCCATCCTGATATAAATCTCCAATCGTTCCAAGAATTGCCCTCGGACTTGAGTAGATAAACGTATTAATCCATTCATTATCGGCAGCTATCTGCCAAACTGCAATAATTGCCACAATAATTACTATTTGAACCGTATGAACTAAAATACTTGTCGTTTTAATCTTCTTTAAAAACTTCTTATGTTCCAGACTGTACATGATAACCAATATCCTTCCATATCAAATTATAATATTTTGCAAACTCTTTTGTCTGCCTATTTTCAATTGGATTTTTTCTATCTTCAATTTTTATTTCGTATATATTTTTTATCACACTCGGCCTATCCGATAAAACTATAACCCTATCGGCCATACTAACCGCTTCTCCTATATCGTGTGTTACCATAATCGCACTCTTATTCTCTCGCTTTATTATCTTATAAACATCATCAGAAACGGCAAGCCTTGTCTCCTGATCTAACGCCGAAAAAGGTTCATCTAAAAGTAATACATCTGGCTTAGTTGCCAAAGTTCTAATAAGCGAAACCCTTTGTCTCATCCCACCTGATAAATTAGATGGATAAGCGTTTTTAAACTCCTCAAGTCCATACGTTTTAAGTAACTTATTTACATAATCGAGATGTTCCTTATCTTTAAGACTTTTTATCTCTAACCCCAGCAAACAATTCTTATAAATCGTTCGCCATTCAAACAAATTATCGCTCTGAAGCATATATCCAAATTTTAAATTATCATCCATTTCTATCGTTCCAGAAGATGCTTCTTCCAAACCACATAAAATTGATAAAATTGTACTTTTTCCACATCCACTCGGACCAACTATAGCTACGAACTCACCATTTTTTAAATTAAAAGAAAAATTATCCACTGCTAAAATTTCATTCTTTTTAGTATGATAAGTTTTCTTGATATCTTTTATCTTTAAAATAATCTCATTTTTCGGCATAAGTATTATCAACTAATTTATTGTAAGGTGCCTTCGCTTCAAGTTGTCCCGCATTATCTACAATCTCTTGAATATGATCGAAATCATCCTCGCTAATATATGTCGTGTCATACCACGAATCAATATCTTTATATCGCTGTACAATACTTACTAAATCATCCATATCCGTATCTGGGAAATAATCCTCGATAACCTCTGCTATCTCTTCACTAGAATGCGTATGAACAAAATCTAAACCTTTTTGAATTGCTTTAGTAAAACCCTCTATTACTTCTGGGTTATCTTCGATATAACTCTTCTTCGCGTTATATGTTGTATAAGGAACATCACCACCAAGCTCACCAATAGAAGCTACAATATAACCATATCCCTCTTTTTCAAGCTCTGAAGCCGTTGGTTCGAAAAGGGCAACATAATCACCAGTACCACTCATAAAAGCCCCTGACATTGACGCAAAATCAATACTAGTATCGATATTTGTCTCATCACTAGAAACGCCATTTTTATTTAAAGCATATTCCAAAGTCATAGCCGGCATACCACCCTCGCGACCTCCAATAATATGTTTACCTTTTAAATCATCTAATTTAAAATTATCGGTCTTTTCTCTAGCTACTAAAAAACTTCCATCCTTTTTAGTTAGACCAGCAAAACTAATTAAATAATCTTCTTGTTTCTGATTATAAACATATATGGTTGATTCACTACCACAAAAACCAATTTGTACATCACCGCTAAGTACAGCTGACGTAACCTTATCCGCACCTGAAGTCAAAATAATTTCGACATCTAAACCTTCATCTTCGAAATATCCCAGTGCATGTGCGGCATATTGTGGTGCGTAAAATATACTATGAGTAACTTCAGCTACTTTAACCTTCTTTAAACCAGTATCTTCCTCTTCTTTCCTAAAAACAAAGAAGCCTACAACTATCAGACAAACTATTATCAGTATAGCTATAATCTTTTTCAAACAAAACCTCTCCCTTCCACTGGTATTATATTCGTATAAATCCAAATGGTTAGAGAAAATCACCTAAAAAAATAGACAAAAAAAGTGCCTACCGCACTTCTATTTTAATTCCTCACTAGCTTCTGCATTCAAATCAAGCGAAGCTCTTCTACCTTTTTGATAAGCATAATATCCAGCCGCTCCGATCATAGCCGCGTTATCTGTACAATATTTTATCTCTGGTAAAGTTAAATCGACCCCATACTTTTCACATTCGGAAATTAGTTTCGCTCTAAGTCCTTTATTAGCTGCCACTCCACCAGCCACAATCAAATTATGCACATCGTATTCTTTTAATGCCTTCATTGTTTTTTTAACTAAAATCTCGGTAACTCTATTTTGGAAAGATGCCGCCACGTTTTCTGGTATCACCTCATTGCCTCGTTGTTTTTCGTTATGTACCAAATTAACAACCGCACTCTTTAATCCACTAAAACTAAAATCATAACTATCATCATCTAGTGGAACCGGCAAATCATAAACATCTTGACCAGCCGCTGCCAATTTATCAACTCTTGGACCCCCAGGATAAGGAAGACCAATAACCCTAGCTACTTTATCGTAAGCCTCGCCAACGGCATCGTCGAGTGTTCCTCCTAATTTCTTAAAGCTATAATTTTCCTTCATATATACAAGTTCTGTATGTCCACCACTTACAACAAGTGAAATAAGTGGAAATTCAAGCTGCTTTACCAAATTATTTGCATATATATGTCCAGCAATATGATGAACTGGGATAAGTGGCTTATCATAAACAAAAGCAAGTGTTTTTGCAGCCATTAAACCTACAAGCAAAGAACCGATAAGTCCAGGTGCATAAGTTACCGCAATCGCATTGATATCATCCATTGTCAAGCCAGATTTATCTAAACATTCTTCCAAGACCATCGTTATATTTTCTATATGCATTCTACTGGCAATTTCTGGAACAACACCGCCAAAATTTGCATGAGTATCCATCTGTGACAAAACAACCGTTGAAATCTCTTCTTTTCCATCTTTTATAATACTCGCGCTAGTTTCATCACAACTAGATTCGATTGCTAAAATATACATAAAATCACCTTACTTCTTTAACCATTAAATATCCACTCGTTGTCTCATAATAATTCTTTCTCACCGAGCAAATCTCAAAGCCGTTTCTTAAATAAAATTCAATCGCGCTATTATTATCGCAAGCGACCTCTAAACTTATAACCTCAAACCCATTAGTCGCATAAGCAAGTAAACTCTTGCCAATACCTTTTTTTTGAAAATCACTATCAACCGCAATATAATTTATCTCTTCTCGCTCATAAATCTTACTCACACTTATAAGACCAATCAATTTATCACTCTCAAAATAACCATAAAAACATTCAAAAGGATCATAAGAATTCTTATATTGTGGAAAAAATTTTTTAAAGAAAGAATATATTAATTTAAAATCATCGACTTCTCTAATCATTACTAACTAACTTTTCCTCAGCTTCTGTTCTCTTTAAATACTTCGGATTAAGTAAATGTGGGTTAACAGGTATATCATCCTTATGCTTAGAAATAATTTTTAAAACATCTAATTTGGGTTCTTTAACCTCAAAATCAAATAAATCATAACTTACTAAATTACCATCCAAACTTATATCATCTAAACTATCATATCTGTCTTCTAATATAACATTTAATTTATCATCATAAATTCCGGCATATACAAAACCTCTACGGGCATTTATAAGTCCAACACTTTTTTTATCATCATAACCAGATACCATAACCTCCAAAGTTGAAATAGGTACAACTGGAATCTTTAAAGACCATGCCATAGTTTTTGCTACTGTAAGACCTACTCTTATTCCTGTAAAAGAGCCAGGACCAGTAGTTGCCAAAATCATATCTAAATTATTTGGTTTAATTCCCGCCTTATCAAACGCCTCGGCAATTACTGGCATAACCCTCTCGGACATTCTATGCCCCTCTTCTTCATTATATAAATAAACAAGTTTATCATCGATTACAATGCTGACGATTAAATAACTAGTTGCCGTATCAATTAATAGATATTTCATAAAACCGCCTCACATAAATCTTCATATTCCCTACCATGAGGAACTATTATAAACACCCTTGAATTTTCTCCAGTAATTTTAATCTTAATATCAAGTCTATGTTCAGGTAAAATATCCTTAACCATATTCGCCCATTCGATAATAACAACACCACCTTTATTAAAATACTCTTCAATTAACGCATTGTCGCTATTACCTTCAAGGCGATAAACATCCATATGGTATAAAGGAAGTTCGCCGTCATACTCCTTAATAATATTAAAAGTTGGAGACGTAACACTCTCTTGAACACCAAGTGCATTTGCAAAAGCCTTCGTAAATAAAGTCTTCCCACTTCCAAGGTCGCCATTCAAACAGATAATCATATTCGGAAATTTTTCAGACTCAAAATTTTGAGCAAGCTCGATAGTATCCATCACACTGCGCATAGTTAATTTGTATTCCATAATATCACCAACATAATTATAACATAAAAAAACAAAATATCTATTATAATTAATAAAAATAACCATTTAACTAACAAAACAGTATATGTTAACATATAACTAACAATATTAAAAGTGTAACGAACCATGACACCTTATAAATGGAAAAATATGGCAAAATATAAATAGATGGTGATAGTATGCAGTTTGATCGTAATGATGAAAATTATGTTTATGATTTAGTCGGTAAAAATATTAGAAAATATCGAAAATTAAAAGGATGGACCCAAGCAGAATTGGCCGAAAAATCTACATATTCAAAACAATTTATATCCAACATTGAAAACAATGTTCACCAAACGTTTTCTCTAGGAACACTTTGGCACTTATCTTTAGTTCTCGATGTTGAATTATATAAACTATGTATGGAAGAAGAGACAAGTAAAGTATAAACTTGTTTTTTTATTATAAAAAAGCCTTATTAACAAAATAAGGCAAAAAAAAAGATTTGCAACCACCTATCTTCGCATACACTATTGTCGGCGCTGAAGTGCTTAACTTCTGTGTTCGGGATGGGAACAGGTGTATCCACTTCACTAACATCACAAATCAAAATTAGAGAAATAATTCTCTGAAAACATGGTAATGTGCGAATACTCTTAGAAGACAATCAATTTAAGGATTAAATCCTCGATCTATTAGTACTGGTCAGCTCAACATGTCGCCATGCTTCCACCTCCAGCCTATCAACCAGATAGTCTTTCTGGAATCTTACTATATACATATGGGAAAACTCATCTTGAAGTTGGCTTCCCGCTTAGATGCTTTCAGCGGTTATCCATTCCATACATAGCTACTCTGCAGTGCCACTGGCGTGACAACAGATACACCAGAGGTATGTCCATTCCGGTCCTCTCGTACTAGGAACAGCTCTCCTCAATTTTCCTACGCCCACGACAGATAGGGACCGAACTGTCTCACGACGTTCTGAACCCAGCTCGCGTGCCACTTTAATGGGCGAACAGCCCAACCC
>CALVIC010000013.1 GCA_944329365.1 uncultured Bacilli bacterium
TCTGGTTAGTGACTCTTTTTTTATAAAAATAGTGTCAATGGGATTTCGCCTCACCAACACTATTTATTATAGAACCAAAAGTTCGCTAATATTTAAAGAGATAAATCTCTTACTCTGGATAAACACTCACTTGTTTTTTGCTACGTCCTAATCTTTCGAATTTAACACGACCAGCAATTTTTGCAAACAAAGTGTCATCTTTACCAATTCCAACATTTACCCCTGGATAAACTCTAGTTCCTCTTTGACGATATAAAATTGATCCACCAGTTACAACTTCACCATCGGCAGCTTTCGCGCCTAATCTTTTAGATTCTGAATCACGACCGTTTTTAGTTGAACCCTGTCCTTTTTTGTGAGCAAATAATTGAATATCTAACTTTAACATTGGCATAAACTACACCTCCTCATATATTTGAATATTATCTTTATATTGCATACTAAGTTCTTTTAACAAACTTATCATATTACTAATTAATTTCTTTACATTCAAAGAATCATTTAAAACATTAATAACAAGACCATCATTTGTCTTTTCATAACTCAAAGCTTTACTGTCAATTGAAAGTATTCCGTTAACTGTCGTAATTACGATACTGCTTGCTGCCGCACAGACAATATCTTGCCCGTAGTCCGCAAACATCGCATGACCACTAACCTCTATACGGTTAGACTGTACTTTAACTTTAATCATTACTTAACAATTTTTGTAACTTCAATTTTCGTATAAGGTTGACGATGACCTTGAGTTTTACGATGTTTATTGTTTTTATTAACATATTTAAAAATCTTTAATTTACGGTTTTTACCTTGTTTTAAAACTTTAGCTTCAACCTTAGATTTTGCTGCTGGAACATTTCCGTCGACAAATAAAACATCATCAAAAACAACTGTTTCACCTTCAGCTTGTGGTAACTTTTCTACAAAAATTACACTACCTTCTTCAGCATAATATTGTTTACCACCTGTCTTAAAAACTGCTTTCATAACTTACCTCCTTATCATCTAAGACTCGCCATTAAGGTATGGAACTAACCATTTCTAAAACCTTTTTTGTGCGGTTGTAGAGAAAGGCTCTACACATTAACAGATTTTATCATAATTTTCCTTTAAAGTCAAACCTTTTAAGCAAAATTTCCCTTTCCGAAAAACACCTCTTTTTATCTTTGAAAACATGTCTAAAATCCCTCTTCATTTTTTTCGTATCCATTCCCCGAATAATTTTAAGCTTAGAAAACCTATATCTTTTATTAAATCGTTCTAATAAAAACCGGTTAAAAATCTCATTCATGCTTCTATACTCCATAATAATTTTCCCCAAAATAAAACTGATAACTAAAATTAAAATCAAATTAAAATTACTCTTAAGAATAATCAAAGCTAAAAACAAAAAAGAAATATCTAAAGTGAAAATCAAACTATTTCTAAAACTTGTAATCTTATTTAAAAAAAGATTTAAAAACCTAGAGCCATCCAAAGGAAAAATCGGCAACAAATTAAAACCCAAAATCATCATACTGTAAACTCTCATCTCAGGCGGAAAAACAAAGCAAGTAAAAACAATTTGAACAAGTGGTCCCATTAGTGCGATTAAAAACTCTTCCCATATTGGCTTGTTGATATCCACATCGAAAATCGTCACTGCCCCAAGTGGTAAAATGTTTACTTTCACTATCTTCCATCTCAAAATATAAGCCATTAAAATATGTCCACACTCGTGAATAAAAATAATCGTTAAAATCATTACAAACATTTTAAAATGTCCAGTTATTCCCATCACTAAAGCCGTTAAATAAGTAAATGGATGAATTTTAAATATAGTCTTTATAATCTAAAACCTTCCCATCTTTCATAAACACCATATAAAGCTTATCGTCTAAAGTCTGTCCAACAATATCACCAGCTTTTAAATAATCGTACATGCTAACCTCAATATTACTTAAATTTCCATACCATACCTCAGTATCATCGGCTTGTAAAATAACCACCGTATTCCCGTAACCCTCCTTTTCGCCAGCAAAAGTCACGATTCCACTTTTCAAAATTCCAGTCGCATAGTTTTTTGAAACAGTTAAACTAACTCCATCCTTATAAGCCTCTGACTTTGTATAATCTATTTTTTTACTAGAAACTGTCTGTGTATCACTATCCTTGATATCTAAGGGGAAAATCGAACCCAAATATTTTTCATACAAATCCGTAATTTTACTAAAATTAATATTTTCACTGAAAATCTTATCGTAAACATTTTTCTTTAAAGTCGGATTCCCTTTTAATACGATAAGTAATCCGAGCATCAATACGATACATACTAAAAACTTACTACAAAACCTTGAAAACTTCCCTGGTTTCTTCAATTTTGCTTTTTTCATCCAAATCACCTATACAAACTTATTTCATTACACTCCTCTTTAGAACACATTTAAAATATTAAACATATAATAAAATAGGTGATAATCATGAATTTAAGCAAACTTGCCGAAATAACAAACGGTAAAATATATAATAATCAAAACATCAATATCAAAAATATCAAAATAGATTCTAATCAAATAACCGAAGGTGACCTTTTTATCGCTATTATCGGTCAAAGTAAAGATGGCCACGATTATATCGAAAGTGCCATAAAAAACGGCGCCTCGGCTGTTATTACCAGCAAAGAAATACCAAATCAAATACCTTATATTAAAGTTGCTGATACGACCATCGCCCTCGGCCAAATTGCCTCCTATATCAAAGAAGTCTCCCACACCAAACTAATCGCCATCACTGGCAGTACCGGTAAAACTACGACCAAAGAACTTGTTTATAGTCTTCTTAAAAATAAATATAGCGTCTTAAAAACTGACAAAAATCAAAACAATCACATCGGTGTTCCCCTAACTCTCTTAAAAATTAAAAACGAAGACTTTTGCATCGTTGAAATGGGAATGAATCATCTAGGTGAAATATCATATCTGTCCAAATTAGCTAAACCTGATTTAGCCGTAATAACTAACATCGGCTCTTCTCACATCGGTAACCTCGGTAGTAAAGAAAACATTTTAAAAGCAAAACTTGAAATTAAAGATGGTCTTAAAGGTGACTTAATTGTAAGTGGCGACGATTCATACTTAAATAAAATTTCCGCAATCAAAGTTGGTTTTAACGACGGAAACGATTTCAAAGCTTATAATCTTGAAACCAATTTAATGAAATCCTCATTTTGGATTAATTATCAAAATGAAGAATACCAAATAAAAGTAAACCTCCCAGCTCACTTAATCGACGACGTCTTAATCAGTATTTATATCGCCCTAAAATACGAAATAAATATTCAAGATATCATAAATACTTTAGAAAAATTTCAAAATATCAGTATGCGGCTAACCGTAAAAAAAATAAACACCAACACTATCATAAGTGATTGTTATAATTCCAGTTTTGAATCTCTAACTGGAGATTTAACAATGCTAGCTCCATATAAACAAAAAAAATTACTTATCCTAGGTGACATTGCCGAAGCCGGAAAATTTAGTAAGACCATCCATGAAAATCTAAAACCATTTATTGAAAAACTGCAAAATTATGAACTCATTCTAATCGGACCAGAAATGATGAATCTCCAAATTAATAAAGCAAAGCACTTCAAAAACTATGAAGAAGCATTGATATATTTAAAAAACAAAGAAATAAAAAACACTTTGATTTTAATCAAAGGCTCTCGTATAATGAAGCTCGAAAACATATCTGACTTTTTCCTAGAAAGTAAAAGACCGTAAATTCATCTTACCGTCTTTTTTAAAATCTATACCTTCTCTTCTTTCGCATAATTCTATTTACAACCCAGCCAATAATTAAACAGTAAATGACATTCAAAATAACTGAATTATAAATACTTGCAATCCAAGTTAATAGATTAAAATCCAAATTGCCTGTAATTACCAAAGCAAAATAATTTATTGTTCTATAACTTGCG
Organism: uncultured Bacilli bacterium; assembly: GCA_944329365.1. GTDB lineage: Bacteria > Bacillota_I > Bacilli_A > RF39 > UBA660 > Coprosoma. The sequence goes on from CALVIC010000013.1 coordinate 3,959, forward strand.
ATACAAATAAGTGTCACAATAACTAAATTGAGCAAATTATCCGAAAGCATCTTTCGAAGTATAGTAACTAAATAAGCTATTATCAAGAATAAAAATGCCTGAAAAATTATCGTATCAGTATAAATTAAATCATATGCAAAACCAAGTAAAAAAGCATATCTAAAATACTTAAAATTATCTCCATCGAAAAGCGGATAAATAACTATTAATGCCGTCAGGCTAAAAAGTGAAGCAAAAAAACTGTTTACTGGAAAAAAATTAGACATAACACTTTCTAAAATAAAAGAGACAATTAAAATAACTATTTTCATTCTGATTCCCTCTTAAGTACTGTTACATAATCGATATCGTCAAAATCAACTGACGCTTCGACCTCCACTACTTTTGATAAATCAAAATTATCCGTCGTCACCTTCGTTACCTTTCCAACCTGAATTCCAGACGGGAACATATCTCCCATTCCTGTTGTTACCACATCCGCTCCTTTAGCTATATCGACATTTTCACTAATACCTTCAACCGTATAAGTGTTATTTTTTGAACTATAACCCGAAATAAGTCCAAATACATATTGATCATCACTAACCCTTATTTTAACACTTATCTTATTACTCATATTTTCGTTAGATAAAAGCTTAATCGTACTCGAGTTGGAACTTACCTTTGAAATACTTCCAATAAGACCCTTAGACGTAATAACCGCCATATTTTTCTCAACCCCATCGTTACTTCCTTTATCAATAGTTACCTCGTCATACCAATAGCCGACATTTCTATTAACCACTGTTGCATTAAGTAAAACTTTATCACTCAAAATACTGTTTAAATCCAAACTTCCTTGAAGCTTATTTATCTCATTTTGTAAATTCTCGTTCTCCGCTTGTAGACTATCCATCTGTTCTTCTTTTTCTTTAAGCTTCTCATACTTTTCGTATAAATTGTCTTTTTCTCTCATCTCATTAATTTGATTCTTAATAAAATTAAAAGGTGAATAAGCAACTTTTAAAACAATCATTCCAGTATCTTTAGCTATTCTCTCAAAAAAGTTTAAATTTCTATCTTTTTTTAAAGCAACCGAAAGGACCACTAATACTAGTGCGACTATAACAACGGCTAAAATAAATAAATATCTTCTGTCAAATTGCCTCTTTTTACCGTACATGAAAATCACCTAATAAGATTATAATATATTTTTCTAAGAATGAAAACCCAAAATTTTGTTTTGAGGAAAAAAACTATCTTTTAAAATCATATCTTTCCTTCCTCTAAAAAACTGTAATAAGTGTTTTTACCGATTATAATATGATCGATTACCCTGACTCCAGTTAAAACACCAATTTGTTTAAATCTAAGCGTAACATTCTCATCATCCTTACTTGGCCTCACATCTCCACTAGGGTGATTATGAACACAAATAATATAAGATGCATTAAGTTCATAAGCTTTTTTAAACACATCTCTTGGGTGAACCATACTATGATTTACCGTGCCGACAAAAACAAGTTCCTCTTCGATTATCGTATTGTTGGCTGCCAAATATAAGCAATAAAATTCTTCCTGACAATTGCTTACCTTATCTTTATAATAGTCAAATACCATATCCGGACTCTTATATTTTACTTTTTTAATATCATCCATATTACTGTTAATCCTTCTTGCAAGTTCAGAAATAGCCAAAATCATACAAGCCTTGGCCTCACCTATTCCCTTATAGTTTAAAAGTTCGTGGTAACTTATATCTTTAATTTTTTTAACTCCACCAATTGAACTTAATAAATAACTTGAAAATTCCTTAACTGATAAATCTTTATTACCTGTTTTTAAAATAATTGCTAAAAGTTCAGAATCACTTAAATTAGAAACTCCGACTTTTTTAAGTCTTTCCCTTGGCCTATCACTTAAAGGAACTTCACTCATCTTAATTTTTTCCATTTACCAACTCCTCATACCTACTTAAAACTTGATTACAAATTATCTTAATTGATTCATTATCAGAAGTACCACTTAAAAGTTCATCATATTGTCTTAAAATATTTATAAAATCCTTGTTATCAGTAATCTTTTCTTTTATTTCTGTATCATATCCAAGACTCTTATAATAATTTTGAATTTTTAAAGCATTTTCCTCACTCTGACTAATTCCGATATAAGTATGATATAAATTATCTTCAACATTATAAATATAATATTCAAATTCCTTCATGTTATTTTCCATATTTTCCTTATCTGAATAAGCACCCCTTTGAATATAATATAAGGTTTCCGCATTACTTGAAACAGCTAAATTATCCAAATCTTCATATTGATTAATTATAAAATAACTTAAAATAATTCCTAATATTAATGACATAATAATCGGAAAAAGATATTTTTTCATAGTATCACCAATAAAACTATAACTTAAAACCTACTATTTTTTTGTCATAATATGGTTCTACTATAAATATACGATATCTATTTTAAATTTCCTTTTAATTTGTTAAAAAAAATAATTTTTCCCATTAAACAAAAAAAGAATACAATTTCTTGTATTCTAATAATCACCATTTCTTCTTCTAAGGAATGCTGGAATAACCGTATCATCATCGTCTAAACCGACAATCTTACTTATACTATCCTCTTCTTTTTCCTCACTTTTCTTATCAAAACCAGTTGCAATAACTGTTACGATAATCTCATCAGTGAAATTCTCATTGATAACCGCACCGAATATTGTATTAATATCGGTATTAGCTGATTTTCTAATAGCTTCAACTGCTTCTTCAACCTCAAATAAAGTTAAATTAGGACCACCTGTAACATTGATAATGGCATCAGTTGCACCATCGATACTAGTTTCTAAAAGTGGGCTTAAAACAGCTTGATTAGCAGCCTCTACAGCTCTATCTTCACCAACACCAGCGCCAATACCTATAAGCGCATTACCACGTTTTTCCATAACCGCCTTAACATCAGCAAAATCCAAGTTAATAAGTCCAGGGCAAGCAATTAAATCTGAAATAGATTGAACGCCTCGTCTTAAAACATTATCAACTTCTTTAAATGAATCTAAAAGAGGCGTTGATTTATCAATAATCTCTCTTAATCTATCATTTGGTACAACAATTAAAGTATCGACATGTTTCTTAAGCTCTTCAATACCTGCTAAAGCTTGATTCATCCTTCTCTTACCTTCAAAAGAGAAAGGCTTAGTGACAATACCTATCGTAAGTGCGCCTAAATTTTGCGCAATATCAGCGATAACTGGAGCAGCTCCAGTACCAGTTCCACCACCCATACCACAAGTGATAAATACCATATCTGCACCTTTCAAAGCTTCTTCAAGTTCTGTTTTAGACTCAAGTGCAGCCTCTTTACCAATTTGTGGATTAGCACCTGCTCCAAGTCCATGAGTTAGTTCTTCACCGATTTGAATCTTATTCTCTGCTAAGGAATTATTTAAAACTTGTGAATCAGTATTAGCGACAATAAACTCTACTCCTTCAACTGACTCAATCATTCGGTTAACAGCATTGCAGCCGCCACCGCCAACCCCTATTACTTTTATTTTTGCAAGTTGATCCATTTCTACTCCTATCATTCGTTTTCCTCCTATTCACCAAAAAAGTAACCAAATAACTTCCCTAACATAGTTCCATTTACACTGTCCGGTATATCTTTTGCCGGCGATGAAACCCTATCCATCTCGTCTTCACTTAACATCGAATAATCCAAACCCTTAAGCTTCAGAGTGTTAAGGAAATAAATAATATTACCAATAACTGTGCTGTATTTATTATTTCTAACACCTATTAATTTTACTTTACCTTTACTCGCAAGATTTCCAAAATTGTCTCGTAGACAATATTCAATATCTAGCATATTACTCATACCGCCAGTTACTATTATGTACTGAATCGGCTTACTTGTTAAGTCATCAATTTCCTTCTTCACATGTTCAAGAATACCATTAAGTCTATCCAAAACAATTTGTGAAACATCTTTTTGACTAATCATAATTCTCTTACCCTTAGCATCTAATGTCTCATATACATCATTTGCCCCAGCATTTCTCGTATGCGCTAAAGCAAAAGTCTCTTTTACCCGTCTAGCTTCCTTTAAACTTATTTGATAAGTATAAGCTATCTCATCATCGATATCTTTTCCTCCAGCACCTATTATCTTAGTCCTAACTGGAATGCTTTTGCTGTAAAGACTCACGCTTGTAATTTCCGCTCCAAGATTCACTACGACACCTATACTCTTATCGATATTATCGTTTCGAAAAATACTAATATCGCTTTCCGAACCAACTGAAATATCAGATAGTTCTATTCCAAGACTTTCAATCACGCTCGCAACTGAATAGACGTTTTTCTTAGGTGTTGTAACCATCATCGCTCTTCCAAGTAATGTTTTAGCTGGAAAACCTTTAGGATCTTTCATTATCGTTTTATCATTTATCCTAAAATCGATTGGAACGATTGTTACAAATTCTTCACTAGGTAAAAGGCCTTGCTTAATTCCCGCCTTATAAGCTCTCATCATATCTTTATTTGTAATCAAATCGCCTTCAGGCTGAACCGTTGCTTTTACAATCTTATAATCAGCATTGTGACTAGGGACAGTGGCAATTACCTTTTCGATTTTTACCCCAAGCATGTCTTGAACTTCATTTACAGCATTCATAATTGACTTTTTCGCAAGTTCAGGGTCGACAATAAGTCCTCTTTTAATTCCTTGTGATGGCATACTAACCGCCGCAAGCAAATTAAGATGGCCTAAATAAAGTTCGCAAACAGCAAGTTTAATCGTATCACTACCGAGATCAATACTTGCATATACATGCTTCATACCATCATCCTCCTACAGTCTACATGTAATTATACTATATTTTTTTTAAAATGAAAAGAGAGTGTAAAGAAAAAATGAAATTTTAATATTTACTCTTGACTAAAAAAGAAACTAATTACTTAGTTTCTTACCTCAAAATATTCACCCGAATCTAAATACAAAGTTCCCTTTTTATTATCAAACTCTTTAATTATATCCAAATAACTATCGATTTTATCAAAAGTATCCAAAGTCAAATAAACATAATTACTATCGTTCATCACGAGAAAAAACCTCTCAGTATCGACCTCATTTGGATCATACCTAATCTCCGAAATTCTTTTAATAATCGCATAATCCGTTTTAGAAATAGCCTTTAAAAGCTTACTATAAATCTTATCAGGTACATAATTTATAACCGTTGGTACCGGAAAATTATCCGAAACTTCAGTCTCATCAGCTAAAATCGTCTTCTCTTTTGGCAAATAGTAAAACAGTGGCAAATTCTCATCGACATCGATTACAACTTGCGTAAACCATCTCTTATAAACATGAGCTGACTTAATATAATCATCATCTTCAAGTCTATTTTCAATCGTCATAGATGAATTTTCAAACGTACTTGGATAATCATCCAACCCAGCCATTTTTATAATCTCCCAGTCACTATAAAGAGTATTACCCTTGACAATGACATTGCTCACCTTTAAATCCAAAATCAAAGAAATACCAAATAAAATAGCTAGTAAAATTATTATTAAAAACAAAACTCTAACTAATTTTATCCGCCTTTTTTTCTTTTTCTTAGCCATTACTATCACCTTATTAATTCTTTTATTTTATTGTAAATAATATCTGCGCTTCCCTTTATCTGCATACCTTTTAAAGCTTTTTTCATCTCTATCCTCTTATTACCATCCAAAAGAAGCTTATCTACCATTGAAACCAAAACACCATCCTTTAAATTAGCTTCCTCAATCATCTCTGCTGCTCCTTTTTGAACCAAATCCAAAGCATTATAATATTGATGATTATTTGCAACAAATGGCGATGGAATCAAAATACTCGGAACCTCTAAAGCTACAATTTCACTTAAAGTCGAAGCCCCAGCCCTTGAAACCATTAAATCTGTCCTCTTCATTATCTTTGTAAGACCTTCATAAAAAGGAAGTATCTTTACATTATCAGGATATTTTTCGGCCTTAACCCTATCATAAGAACTCTTTCCACTTATAAATAAAACTTCATAATCTTTATTTTTAAACCCTTTAAGTTCACCCATTAAATAATCGCTGACTCTTCCAGCTCCAAGCGAACCCATAACGATTAAAACTAGTTTTTTTGAAGAAGTAAGACCGAGTTCTTTTTTATCTATAGGTAAAACATTAAGCGCATCTTCACTACAAGGATTGCCTGTTAAAACCGCTTTACCTTCCGGAAAAGACTTAATACTACTTTCGAACGAAACTCCAATCAAATCACTGTATTTAGCTAAATACTTGTTGCTTTTTCCGGGCAAACTATTTTGTTCATGTAAAAAAGTCTTATAACCAAGCTTCTTCGCACTTACAATAACCGGAACCGTGACATAACCACCGACTCCAATTACGATATCTGGATTAAAATCTTTTATTATTTTTTTGCACCTTTTAAAACTTTGCATTAAACATTTTACTGTTTTAAAATTCTTAAGCAAATGTTTTTTATTAAACCCATACATCTCGATAGATTCAAATGGAATTCCTTTACTAGGAACAATATCCTTCTCCATCCTGTTGTGAGTTCCGATATATAAAAATTCACTATCAGGCTCTTTTTCCTTGATCTTGTTAATAATAGCAAGAGCCGGATAAATATGACCACCAGTTCCTCCGGCACTTATAATAACGCGCATCCGCATCACATCCTTACTTAATTATATCACACCACATTTTCTTTTCAAAGCAGTTTAAAATTATTCAAAGTAAACCTTTGTCATATTATATTAAATTAAAGAAAAAAAGGAACATTAAAATTTCCCTGTAAATATAACTTTTTGCTTTTCTTAAACTCAAAATATAGCTTAAATATTTATTTAATATATCTCAGTAATGCCTTTTTAGTTACTTAACATCAAAATCATCTATTTTTTTTATTTCTTTGTTTACAAAATCAATAAAGTTATTTTCTCTTTCTTGCTTGTCTTTTACATATCCTTCCGAAAAAAATTTAATCGCATCAAAATAATTTACCTTTTTAAATGAGGCTTTAGGATAATCTTCACACTTGCCTACCTCCATCTTTTCTTCAGGTTTTATATCATCCATTATATTCTCAAACTTGTCTTCCATATAATTTCCGTATATTTCCGCAAATTCCTCTCTGTTTCTAATTGCGACATAAACCTTATTCTTTTCATCTAATAAATTACCCAAAAAGTCAAGTGAAACACCATCAAAATTATCTAAAATAAAGTCTATTTTCTTATTCAAACTAGCCACCTGATCTATCAAGATATTTCCAAGCCTTTGTGATACATCATCACATATTATAAATATTACTACCTTTTCTGGTAAATTACTCAAATCAATCTCATCAAAAGCTAAATTATTTAAAAGCTGCTCTTTGACAAAAAATACATTTAGCCTTTGATTCATAACAGAAATAATACTACTTTTTGTCTCCGAAGGCGCATATACCGTACCTGCCCCAGCCATATAAACCATATCAAGCGGATCTAAACCGTCAAAATAATTTTTCAACTCTTTTCCACCGTTCTTTGTAGTCACACTTAACATTAACTGAACACTGTATAAATTAATTTCATCTTCCTTAGCCTCTCTAAATAAAAGTAAAACTAATGACGTAAAATAATTAATACTTGCATTACTCCAAAAAGGATCAGAATTTTTATTGTCATCCTTAAAAATTTCTCTTCCAAGACTTCTTATAAGTTCGGCCGCCTTATCTTTATTCCCATTCTTATAAAACTTATAAGGTAATCTAAGTGGATTAAAAGTATTACTCTTATATGCATCCTTCAAATTAAAAACTAAAGTTTTATAACCACTTTTATCAAACCTTTCCTTAAATGTTTTAAAATACTCCTCCTTCTTATCCAAAATAATTAAACTTTCGTTATTTTCTATTAGCTTTAATACCTCATTAAATAAAATACCTGTTGTCTTATAACTACCTGTTCTTCCAATAATTAAATTTGTCTTTTTCATAAACATCATCCTTTCAATTGACTTCTAAATTCGTCTATCATTTTAATTTTTCTTTTACATTCATCTATCTCATTCATAATCTCACATCTTTTCCGAAGTAACACACTATCCCCAAGATTATTCATATTATCCCTAATTTCATCAAGTGAAAAGCCCAAATCTTTAAGTTTTTGAATTAACTTAAGCTTCTTAATTTGTGCATCACCATAATACCTATACCCCGTAAAAACATCTACCCTCTCTGGCACTAAAAGACCAATATCACCATAAAAACGCAGTGTTCGAACAGGAGTATTAGTTATTTTAGAAAAGTCTCCTATCTTATATAACATGAGTATCACCTGTACTAATTATACACAATCCCTCCTCCCTTAAGCAAATTATAACACTCCACAAGACTGGAAAGTCAAATAAAAAACTTTAACTCTTTTTCGTTAAAGTCTTAACTTCGTTTTTTACGCATTTTCTCTCATCATCTAAATTAGCTGTGTTTATAATCTGCTTATATATCCCGTTATAAAGTCTTTCCATATCATCCCCAAGTGTTTTTATAACTAGCCTGCAAAACTCGGGACTCTTCTTAAGTCTTTCATCCGCATACTCATAAGCAATACCTCGGCTATTATCTATTGCGGCAACCACCAATTTTTCATCACTTTTATCACGAGCATTTGCATACTTGAACATTCTTCCGTCAGCTCTAACTAACTCAAGTATTAACTTACTTCTAAACTTATCATTAACATAACCTAAAACATTTGGTTCATCCTGAATCATTTTTAAAGCAAATGAAATTGAATCATAAAGATTTGAACCTATATACTTAAACATTTCAGGATTTTGTTTTACCACCACATCTATAATCTGTGTATTACTCCTCTCTTCCTCACTCAAAAATTTAAAAGCAACCGAATTTAGCTTTATTGCCTTGATTATAAAACTTTTATTATTTCTAAGATTATCACTTGCATATAAAATAGCTGTCCCATCAGTTTTAATCGCCTTAAGCATGAAATTTTCATTATTCTTAAGTTTTAAACTTACATACTTTAAATCATCCATATTCATCTCATCTAATAAATGACTAATGTACTTCTCATTATTTGTAATCCCCTCGCCAGCATTTTGGATTAAATCACTTATCGCATCACTCACATAATAATTGCATTCTCTTCCCAAAACACCCATTGCTTGGTCAAAAAACTTCGGATCATTTTTAATTTCCTTTGAACACAATTTAAAATTTTCTGGATTATCTTCTATTTTTTCAAGCGCCTTATTTCTATCTACTATCATAAAACCATACCTCTCTAAGAAAATTATAAAATAATAACTTTCCCTATGTCAATCATTTACCTTAAATTACTAGCTAAACTTTTCTTAAAAAAGCTTTTATGCATAAAAGTAAAAATAAATAAAATTACCAAAAAATTAAAAATTACACTAATAAGTAAAAAAGGTAAATTTAAAATTAGAGAAACATCGCTAAAAACTAAAGAAGCACACTCGTATAAAAATCTATCAGCTAAAAATATAAAAGGCACACTATAAACAAAACCTCTTAAAGCAATATTTAAACTTTCATAAGCCAAAACCTTAAAAGAATTTGTAAAACCTAAACTTTTTATAGTCGCAAAATATTTTCGTCTAAAGTCCATACTTAAAGATAAAATACTTATCGTCGATGAAAAAATTACCAACCAAATTAGAAACACCATCCCATATAACATTAAATCAATTCCTAAAATTAAATTATTTGTAATCTCTCTTGCCTTTTTTGCATTAAAATAATTAACATTTTTTTCTCTTAAATATTCATCCACATTATCATCGGTATTTAAAATCAAATTATAACTATATTCGTCGCATACTTCATTGAAATTTTTCTCATCCAAATTAATAACTAAATTACCTTCTTTAAGTTTATCTCTAAAACCAAATGGAATTTCATCGTTTAATACCAAATCATAATTTCCTCCATTTAAATTAAGACTAATATCTTTATTAAATAACTTCTCATTCACCTTTTCAAATTTTCCGGAAATTTCGCGAACATCATAAACTCTATTTATTACCTCATCTCCCCCAAGATCAGTTATTAGCACTCTATAATTAACCCCTTGAAAACCAACAATCTCATCGCAGCTTTTAAAAATAGTGCGTTTACTTGCCCTAATATCATTTTCAATATAACTTATATCATCTAAACTCCTAATACTAACATCATAATCCGGACTAATCACATATTCAGTCACCCCTTTATTTACATAGCCTAAAAAACAACTGAATACTCCGGCTAAAAAAGTAAAAAGAAATATCGATATAATAAGCGGTTTAAATTTTTTCTTATCACGCACATAATTCGTTTTAGCAAAATAATAAGAAACATTTTGTTTAATACTATAATTAATAGTTACATTAGCTGGACTATTTTTTCTAAAAATATCCATTATTTGATACTTTCTAATCTTTAAAACTGCCAAAAAACAAGATATAAAACAGACAGACACTATAAAGAAAAGAGAAGTTAAAATAAAACTAAAGTTAAAATATATTTTTATCTCTTCCGTAATAATTTCCTTAAGTAATTCATTTAAAACTAAAATAACACCATCTGTCAAAAACAAAGCCAAAACAAAACCTAATAAAATTCCTAGTAAACTTATAACAATTTGTTCAAGCAAACACATAACTATTATCTTATTACTTTCAAAACCAATCGCCTTCATTGTAATAATTTCACTTTTTCTTTTACTAAAACTAACTTTAAACGAGTTGTAAATTATCAAAAAAACAGAAACTGCAATAATTCCCAATATAAAAATAAGCATACTTTTAATTGTCTTTAAATAATTATCTTCACCAACTCCATAAAGCGAAAGTAGTTTTTTATTATAAGTTATTTTAGCGCAGTCACCCCTTTTACATATACTTTCCACCTTTTCATAAACATCCTGGGATCTAAAATCAAAATAATAATCCCCTCTTTTTAAATAATTATCGTATCCATCTAACTTCCCTTCGATAATTACTGTATAACCTTTATCTGTTATTTTTATCAAATAATGATGAACCGAAGAAAAAACAAACGAAACCGTAAACATCAAAACACTAGCCAAAATAATGCTTAGTAAACTAATTACAAGCCCTTTTTTATCTCGAAGCCGGCTTCTTATCAATATTTTTAACATTTCGCTTATCCTTTATTATTTTCCCGTCGGCCATTATAATTACCCTACTTGCCCACCTTACTAGGTCCTCATCATGAGTTACCATAATAATCGTCTGCTTAAATTTCTTGTTATATAAAGAAAGTAATTTCATAATTTTTTGTGAACTTCGGCTATCTAAATTTCCCGTTGGCTCATCAGCCAAAATAACTTTAGGCCTGTTTATTACAGCTCTTCCAATGGCCACTCTCTGTTGCTGGCCACCCGATAAATCGTTAGGTAAAAAATCCTTCTTTTCTAAAATATCTAAAAATTTAAGTAAGCTATCCATCTTCAAGTCAGATAAACGTTTTCCATCGAAAAGTGCAGGCAAAACAATATTTTCATAAACCGTCAAAGACGGAATCAAATTGAAAAACTGATAAACAAAACCGATATTTTTCCTTCTAAAAATCGTAAGTTCTTTATCGCTTAAACTATATATGTCCGTATTGTTGCAAAAAACACTGCCACTGCTCGGTTCATCTAAACCACCAAGCATATGTAAAAGTGTACTTTTACCGCATCCACTTTTACCTAAAATAATAACAAAATCACCTTTTTGAACTTTTAGGTTAATATTATTTACAGCTATAAATTCTTCATTGCCACTTACATATTTTTTTGTCAAATCTTTTGTGCTTATTATTTCCATAAAAATACCCTCCTAATAAACACATACTACATTCACCTTTGATTTCCTTTTTTTTCTTAAAAAAATTTCAAAAAAATTATATTTTTTAAAAAAAGAACAATAAACAAACTCTGTTATATAACCTCAAGTTAATTTAAATACTAAAAATGAGACAAATTTAAGTCCCATTTTTATCCTAATGCCACATCTAACACCATCATCAAACAAAATCCAAAAGCAAGCCCAATCGTTCCAATATCTGTGTGTTTGCCATATTGTGAAGATGGAATAAGTTCTTCGGTCACGACATACATCATTGCCCCAGCCGCAAACGCAAGTAAATAAGGCAAAACTGGAACCGCTAAACTCGCTCCTAAAATCGTTAAAGCCCCAGCTACCGGTTCAACTAAGCCCGACAAAAGGCCATAAACACAAGCTCTTTTCCTTGAACTTCCCGCATTTCGCATCGGCATCGAAATAATCGCTCCTTCAGGAATGTTTTGAATTGCCACTCCAATCGTTAAAGCAATTGCCGCATAAATTGTAATATCACTTCCTGAAATAAGTCCGATTAAAACAACACCAACCGCCATTCCTTCTGGAATATTGTGCAAAGTCACTGCTAAAGCCAGCATAGCTGATTTCTTAAGTTTTGTCTTCGGTCCTTCGGCCTCTGTTTTTTCGATATGCAAATGAGGAATAATGTGATCTAATATTAATAAGAAAAATATTCCCATCAAAAACCCAACTAAAGCTGGAACCCACTTTACTCCCGTGCTCATATCGATTGCCGGAATTAAAAGTGACCAAATTGACGCTGCCACCATAATTCCTGCTGTAAAACCTAAAAGAAGTTTTTGCGTTTTTTCTCCAAGCTCCTTCTTCATAAATAAAGCTAAAGAAGAACCTAGACAAGTACCCACAAATGGTATTAATAAACCTATAATTATAATATATTCATCCAAATCAAATTCTCCTTTTCATAATAAACAGAGAATTTAGTATCGAAACAAGTGTCACTCCAACATCTGCAAACACCGCTAAAAATATACTTGTAAAACCAAACACTGCCAAAAAAAGCATTAAAAATTTAAAACCTAAAGCAAAAATTATATTTTCTTTAACTACTCTTTTTGTCATTCTTGCAATCTTAATTGAAAGTGGTAACTTATTTAAATCGTCGTTCATCAAAACTACATCACTAGCTTCTATTGCCGCATCGGACCCGATTCCACCCATCGCAATTCCAATATCTGAAAGTTTAATGACAGGAGCATCGTTAATTCCATCTCCAACAAAAGCCGTAAAATTTTCTTCTTTAATCTGATTGAGCCTATCTACTTTATCATTAGGAAGTAAATTCGCATAATACGTCTTTATCTTAACCTTCCCAGACACATCGGAAACAATATCGATATTATCACCAGAAAGCATAATCACATTATTAATTCCGAGTTTTGTAAGATTCTTCGTAAGATCATAAGCCTCTTCTTTAATATCATCGCCAATTACGATATGTCCAAGACATTTGCCATTTAAAACCACATACACTAAAGTTCCAACATCTCCATCTTTATCGTATTTTATTTTAAATTTTTGAAGTAACTTCTCATTACCAACTAAAACCTCATCGCCATCAATTTTAGCGCAAACCCCATGACCTTCATACTCCTTAAAATCCGAAACCTTCTCACAATTTAAATCCTTGCCATAAGCTCTTTTTATCGATAAAGCAATCGGATGATGAGAAAAACTCTCAGCTAAAGCGGCAAACCTTAAAATATCTTCCTTTGAAACATCACAAGTACATGTCTTAATAACTTCAAAATTACCCTTCGTAATCGTTCCTGTCTTATCGAAAACAATTGCCTTAACATGTGTGAGTCTCTCTATCTCCGCACTACCTTTGATTAAAATACCTTCCTTACTTGCCCGACCAATTCCACAAAAGAACCCAAGCGGAACCGAAATAACCAAAGCACACGGACATGAAGTAACTAAAAACACTAAAGCTCTATAAATCCAAGCATCTAAATCTAAACCCAAAAGCCATGGGATCACTACTAATAGTATAGCTAGTAAAACCACAATTGGTGTATAAATTTTTGAAAATTTTGTAATAAATTTCTCTGTATTTGTTTTTCTTTCATTAGAATTTTCGATAAGTTCAATAATCTTATTAGCAGTCGACTCTTTTAGTCCTGATTTAGCCTTAACCTCGATTAACCCATTTTTATTAACCCAGCCGCTAATAACTTCGCTGCCCGCTCTTACCCTCAAAGGCTTGCTTTCACCATTAATCGAAGAAGTATCGACATAACCATCACCGCTTACAACCACTCCATCTAAGGCAAACTTCTCCCCAGGTGAAACTACAAAAATGTCATCTTTTTTTGCATCCATAGTCCTCTTTTTTATAACCTGACCATCTATTATTAAGTTAATATAATCACTTCTTAAATTCATTAAACTTGTAATCGAAGCCTTCGACTTATTAACCGCCAAATTCGATAAATACTCTCCTATCTCATACAGCAACATAACCATAACAGCCTCTGCATATTCACCTATAAAAAACGCACAAATAGTAGCTAAAGTCATCAAAAAATTCTCATCAAAAAAATTGCCTTTAAAAATATTTTTGAAAGCCATCAAAATAACTTCATAAGAAATAATAATATAACTTATAACTAATAAAATTAAATTATCATTTTCTTTAAATAAATAAGCAAGTCCTAAAAACAAAACACTAATTATGATTCTTCCAAAATCAAAATTAATAAATTTTTTCAAATTAAATCCTCCTTTATATGCTCTGTCACATATCTTAAAATAGTTTTAATAAACCTATCGGCAACATTATATAAAACCATTTTCCCTAGATTTTAATAAATTAGAATTTCTAAGTATTCTAAGCTAATGTGAAACTGCCAATCGACTAACATCAAGTTTACTAGAAATATCCTATGCACTGTATTTTCCTGACTAAATCAAGTATTCGAAACCTTGTTAAATCTCCTAAATTTTTATAAAAATAAGCTTAGCCTCTAAGTAACTTCTTACTATGCATATTACTCACTTTATTATATGAATATCTATTAATGTGTTCACATTTTCAAAGTAATACCAATTATAAAATAATCAAGCAAAAAAAGAAACTATACACAAATCAGCTTCAATTGTTTTTCTTAGTGACTCTTCTAGCTACAATTACTGAAATGATTACACATATAATAACTATTATAAATGCATAAGCAAAAGTATATGAAACCGCTACTACTTTAAATTATTATTTTCTTTCCTTCTAACCCTCTCCTACCTTAAATCAATTATAACAAAAAAATAAATCATTATAACATTTATCACTTTTCATAAAAAAATAAGTAATTTTATAATCATTACTTACCTCTATATTTTTAAATTTTTCTCTAAAACATCACCAACATATGGAACTTCAGGAATCCGCTCGCTCTCTTCTTTCAACATAATAAAATAATCATGTAATAATGAAAGTCCTTCAACATCCTCGCACTTTTTATCGAACTCATCTATACTTATGTCATCAAGGCACCTATTTTCAAAAGGCATTATAAGTGAAAGAAGCATCAAACAAAGCCTAAAAAAACGCCTCCAATGGCGTATTATACACTTAATTATAAAACTATTCAACATAATAATGACGCACCACTTGCAAATCATCATTAAATTCATAACAAATAGGCTTTCCTGTTGGAATCTCTATATTTACAATATCCTCATCACTGACATTATCTAAATATTTAATTAAACCTCGCAAACTATTTCCATGAGCTACAATAATTACATGATGATCTTTTAAATTGTTTTTAATCTCTTCATTATAATACTCAACCACTCTTTTGACTGTGTCTAATAAATTCTCCGTAAGTGGCAAATTATCAATTCCTTTATATCTTGGATCATTACCAGGATACCTAGAATCATCCTTAGTTAAAGCAGGTGGCCTCACATCCGCACTTCGCCTCCAAACTCTAACCTGTTCATCCCCGTATTTCTTTCTCGTCTCATCCTTATTAAGTCCTTGAAGTGCCCCATAATGTCTTTCGTTTAATTTATAACTTTCTCTTATTTCTGGTTCCTCACCCATTTCTCTCAAAATAATATTTAAAGTATCAATTGCCCGTCTTAATACTGAAGTATAAGCCAAATCAAAATGAAAACCATTTTTCTTTAAAATCTTTCCAGCCTCTTCTGCTTCTAAAATACCTTTTTCAGAAAGACCAACATCAGTCCATCCTGTAAATTTATTTTCTAAATTCCATGTACTTTGACCATGTCTTACTAAAACTAGCTTTATCATCTATCATCTATCCTTTCTAACTTAAATTATAACAAATAAAAAAAGATGATTCAATTTCTCTTAAAATCAACTATATAACCATTAAGTTTTTTAGTATCAAAAGCTTCTATCTTATCATCCTCTATAACTAAAATTTGACCTGTCACATTTAGTATCTTTCCCTTTAACATCGAAGGATTTAAATCATAAGAATAATCTTTTACTATAACTTCATCTTTAGAAAATAAAGAACCCTGGGCACTATCCTTAAATAAATTATTATTAATCTCTATCACCTTTTCATTATAATGAAATTCTGGCTTTATAAAATATTTAATTAAACTATCATCCAAATTATTCTTAAGCATTAAATAAGTATCCATTAATTTATTATAGGCTTCTTCCTTACTTTCTAAAAACACTAAATTTTTAATCTTATAGCTAGATAAAACTTGTAAAGTCATTCCCTCCTTAGAAACCATATACTCTATAAGTCTTGCAAGTTTGCCTGTTGGCGCTTTAGCAATAAACATATATGCAAGCCCGCCTTGTTCTAAAAGCCTTGCATCTTTTCTGTAAAAAGCAGCCGTT
Organism: uncultured Bacilli bacterium; assembly: GCA_944329365.1. Classification (GTDB taxonomy): domain Bacteria; phylum Bacillota_I; class Bacilli_A; order RF39; family UBA660; genus Coprosoma. The sequence goes on from CALVIC010000013.1 coordinate 20,732, forward strand.
CCTACCTTAATCCTATCACCAAACAAAGCTAAATAAACAGCATGTTCTTGCCTGCAAAAATTTAAAGCCTTATCATTATCTGCCCTGCAGTTCATTCCATGACACCCAAGGCAATAATAAAAACCAGACTTCTCTCGGCACTCGTCACACTGGGAAGATTTTTCATCTACCTTATTTAATTTCGTGCATGGCATATAACAGTGTCTTTCTAAATCATAATAACCTGCGCATCTTTTCTCTCCTTTTTTAATATAAATGTTTCCATCTACCGGAACAATAAACATTTTATCTTTATAAAGTAAAAAATAAGGCTTTTCATTTTTATATTTAATACCTAAAAACTGAGCTTCCATCATGAATCCTCCTACATTTATAAATTAAATTATACCAAAACCATTTTCAAATTAAAACTTGTTAAAATCGTTATTTTATGTTACAATGTATATAGATGAAGGAAACTTCATATAATAAAAGGGAGTACTTAAATATTATACCTAAGTACTTGCCAATAATTTTTTTGGTTTAAGCACTTAAATCTTATCGATTTGAGTGCTTCTTCATATATAGAACTACTTTATTACTAAAATAAAAAGTAAGACTATAAGCAGAAAAATGATAGTGATTAAAGATGAAATCAAAAAATCTTTTTTACACATACTACCATGCCTCCTTCTACTGAAGTTGGCAAGCACTCAGGTTTTTAAAGTATCCCCTTGGTAAATTATGCCAAACATTCGTTCACAAAACAATAAAATTATAATTATTTTTAAATTTTTTGTTATATTTGAAATTATAATGTAATTGCCAAAAGGAAATTGAATATGATTGAGTGCTTATTTTATTTTGATTATTATCACTTAAATAGTAAGAAGATAAGTAAAATGATAATAATCAAAGAAAAAATTAAGAAATCTTTTTTACACATACTATCAAAATTCATTTGTTAAAATTGGCAAATACTCGGAGTTTATTAATTATAAACCTCAAGTATTTTTTTATCAAAAAATCTTAACCATATACTTGATTAAGATTTAATTTTATCAAAATAAATATCCTTACTGTTTTTATGTTTAGAAACAATTGCTTCTATAAATTCATCTTTACTGGACTCACTAAAGCCAGCAAAACTCTCATCTCCAATAATCGTATAAGGAACACCTGTTGCCTCTTCTGAAAGTGCCTGGGCAAATGTATTCATAATTTTTAAATTATCAGTATTTTCCCATACCTCATAAGCATGTAAATTATAATATTTTCCGTACTCATCTTCTATTTCATCGAAGAAAGCAAATTCTTCTTTACAGTGCGGACAAGTACTACCCCAGAAAAAATAAATATTCACCTTATCTTCGTCGTAAGAAACGTCATCTAAATTTATATTCTCTAACGTATCTTCCTTAAATGAAACATTATTTTCTTCTTTTTGAACTTCATTATTAGAGTTTTTTACCTCTTTTAAATTTACATAACTTGTAAACCATTTCTTAAAATCATCTAAAGAACTATAACAATTTAAATCTTTTGAAGATTCGGCATCTAAAAAGTCTACCATAACTCCTTTATTAAAAATTGCAAATGATGGATAATATTTTATTTTCTTACCTATCCTTGTATTTTTTAAACTTTCAAAAGCAATTTTTTCTATTTTAATATTTTCTTCATTAATAAACTTATCTAAAACTTTTTCAAAATTAGCTGAATTAATGCATCCTGGCTGATAGACAAACAAGACAAATGATTCTTTTTTATCAATTAAACTATTTAATTCTTTAGCCTTTATCTCTTCATAAGCTCCATTACCATAATATTTATCATCTAAATCAAATTTTTGCGTATTTTGTCCTTGAAACACTACTATCAATAAAGCTAGTGCCATTAGTATCGGAACAAAAATAAATAATTTTTTATCCATTATGCCTTATGTAAACTATCAAAGTCTATATCATGGTAAGGAACTTTCCAAAAGTCATAAGAAGCTTTTCCATATTTTGTATTTTTAACCTCAACATTATTGTCACCATCGTAATACCAGTATCCACCAACATTATAAATCTTATCGGCATTCCAGCCTAATTTAACTAACATATCTTTAGTTTGACCAGCATATCCACCGCCGCCACACATTAAAAATATATTTTTATCTTTAGGAAATAAATACTCTAAAATATCCATTGACTCTTTATAATTAGCTGTATATTTCCCATCCTTTTCTGTAAACAATGCATTACCTTTATAAGTATCCCCAACTTCTTTTGGAAGACCAGAGACATTTACTAAATAAGGATAAGGTACAACCTCAAACCCTTTCACAAACCCAGATAAATAACTATCTCCTCCAATTGCCTCGTAATTACCCGGATCTTTAAGCATACGCATATCTCTATAAACAGAATCATCTCTACCTAAATAATCATCAATTGTTTTTTCGTTAATATTTTTATCAATACCAAACTCTCCTCGAAGTCCAGAAGTTACTTCTGGCTTAGGAAGTTCATTTTTATTACTTGTAAATACAAAGGCTCCTGTTACTATTAAAATTATAGCTAAAATAACCACACCCCATATAATAATATTTTTCTTTTTCATCTTCTAATTCCTCCTACAGTTTAATTTTAAATCAAAAAAATAAAATTTAAAATAACGAAAAAGTTGAAAATATCTCAACTTGAGGTTGAGAAGGTAAAAATATCTAAAAAATATCATTTTAAATAACAAAACATCCTAAAATGTGATACAATTATCTTGTCCGGGAAATGGCTTAGCTTGGTAAAGCGCTACGTTCGGGACGTAGAGATCGCAGGTTCGAATCCTGTTTTCCCGACCATTTATTGCACACAAAAAATTCTCAAATGAGAATTTTTTTATTTCTTACCATTAAATATTAATTCTTTGCTAAAATACTTATCACTTTCGCCTGTATTATTCCAGTCATAATCTTCTACGAATGAAGAAAATTCTAATAATCTTTTCTCTGGTATTGTAATAAGTGGCTTTTCTGTACCTAAATATTCAAAAGCGTCTTCTAATATTTCCCGTCCATAACCTTTTTTTCGGTAATCTTCATTAACCAAAAGCGTACATATCTTTTTCTCATCTGTATTTTTTAAAACTGCTAAATTAACAATTTCTAACCCATCCAAATGAAAAATAACATCACCGCCACCATCTATTATTCTTGGCAAATTCACTGTATAAAACCATTTTCTATATTCGGGATACTGCAAATTGTTATAACTTGTTTGTAAAAAAATCATACATACAGCCTTTGCAAAATTTTTATCTGACATCTTACTTAAAACATATTTCTCCATAAAGTGCCTCCAAATTTTTTTACTATATTATACCAAATATTTAATTAAAATCTAGTTTATTTTTAATTTTCCAAACACATCTCCAAGTTTTTCGTGAATAACCAACTCCGCCATATTATCATAATCTGTCGTATCTCTATTTATAATAACCAAATGTTTTCCTCTAAAATACCTAATTAAACCACTAGCTGGATAAACCGTTAAACTTGTCCCAGCCACAATTAAAACATCAGCTTGTTTTATATAATTAATCGCCTGCATCACCGTAAAATCATTCAAAGCCTCCTCATATAAAACCACATCTGGTTTTATTATTCCCCCACATTCACAATAAGGAACGCCCTCACTATTAAACACATATTCCGCACTATATTCCTTATTACATTTTATGCAGTGATTCTTATAAATCGTCCCGTGAAGTTCTAAAACATTCTTACTCCCTGCTTTAGTATGAAGGCCGTCAATATTTTGGGTAATAACCGCTCTAAGCTTACCAGCCTTTTCTAGCTTTGCTAAAAACTTATGTGAAACATTAGGTAAAACATTTAAACTGTTCATCTTATCTTTGTAAAACCTATAAAACTCATCTAGATTATCCATAAAAAATGAATGGCTTAAAATCTCCTCTGGTGGAAACTTATATTTCATATGATAAAGACCATCTTTACTGCGAAAATCCGGAATTCCACTTTCCGTCGAAACTCCTGCCCCTCCAAAAAACACGATATTATTACTTTTATCGATAATCTCTTGTAACTTTTCTATTTCCATATTTATCACCTAAAACCATTATACAACAAAAAAAGATATTATTAATTTGAAAATAATACCTTTTCAGATTTATACTGTTTAATTATTATTCCAAGCACAATTCCAATAATTACTATCGTTGAAACAAACATCAAAATAACCTGTAAAATATCGGCGTTACCATTTATAATGCCGTCGAATATTAAAGTATAATTGACAAACGGAATCATTGAAAGTAAAATCGTTGATTTAATATTTACCATAAAAGCAATCATTCCTGGAAACAACGAAATAAATGTCAGTGGTGTTAAAGCACTTTGAGCTTCCTTAAAAGTTTTACATTTACTAGCAATTGCAATACATAAACCACTTATTAAAAATGAATAAGCAATTATTACTAAAATTGTAAATAAAATACTCATTGGTGAAAGCATTAAATTAACCCCATCGTAAATCTTAAACATTCCATTTACTAAATAAAGTGAGCCAAGCATCAAAAGCAAACTTATAAGTCCCGTAATAATTGAAGATAAAGTTACACTCAAAAACTTTCCAATAATTATATCCTTACTTTTAATCGGAAAAGTAAGTAAAGTTTCCAAAGTGCCCCTCTCCTTTTCACCGGCTGTCGTATCTGTGGCTGGATAAGTAGCTGATACTGTAATTGCCATTATCAAAAACAAAAATGCATAATTTATAATATAATTGGCAAAATAATTCTCTTCTTCACTAATATTTTCCTTGACCGTTATAATATTTAAAACATCAGAATCGATATTGTTACTTGCCAAATAATTTCTCTGCAACATCTCTTTATAAGTACTAAAATAAGAATTAACAAGTGACAAAGCATAACTAGTTGTATCATTATCGTCGCCATTTAAAACATATTCGTTTTTATTTTTAACGACATATAAATCAATATCGCCATTCTCATAGTCCTCTTTAAGTTCCTTCTCTGTTCCTGAAATAACCTTAATATCCATCTCTTTAGCTAACGCTTCTTCCTTCGCACTTAAATCATAACTAAATCCAATTCGATTATATTCATTAACATCTTTATTAACCTGTGATTCAAATAAAGCTGACATTCCAAAAACTAAAAGTGGAATAAAGATTGGAATAATAAGCATCATCGAAAGTGACTTTTTATCTCTAAATACTTCCTTTAACTCTTTCTTTAAAATACACATTAAACTATTCATGCTTACCTCCTATAAGTTTGAAAAATGCATCCCTTAAATTAGAAGTTTTTGTATCTTTTTTAACCTCATCAGGCGTTCCTTCTTTAATAACCACACCTTTATTTATCATAATAACCCTATCACAAATATTTTCAGCCTCTTCCATATAATGAGTCGAATACAAAATCGTTTTACCTTTTTTCTTTTCTTCTTTAATAAAATCTAAAATAATTTGACTTGAAATAATATCAAGACCGGAAGTTGCCTCGTCTAAAATATAATACTTAGGATCATGAATTAAACATCTTGCAATATTAACCCTCTGAGTTTGTCCGGTTGATAAATTTTCAATTCTATTATATAAAAAATCATCCATCTCGAGTCTCTTTGAAATATCCTTAATTCTTTTTTCTAATACATCCCTATCGACACCATAAATATCCCCGCACATCTCTAAAAGCTCATAAGTTGAAAGATAATTATATATCTTCGTATTACCTGACAAATATGCAATACTCTTTTTTATTTCAATTTCATTATCTTTATAATTCATAAAATCGAAAGCAATACTTCCACTTGTCGGTTCTAAAATTCCGGCAATCATTCTAAGCAAAGTTGTCTTGCCCGCCCCATTAGGACCCAAAATACCAAGAATTTCTCCGTCATTTACTTCAAAACTTATTCCGTTATCCGCATAAAATTCCTCTCTTTTGTTCTTAGCTATAAATCTAACAAATTTTTTCTTTAAATCTTTTACTTTTAACATAAATTCCTCTCGCTTTCCTCTACATTATATCATAGTTTGTCAGTTTATCCTAACATTTTAAATATATTAAAAATTGTCTAAATCCATTGATTTATTTAATAAAATATAATACAATTTATGTAGAGGAAGGCCACTAGGCCAGTCCTTGAAAGGGTTGCCTAGCTTAAGCTAGGTTTTTTTATTTTCTCTTTGGACTTTCCCGCAAAAGAAACAGGATTATAACTAGTATAGTTAAATATTCCATATTCCATTTATCATCACCTCATTTTTTAGAAGGTGGATTTTTCCAAAAGACTTAACCTAGCTTTGCCTGCCTCTATTATATATATACTGTGTCAACCCTCGATATCCTTTTAGTTTTAACAAAAAAATGACAAAACCGTCATTTTTTATTTTTCTCAAACTTAAGCAAATATTCCTTTTTATCCAAGCCCCCTGCATAACCTGTAAGTCTTCCATCACTTCCCAAAACCCTATGACAAGGAATCATAATTAAAATTGGATTATGAGCAATTGCCCCGCCTACCGCCTGATAAGAAACCTTTTTTCTAAAACTTAAAATCTTATCACCAATCTCTTTATAAGTAACCGTTTTACCATAAGGAATATCAAGTAAAATATTCCAAACTAAATTCTGAAAGTCAGTACCAGAAAATTTAAACAAACTCTTATCTATTTTAGGATTATTCCCTTTAAAATATCCATCTAACCATTTCGAGACTCTCAAAAATACTTTTAAATCATCTTTTAAAACAAGCCTATTTAAATTAGGAAAATACTTTTGACCTTTAAAATATAAACCCGTTAAATACTCCCCGTCGCTTACCATAACCATTTCACCTAAAGGTGAATCATAATAACTATACATTAAAACATATCCTTTTTCTTAAGCCAATAAGCAATTATAAATGCGACAACTAAAGAAATTATAACTAAAATTAAAAATGAAGCTGGATGTGTCGCAAACTTTCCAAGAGGAACATTCATTCCCATAAATGACGCAATCATCGTTGGAATTGAAAAAACAATTGTAATAGCTGACAAAAACTTCATAATTCCATTTAAATTATTAGAAATCACACTAGCATAAGTCTCCGTTGTACTTGCCATAATCTCTTTATAAATGGTTGCCATTTCAATCGCTTGACCACACTCAATCATCGCATCCTCAAGCAAATCCGCATCCTCATCGAAAAACGGTAAAATAGTTCCCTTAGAAAGTTTATCTAAAGTTGTCTTATTATACTTTAAAGCGCCCATAAAATAAACCAAACTCTTTTCGATATTAAGCATCTCAAGTAACTCTTGATTTTTCGTTGCCTTAGCTAAAATTCTCTCTTCCCTTTGAATATCTTGATTCATTTTATTTAAAGCCCTCAAATAGCCCTGTGAAATTCTAAGAAACAGCTGAATAGTAAACCGTGTCTTTTTGCTTGTATCAAAATTCTTAACTAATCCCTTTTCAAAATCATCGAATAACTTATTCTCTTTAAGTATAATAGTTACAATAAAATTACCCGAACAAATAATGCCGAGAGGTAAAGTTCTATACTTATTTTTTACCGAATAATCGACCATATAAGGAATATCGGCAACTATTAAAGTAGCCTTTCCTTCACTTTCAATACGTGAAATTTCTTCCTCATCTAAAACCTTAACAAATAAACTTTTAGCAATACCTGTCTTCTCGCTTACCAAATCTATCTCTTCTTTAGTTGGACGAACCATGTGAATCCAAGACTGTTCTTGAACCTGCGATATACTATTTAAAATTCCTGTATTTTCGTCAGTTTTATATATTTTGATCATCTAAAACTCCTGCCTTTCTTTAGTTTTTATCTCTAAAATCATATATAACTGTCACCAAAAATTTTTATAAATCTTTTTTACAACCAATTTTATTATAACCAATACCATTATAACATCATTTAGAAAAATAATTTATATATCGTGAAAATTTACAAACTAAAATTCAAAAAGCTGCGGTATAATTAAATTGAAAAGATTGGTGTTATATGCATTTTTACGAACTTATACAAAAACAAACAAAAAATAAAAAAACGAGAATTTACGTTGATATGGATGGTGTTATTGCCTCATACGATATTGGAAAACCATATGACTTTGAAAACAAAAGACCACTTACTACTAATATTAAAACCTTAAGCAAAATTAATAATCTTGAAAATACTGAATTATTTATTTTATCTATATGTAAAAAAGATAGTCAAATAAAAAAAAATAATTGGTTAGATAAATACGATCCATTTTTTCAAAAAGATAAAAACATAATTATTTATAAAAAAAATAACCCTAACCTCTCATCAAAAGAATTAAAATTAAACTATCTAAAATCATTAAAAACTGATAATCAAATTATTCTTATTGACGATGATAATGAAATTATAAAAACCATTAAAGATAATGCCAAAAACATAATCTTATATCAAGATTCAGAACTTACTGATTAAAAAACATCTTTATTAAACAAAAATTATATAAAAAGTAGAAAAATATTATGCAAAATACTTATCAAAATATAAATATGTAATGTTGTTATCAAAAAACAAATTATACAATAAAAATCCAAACTTTTAAAAGTTTGGATTTTATATTTCAAAAATGGTGGGAGATACAGGACTCGAACCTGTGACCTCTTGCACGTCAAGCAAACGCTCTAACCAACTGAGCTAATCACCCATGGTGCCGCAACGGAGAATTGAACGCCGATTAAAGCCTTACCATGGCCTCGTAATACCTTTATACTATTGCGGCATGACTTAATTATATAATATTTTATTCATCTTTTCAATAAAAAGTTACAAATAAAAAGAATATATAAACTAGAATTACATATTCTTATTGATTTCATTCATAAATTCACTTTGAATCTCTTTAAGCCTATCTGTACTCGAAGCCTCAAACCTCACTGTCAAATGTGGTCCAGTATTACTTGACCTAATAAGCGCCCAGCCATCGTCAAATATAACTCTGATTCCATCGACCAAACTATATTCGTATTTCTTGTCATTCGCATAAGTAATTATTGCCTCGACAATTGATTGCTTCTTCTCTTCGGAAACTTCGATTTTTATCTCTTCCGTTGAACAATATTTATTAACTCCCTCAAACATTTCGGTAGCCTTCTTATCAGTTCTTGAAAGAAGTTCGACAATTCTTAAAATTCCATAAAAACCATCGTCAAAACCTAAAAACTTATCCCTAAAAAATAGATGACCAGAATATTCTCCTCCGAAATCTAAATTATGACCATTGACATAAGAACGGCAATAAACGCTTCCTGTTCTATTCATACAAGGTTCAAGTCCAAGCTTTTCGATTTCATCGATTAATGTCTTTGAACATTTAACGTCAAACACGCCTTTTTTTACTTCCATTTTAGGAGCTAAATCACGGTAAAATAGAAGCATAATCAAATCAGCTGAAATCCATGTTCCGTCCTCTAAAACCATGCCACATCTATCACAGTCTCCATCGACAGCAAGACCAACATCATATCCAAGTTCCTTAACCCTTTCACCTAAATCATGCATATATTCTTTAACTGCCGGATCTGGAATATGATTTGGAAAATCAGGATCACTATCACAGTAAAGCAAATCGTATTTTATATTAAACATATTTAAAATATTTTGAACGAAAATACTTCCCGTTCCATTACCACAATCGACAACTGCCTTAATCTGTCTATCACCTAAATCAATTGACTTTTTAAGTAAATTCAAATAAGCCGGCATTAAATCGTCTTCCGTAACCATTCCTTTACCATCGGTAAATTCATAATTATCTAAAAATTTCTTAAACTCTCTAAGCTCATTGCCATATAGAGAATCGTCCTTTTTCATGCTAAATTTAAAACCATTATATTCTTTAGGATTATGACTAGCTGTAACCATTATTCCGCAGTTTATATCGTAATAAAGTTGCGCAAAATGATGCATTGGTGTTGTGATCAAACCCAAACTAAGTACATTTACTCCACTATCTAATATTCCTTGCATCAAAGCCGGATATAAGACAGAATGAGACTTTCTATTATCGTGTCCCAAGACAACCTTACCCTCACCGCTTCTTCGAGCATAACTACCAAAAGCCTTACCAATAGTATAAGCAACATCTTCGTTTAAATCCTTGCCATACACTGCTCGAACGTCATATTCTCTGAATATCTCAGGATTAATATCCTTTGTTATTTTCATATCTATCACCTATTATAATTATAGACTACTTTAACCGAAATAACAATATTCAAGCCCTTTCAATCAAAAAAAAGACATCTACTTGATATCTTTAAAACCTCATGTGTTCCCTCTTCTTATCTAATTTTCTATAATAATGTTCTAGCTTCTTCCCCGCACTCTCAAGATAACGATCCGTAACCTTCTTCCTTTTATCAAGATCATAAACACTCTTTCTAATCATTAAAATCTTATCATAAATTTCGTTATAATAAGGATAAACATTCGCATTAAAATCCAACTTTTTATTGTAATCATTCTCATATCTTCTATTGAACACATCACCGTAATCAATTAAATACGCTCTGTTATTATCCTTACCTACATTTTGAAGCTTTATGTCATTTCACACATAACCCTCGTCTCTTAAATCGCAGTACAGTCTAGCCAAATCTGCGTAACTCGTACTTTTCATATCGAGCTTTCTTTGACCCAAAACCGTTATGACAATTTCCTTATTAAATAAATTTTTAACACCAGTATGGTAAGCAATTTCAAAATCAGGCCTTAAAATCAAAAAACTATCTTTAAAATAATCGGTAAAACTAAAATTATCCTTTTTCTGCAAAGCTGTAATTTTTATAATTTCTACTCCCATATCTATTACTAAAGAGTCTTGCGTTCCACTAAACACATCTACTACCTTATCACCGAAATTATCCTCTATCTTCTTAGTAATAGTCAAAGCTAAATTGTCAAAATTAACTCCTGTTTTAAAAAATTTAGCTAAATAATTACGGACCTCATTTAAAACCATATATGCCCCTCCAAAACTGTAAATTATTATACTTTATTTCCTAAAGAGAAGCAAATTCGCATAGTTTATTACCCATTTTCGTATAATCTATTAAGAGGTGCTTTATGAAAAAATATCTAAAAATAATTATTAATATTATCCCTTTAATTATTCTGATAATTATTCTCTACTTTACACTTTTCTCCAAAGATGAAGGAAACGAAAAATTTTATATTAAATTAAAAGGTCAAAATATAATTACCATAAATACAAATCAAACATATGAAGAACCTGGATTTATCGCTTATGACAATATCGATGGAAACCTCAAAGACAAAGTAAAAATCACCGGCACAGTTAAAAATAAACAAGGAACATATGAACTTACCTACACCGTTAAAAACTCTACGGGTCTAACCGCTAAAGCCCACCGCTTTGTTAAAGTTAAAAAACCGAAAAAAATAACCTATAATAAAGCCTACAATAAACTCGATAATACCTCACGCGGCTGGTGGAGCGGCAACAAAAAAGATGGAACCAGACCATCAGGCGGAGCTGATATTAACGAACTAAAAAAATTAAATGCCTACTTTCTAGGACCAAATGAAAAAGTAATTTACTTAACTTTCGATGAAGGCGCCTATGATACATACGTCAAAGAAATCGTTGACGTATTAAACAAAAATGACGTCAAAGCTACATTTTTCCTTTGCTTAAATTACATGAAAAAAAACTCCGATTTAATCAAAAATATGGCCGAAACTGGACACACTATTGGCAACCACACAGCATCCCACCTAAATATGCCATCTCTAGCCACTGAAGAAAACTTTGATAAATACCTAAAAGAAATAACTGAAGTTGAAAAAGCTTATTATAAAATAACTGGTGAAACCATGGAAAAAGTCTATCGTGATCCTAGAGGTGAATGGAGTATTCGTGACCTTCAAATCATGAAAGACTTAGGTTATAAAACCTACTTTTACAGTGCAGATTACAAGGATTTTGCCGAAGACGTTACTAAAGAATATGCCCTAGCTGAACTTACTAAAAGACTTCATAACGGCGCGATATATTTAATTCACCCTAAAAACAAAGGAAATTATTTAGCTCTAGATAGTTTTATTAAAGAAGCAAAAAAACAAGGTTACAAATTTGACCTCGTCAAAAACATTAATTAATCTTGTTTTTTTATGGTAAAATAAGCTCTTGACCTATCGTTAAACTATTTGAACTTAAATTATTTAAACTCTTAAGCTCACTTACACTAGTTCCATATCTGTTTGCAATACTCCATAAACTATCGCCCGATTTTACAATATAAACATTATTTGAACTAGGGACATTTAAAACCTGACCAATCTGTAAAACGTCACTGCTTAAATTGTTCAAACTTTTAAGTTCCGCCACACTTATTCCATACCTATTTGCGACATTCCACAAACTGTCACCCGATTTAACTGTATAAGTATTCCCCATACTTACACTATTACTAGGTACATTCAAAACTTGACCGATTTGTAAAACATCGCTACTTAAATTGTTTAAACTCTTTAAATTACTAACCGTTGTATTATATTTATTCGCAATACTCCATAGACTATCGCCTGATTTTACTGTATAAGTATTCCCCGCACTTACACTATTACTAGGAATATTCAAAATCTGACCGATTTGTAAAACGTCGCTACTTAAATTGTTTAAACTCTTGAGTTCACTAACTGTCGTATTGTATTTATTCGCAATACTCCATAGACTATCGCCTGATTTTACTGTATAAGTATTTCCACTATCCTCATCACTTGTACTGCTAGGTAAAACTAAAATTTGACCAACCTGTAAAATATTACTACTTAAATTATTCAAACTCTTAAGTTCATTAACCGTTGTATTGTATTTATTTGCAATACTCCATAAACTATCACCCGACTTAACAGTATAATAATTTCCACCTTGACCACTTGGAATAGTCTGTCCATTTGCCGTTGCGATAACTGCATCGACTACCGCATCGACATATTCCTTATAATTAGCTTGAATCCTTGCCAAATCTTCAGGATTATCGATAAAACCATACTCGACAATTACCGGCTGAGTTTGACTACCAGTATTTCGATGAATAAAATAATAATCCTTCGAAGTATCACTAGGATATCTTCTTTGATAAACCTTTCTCATCGTCTGACCCGCATTACCTAAAGCTGTCAAAATATTACTAGCCAGCGTATCATCGTTTCTTAAAGCATAAATAACCTCAGCTCCTTCAGCTCCTTGAATTCCTGAACCAGCTGCATTAATATGATTAGATATAATTACCACATTCGGATTATCACCATAAGCAGCTAAAATTCTTTGAACTCTCTCTGTCGGTGAAACCGTTTCATCAGAATCTCTAACTATCGTAACAGGAACACCTCTTTTTTGAAATTCTTCATACATGTATTGGGCAATTTGTAAAGTTAAATCTTTTTCCCTAACCCCACTACTACTAACAGCTCCGCTATCAGTTCCTCCGTGTCCAGCATCTACAACCACCTGTAAATTATTCATAACCTCACCCCTACATTAAAATATGTAAAAATAGACATATGGTTACAAAAAAAGATGCATAAACATCTTTAAAAAAATAAAAATAACAAATGCTTTGCAAAAATTATAGTGTTTCTTTGCAAAATTATAGTATTTCTTTGCAAAAAGTACTAATTTTTATTAACGGTCGTGAGTGTAAAATAAAGTGTGTCCACTACTTCAGTAGAAAATTTTCTACTTCTATAACTTACACACTTTATTTTACACTCCCAATTTTTTTAAAGCCATATCTATTGCCTCTTCAGGATTATCATATTGAGTTGAATATATCTTTGTAATAACAAATATATCTTCTCTTGGAATTTTTGAATCTCTAATTGCTCTTCCAACTTCTTCTTCATTATTATACATATAAGCTATATCAAATAACCTTACTCCTGCCTCTAAAGCACTTTTTACCGAATTATAACACTCATCACCAGTTAAACTATAAGTTCCAAGTCCATTCTTTAAAAAACAAAAATAATCCCATAATTAAAATAACAAATAAAATTATTCCAGAAATAACCCACTTTTTCAAACCACTCACTCTCCTTATGCTTTAATTATACATATTAGAGTAAAGTCCAAGTCAACTATTTTTTATTCTCGTTGTCACATTCTTTTCCCAGTTTTAAAGCACAGAATAGAAAAATAATAAACAAAGCAATTAAAATCAAAAGTAAATATATCAATCTATCTACCCCTTTATTATTATGTATTCAATTATAACCTAATAATCATAAATATGCAAAAAAACTATACACGAAATATAGTTTCAGTTTTAAATTATCTTTTTATTAATTTGACTTTTTATTTTTAATTTTTTCATTTTGTTAATATATTTTGATAATTTTATTTTTACTTTTTTAGATAACCCAAATTTTTCTGCATATAGTCTAAGATATTTTATAAATTTAATATCAATTTCATTTCTAATACAATAATCACAGAAATTTTCAAACTGATTTTGAACAGTTAAAATTTTCAAAATATTTTCGAAAACAGAAAAATCATAAACATTAGGAATCAAGTTTGTAATCTTCCAAAAATTTTCATTTGTAAAATTCAGTTTATTAAAATCAAATCTTTTCAAGATAAATAATGTATATTCTCTAGTAAAAGAATAATGAGAAGCCCAAGAATATATATCCACATAACTTTTTAACAATTCTGCAACATATTTTTCATTATTAAGTAATTTTTTATCCAAACACAATTTATGACTTCCTATAAATTTTGAATATATATACAAATCATAATACCCATTTTTTACAAAAACATTTTCATAAAAATCATTAAAATGAAAAAACTCAGGAATTGATTGCAATTTGTTTAATATATTTACGGATAACCAAAATTGATTATTATTAATAAATCTTATCATTTCATTTTGATTATCATCTAATTTTTTTATTATATGTTTATCAAGTCGTTCGTCATATCCATAATTACTTAATATTACAATTAAATCATCATAAGAAATGTAAGAACCAAACTGATTTATTTTATCATAAATTTTATCTATATCATCATACTTTGTATTTACATCACTAATAATATTTACAAGCACATCAAAACTTATCCCATCAGTAAATAAAATTTGTCTCTTTATTTTATTTTTAATATCAAATGGCAACGTATCGATTTTATTAATAAATGCAACATCTATATATTTTTTTAAATAACTACAATTAATTACATCATTATACAATAAATAAAATCCAATATTCATATTATTAATTAATATATCTTCAAATAACAGCTTATATATATCATCATTCATTTTTAACAAAGAAAAATAATCATTTAAATCAAAATTAATAATTCTGCTTTCCATATTTTTTAAAAATTGAATAAAATTTTTTTTCAAAATATTATAATTTTCAGAAGTTATGGATGACAAATATAATTCTCTCGAATTTTTCAAATCAAAAATAAAAACATCTTTGTTTGATTTTGTCAAAGCAATATTATCACACAAACAGTAGCCATAATCATTCTGATATGCATTAGTTATATCAACATTATCAAAAAAATTTGAAGATTTTACTAAATATTCGCAAAATTTTTTGCTTGCGGTAAACATTAATTTTGTATCATTATCTAAAAAAATAAAAATTTCATGAAAAATTTTATCATATCGAACTTTTTCCTCTTCTAAATAATTAATAATCTTATTATCCTCAGCCTCACTGGTATTCTTATATCCTTTTTCAGAAATAGAATAAACTTCATTTTCATAATAATTAAACATATCGTCTCTATCTATAAAATTATATAAATATATATAATAATCTTTATCAAATATTTTTTTCTTATTACATTCTTCTAATAGATTTTTAATATCACCTACAGAATCATCTAATGGTTCATTATTAATCACATTAGCTATAGCCTCATCAAGAACGCTAGTTTCAAATTTATCGAGGAAAATAGAAATGATTATCAATTCGTCATAATTAATATCATCAATGCCTTTATTCTTAATATAATTATATTTAGAAATTAATTTATTAAAAAAATGTTTTATGGCTCTAATAGAAATAAATCTTCTACAAATCAAATTAATTAAATATTCTTTATTTTTTATTTTATCATTATTAAAAATTTCATTTAATACAATATGCTTATTTATCATATTCTTTGTTAAATGTCTTATTATATGTTTTTGATTATTTGAAACCGGTAATATATAATCAAATATTTTTTCGCAAGACAATTCATTCTCAAGCAACTTTTCTCTTATTTTATGAGTATTTATCATAAATATGAAAATAAGATTTACATCTTTAATTTTTAAAGGACAATATTCATTAAAAAGCAAAGAAATAATTTTAATTTGTAATTCCTCATCGATTCGATCTAAATCATCTATTACAATAAACAAATTAGGTGTTTTTAAATTAGTGTTAATAATTTTTAAAAAGTTATTTCGACATTTATCAACATCTAATATTGGACTCAGTTCTTGCTTATCTGGCTTATAAATACCATAACCATATACAATAACAAGTATAAATATAATAATCAAAACAATAGGAATTATTATATTACTATATTGAAACATAAATTTAAATTCATCAATATCTTTAAGAAACGTTTTATATGTTAAATACACAATCACATAAGCTAATAATACTAATAACGTTTTATCAACTACTTTTCCCCACCTCTTATTTTTACTAGGATTAGTAACTGAATAACTAATATAACTGTGATAAAAAAGTCGTTCAATTTCAAAAGGATTACCAGAAAGATCATTTGCTACTTGATTAACAAAGTATCTATGATAATTATTAATTTTATTTTCAATATTATTTTTAGAGCTTTCAAATTCCTCATTAATGTTTAAAAAATTAATATTAACAAAAGTTGACTCCTTATTATTTGATTTTTCCTGTTCTTCTAACATATTAACCAAACTTGATTTACCACTTCCATACTCGCCATCAATTGCAATAAATTTTGCCCCATCATCAATTGCTTTTTTTAAATCATTTACATAACTTGTAATATTAAACAAATCATCTTTTTTATTATCAATTGGTTTTTCTAAAAAAGTTTTATTATTCATTAAAATACCTCCAAAATTTAACAATTATTATATCATTTATTTCATAAAATTTGATATAAATATTAAAAAATAATCTCTTTTATAGAAATTAAATTTTTCGGTTCAATGTCGGGTAGTGTTGGTCAAACCAAAAACTAGTGATAATTGGACAAGCAATACAATAGAGGGTCAGTAACGACCTTCTTTTATTGTGCTTTAATAGGATTAAGTAAACCCTTTATAAGCAAAACTCTAGC
>CALVIC010000014.1 GCA_944329365.1 uncultured Bacilli bacterium
TCGTTACTGACCCTCTATTACTTGTCCAATTATCACTAGTTTTTGGTTTGACCAACACTACTTGACATTGAACCTTTCTTTTTCATAAACTATGACAGATTTATTAGTAAAACTTAAGTTGTCTATATAATCTAAGAAATCTTCATATTTTAAATTTTTATAAATCATGTATATATTGTAAAGTGGTTTTTTGTATAATTTTATTTGACTTGTAATAAGGTCCCCTATCTTAACCGGATAATCCAATTTTTTTAGGAGTGAGATTATTTGATACTTTTTTAATAGTTCAAAATCATCTCGGGTTATTTTTTTATTTTGTAAATCGGCAGTTAAAATTGAGGTAGCATCTTTTTCTTCTTTGACTTTGACATAATTTTGAATAACGTAATAACCATCCATGACGTCTAGCGAATAATAGACATATGGAGTTATGTAATTATCGTCTTTTTCAGTTATGTCTTTTAGATTAGATAAAACGGATAATTTTTTAGATAAATAGATTTTCATCATGGCGTAATCAAGAGGAAAATTTTCAAGGTTTTGAATTTTTTCTTTATAGGCAATTTGAATAAGTTTACCTTTTATTTCGGTTTGAATATATTCTTTTTCTTTAAGGACGGTTTCTGGTTCGTGAACTTGTTTTATTTGTGGAAGGCATTTACTTGATAAAGTTTGACAGTTTTTATTTAAAAAGTCAATTATTTCTTTGGGGTTTATATTTCCGGCAATTACTAAATACATATTATTCGGGTTATAAAATGCTTTATAATAGATTTCTAGCTCTTCTTTAGTTATGGCATATAAATCTTCAAACATGCCTTTTTTAAAATTATTATAGTCTTTATAGTGAGATGAATGAAAGAGGTTTTTCGCTGTGTTATCATAAATTATTGTTCCGGTTTTTCCGAGACGACTTTTTAATTCAGCTTCGATAATTCCTTTTTCTTTAGATATTCCTTCTTCCGTAAAAAATGGTTCACTGACAATTCTCAGGAGAGTCTTTAGATTATCGTAGAAATTATTATAACCTAAAAAACAGTATTTTGTTTCATCTAAACTTGTTGTAGCGTTGTATTGGGAAGAGTTTTTTAGAAAATTATAAGAAAGGTCACCATCCTCTTTATTAAAGAGGATATGTTCGAGAAAATGAGCGGTATGCGGCGATACTTCATATTCTTTTCCTTCAAAGGTAAATTTATTTACGGCAAGGCCGGTAGAAACTGTCATTTTGGCATAAGTTTCGTCTAATGGTAGTTTGCAAAGATAAACTCTAAGACCATTATTTAAGACTTCTTCAAAGACGGTGATATCTAGTCCTTCGTATTCTTTCTTTTCCATTATTTTTCCTCCCCTTTTAAGAAAAATGTAGCACTTGTGTTTAATTTTTTGACTAAAGTGGATACATTTTCTTTGGTTACTTTTCGATAATTTTTTCTTTTTTCTTCGATATTATCTGCGTCAAAAATGATTTCATCTTGAAATTGCCGTTTTAAATTATTTAAATAATCGGAATCCTTGTTTAGTTCTAACAATTTTTTGTTTATAGCATTTTCAAGATATTCATTTTCATATTCCCCATTTTTTATTTTTTCTAATGTTTCTTTGATTAAAAATTCTACTCTTTCATAGTCTTTTGCATTAATAGCCGTATGGATGTACTGGCTATTTGTATATTTGTCACTAAATGATAGGATATAATAACAAAGGGATTCTTTTTCTCTTATTTCGCGGTACAAAAGTCCATTGTTAATTCCAATTATATTATTTAATACTGGCAAAACATAGTTTTTTTCGAAGGCAGTCATTTTACTTAAATAATAACTTTTAAATAAAATGCTTTGGATTTTATCGGTTCTTTCAATTTTTAGGCCTTGGACCGGTTTGGTTTCACTTAAATAAAATTGTTTTAAATTAGTATTTCGAGGATTTAAATTCAAATTATTATTTAACACTTTTTTTACTTCTTTTTCATCTATATTACCGACTAAAAAGACTTCAACTTTTGACGTGTTTATAAGTTTTAGATAATAGTCATAAAGTTCTTTTTCGCTTGTAGATTTTAGGGAAGTTATTTGTTCTTGAAGATTTGATTCAAATGGGTATATTTTTTGAAGGGCTAGTAGTTCATTATAGGCATATGCTTCTTTATTATCCGGCATGGTTTCTAAACGGTTTAGCACTTTATTTTTGGCGTATTCAAAGATTTCTTTAGAAATACCATTTTCGATAATGTTTTCGTTATAGGCATATTTTAGAAAATAGGAAATATTTTTATCATTCATTCCTTTTTCGGTATATTTTTCATGAATAAATTGGCCAGAAAAATGATAAAGTATGACATTGCCTTTTATTTCTTGATAGAAGTCATAGTTTGGTTTATAAATTTTTAATTCTTGGCGCTGGCGCTCTTTTTGAGAATTATAGACAGAGTTATATAAAACTGTTAGCAATAATTTTCGGTAAATAAAATCTTCTTGAGTTAGATTTTTTTCAAAAACGATATCAAAACTAACTTCATGATATTTATCTGTCTGTAATAAATGAACATTATAACCGTCTGTTTTAAAGTCTACTCTTCGCATTTTATAGTCCTTCTTTCTTAGATTTAGTTTAATAAAAATTTATTTTTTTGTCAATCAAAAAAGATAAGGGTCACTTATCTTTTTCGACGATGGTTATTGTTTTGTTGCTGAAATCTAATTTAGAGGCAAATTCTTTAAAATTATCATAGGAAATATTTTTATAAGTATCATAAATATCGTAATTGACGTTACCGTATAAATAAATATCACTAGAGATTGAGTCTCTCGTTCTAGGTACTTTTTCAGTAAGTAAAACAACTGAACTTAATAAAATTTTTTTGATTAAATTAAATTCTTTTTCAGAGTAATTTTTATCATTAATAGCGTTATCAATGAGGTTTATAATTTTTTCGGTGTCTTCTTTAACTGTAATTCCGACATTTATAATGTAATAATCATCAGCTTTATAAAAATTACAGCCAACATCAGTTATAATATTTTCATCATTGAAGGTTATGTCTGGGAAATCAGATATTTCACTAAACTTTAAATTTAGGAGTAGTGAAAAATATAAATCGGTTATTACTTTGTTTTCGTTAGGAGTTTTTACTTTATAGCTGATTAAGATTTCTTTGTTTTCAGTATTTTTATAAATAATTTCTTTTTCTCTAACAACCGTTTCTGGTTCTTTTTTAGAGATTTTAATCGGTGGTTTTTGATAAGAAAGTCCTAAATCTTCATAATATTTTTTTATAAAGTCTAATGTTTTATCTAGTTCAAAGCCACCAGTTATGGTCAAATACATATTACTTGGATGATAAAAGGCATTATAGCAATCATAAAGCATTTCTTTGGTTATACTATTTATATCTTTTAGGGAACCTAAAACAGAATTTTTAAAATAGGAATTTTCAAATAGATTTTCGTTTGATTTATCGTAGGCAACTGACCTTGGTTCGTCTAAGGTGTTTTTTTTCTCTTGAGAGATTATGCCTTTTTCTTTTAAAACGTTTTCATCGGTAAAATACGGTTTGTGCACGGTATCTAATAAGTTTTTTAGATTTTTAAAGAAGTCATCCCCACCTTCAAAGTGATAGGCGGTTATATAAGGAGTTGTAAAAGCATTGGCATAAGCTCCAGTTGATTCATAGACTTTTAAAGGGTCTGTACCATCTTCTTTTTCGAACATTTTGTGCTCGAGGAAGTGAGCGATTCCAGCAGGAACTTTAATGTCTTTACCGTTTAACTCAAATTCTAAGACGGATCCACCAAAAAGGACGGTCATTTGGGCAGCTACTTCGTGTCTTGGCATTGGACAAAGAAATAAACGAAGACCATTTGGTAAAGTTTCTTCAAAGACGTCTAAATCTAAATTTTTAAATGTTTTTTTCTCCATGGACTTCTCCTTTCAGCAAAAAGATGGTATCAATATGAACTTTTTTGGCTAAAGCTGATATATCTTCTTTAGTTACTTTACTTATGTTTTTTCTTCTCTCATCGACACTGTCACTACCAGTTAACTTTTCGGATTCAAAGTTAGATGTTAGTGAATCTAAGGAGTCTTCAATGTTGTTTAGGGAGTTATAGTATACTTGACGAGCGCCTTCTAAGTATTCATCTGGATAATCCGCTTTAATCATTTTTTCCATATTTTCTTCGATGAGGTCGTAGACTTCGTCAAATTTATCTGCATCGATGCCGGCAAAGATATTCATAATTCCGGTTAAGCTTTCTCTAGATGAGTAGATGTAATAGCAAAGGGAATGTTCTTCTCTGACTGTATTAAATAAAAGTGAATTGTTTCCACCTAAGATCCAAGAGTACAAGGTAAAGACGTATTTTTTTTCAAAGTCATTTAGGTTTAGGGCTTTACAGCCGATTAAGACTTTGCTTTGGTTGTTTGGCACTGGCTCACTATATCCATGAGGAGGACTATTATAGGTCTTTTGAGTTATATAAGCGAAATCACTATTTTTTCGAGTGGATGAAATTTTTAGTTTTTTATTTAAGGTGGCGATAATTTCATCTTCGTCAATGTCTCCAGCTATAAATATATCAAATTTGCTGCTACCTATCATTTTCTGATAAAAGTCATAAAGCATTTTCGATGAAATTTTTTCGGTTTTATAATACATTTCTTCTAAAGTGACTGGTTTAAAGTCGTAGACTTGCATATATCCTTGTAATCTTACTAGTGAATAAGCATCTGGACGATCTTCAAGAGATCTTAAATAGTTAAGTCGGTTTTTCTTTTCTTTTTCGAAAATATCTTCTATAAACTTATTTCCATCGGTTTTAGGTTCAAATATTATTTTAAGCAAATATTCAATGGTTTTTTCGGTCATGCCTTTTTCTGTGTATTTTTCATTTAAAAATGAACTTCTTAGAGAAAACATGCTTTGATTACCGCTGACTGACGATTTAATTGTCCAAGCTGGGTCATATATTTCCGCACATGAGATATTTCGCATCTTTAGGGTTTTATAGCCTGTACTTAATGGTAAGACGTTTTCTAAAAGAGACATAAAAAAGCGGTCTTCTCTTTTTAAAGGAAACCTGATTTCAACGTTAAAATTAACAGTTTTAAATTTATCTGTTTTTAATAGGTGAAGGTCATAACCTTCCATTTTTAAATCTTTGTATTCCATAAGTTCACCTCTTTTTTAGTATAATCAATTTTACAAAATTGAGTCTAAGGCTAGTTCAATCATTTTATCTAAACCTTTTTCTCTTTCTTCAGCAGTTGCAACTTCGTCTATGTATTTAGAGTCGACAACACTCATTAAACATGAAGCTTGTCTACCAAGCATTTTAGCTACATAAAATAAGGCAAAGGCTTCCATTTCAGCTGAGATTGGTTGGATATTTTCTGGGATTCTTTCAAAAAATTTAGATATGTCGGTGGCATAAACATCAAAACAGTCTAAACATGCGGTTGTTCCTTTATATATTTTGATATTTTTGCTTTCAGCAGTTCTTATAATTTTATCGTTTAGTTCTTTACTTGCTTCGACTAAATGACATTGTTCATTGTTTAAAGTCAAGGCAAAATTGCTTTCGCTGTAAACGTTTTCAGATAAGATAACATCAAATAGTTTCATTTCTTTTAAATAAGCGCCACATGAACCAATTCTGATGATGTTTTTAACGTCATAAAATTTATAGAGTTCATATGAGTATATTCCCATACTAGGCATTCCCATGCCGCTGGCCATGATGGTTACTCTTTTATTTTTATAGTACCCCGTATAAGCATAAATATTACGAACTTCGTTTACAAGTTTATAATCAGTTAAATATTTTTCTGCTATATATTTGGCCCTAAGCGGATCGCCTGGCATGATAACTGTTTCGGCAATATCTTCTTTTTTGGCTTCATTATGTGGAGTCATATTTTCACCTATCCTTTTCTAATGTAATTTTACATTATCATTTTATATAAGTCAAATAATTACAATAAAATCAATTTTATTTTTCAACTATAACGTAGCTTCGGTTTGAAAAATTAAGGTTTTTAATAAAATTTTTAAAGTCTTGGGCATCTAAAGAATTTATTTTATCGTAAATATCATAATGAACTTTTTGATATTTTAAGAAATCACTTTCAATTAAGGAGGCTACTCTACTTGAATTTTCAAAGTCTAAGATTAAGCTTTTAATCATCAATTTTTTATATATTTCCGTATACTTAGTGTTTATTTCTTCATCTTTTAGGGTGTCATCTATTAATTTGATGACTTGTTCAGGTGCGTTTTGAACTGTTACTTCAAAGTTTAGGTAAGAGTGGGTTTTAGTGTGAAATGTACTGAAGTTAATGTCAGATATGTAGTTCGGATTTTTTAAAATGTCCTCGTATATTTTAGTTAACGAACCAAATTTTAAAGTTAAAAAGGCATTTAAATAGACTCTGAGTTTATATTCATCGATTTTAGGTTTACTCATTTTGTAATTTATAGATATGTATTTATTGCTTATGTCTTTTTTGAATATTTCTTTTTCTTTTAAAACTTTTAATGGTTCCATGTATTCTTTTCTGATTACATTAAAGTTTTCAAATTTTTTGGTTTGATAAAATTCTTTTACCTGTTTGATAACTTTTTCAGGATTTACATCTCCAGCTATTACTAAAAACATATTAGATGGTTTATAAAAATAGTCAAAACATGTTTTAATCATTTTTAGATCTATTTTATCTAAGTCTGAGGCTTTACCACCGGTATCATAACGATAACTATCTTCGATAATCGTATTTTCAAGACATTTAGTGTCTGAAATAAAGCTTGGATTATCTTCGTATTTTAAAAGTTCTTGTCTGATTATATTTCTTTCTTTGTCGACATCTTTTTTAGTTATATTTAGCGTAGTTACGCATTTTAATAAGGTGTTTAAGTTTTCTCCAAAGTTACGTGGTCCATAAAAGTGATAAGCGGTTACTGTTTTACTTGTGTAGGCATTATGGGAGGCAGAGTTTTTGTTGTAAATTTCAGCCGGGTCAAAATCACCATCTTTGGTATAGATTAGGTGCTCGAGAAAATGAGCAGTTCCAGTATAAGTTTTAATAAAGTTTTTGTCTTCTTCTTTTTTAAATTCGGTGTCTTTAGATCCATATAAAACTGTCATTTCAGCAAATATGTTTTTTCTTTTAATTTTACAGATATAGATGCGAAGACCGTTTTCTAAAACCTCTTCGTATACGTAATTATTTAATTTGTTAAATTTTTTTCTAATCATTTTGACCTTCTCCTTCTAAGAAAACAATGGCTCTCATGTAAACTTTTTTAGCTAAATTCATAATGTCTTCTTTAGTTACTTTTTTTATCTTTTTGATTTTGTCTTTGTTGGAATCATCGCCATAGATTATTTCGCCTTCCATATCGTTTGTGCAGGTGGTGATAAAATCTTCGGTGTCATCAAATGATGTGATATATGATCGTTTAAAGTCGTCTATATAGGTATCGCTAAAGTTACCGTTTTTCATATCTTCCATTTTGTTTTTGACGACACTCATTATTTCATCGTAGTTGTTTTTATCGAAGGCGGATGATATTCTAATTATCCCGGTAAAGTCATCACGGCCAGTAGTTATAGAATAGCAAAGGGATTTCTCTTCTCTCACTTCTTTATTTAAAAGAGATGAAGAGTCACCACCTAAGATAGATGAATACATTCTCAAGACGTAATTGCTTTCAAAGAAAGACAGATTTTGGGCGACAAGGCCGATTGCAAGCATGCTTTGTTTATCGGATATTTTTTCTTTGATTATTTTAAGTGGTTCTACTTTGTTTTGAGTGATGTATGGTGATGGCAATTTATTTAAAACTGGTTTATAGGTAATTTGTTTTTGGATAATGTCTTTGATTTGGTTTTCATCAATGTCACCAGTGACAAAGATTTCTAAACGGGAATTTTTTAAGAAATTCTTATAAAATTTATAAAGTGATTTTCCAGTTACTTCTTTTTCTTTTTCGATAGTTTCATTTAAAGATAATTTAGGAAAGCGAGTTACCGGCATGTTTTCAAATAGTTTTCTGGAAATATAGCTTCTCCTTTGTTCTTTAATGGTTTCCATTCCGTGAATGTCTTCTTTTTTGATAACTTCGAGGATTTCTTCATCGAAAGAGTCATTTTTTATTTTGGGGTTAAACAATATATTGAAGGCAAATTCGATGGTTTTTTCGTTCATTCCTTTTTCCGTATATTTTTCATTTAAAAAGGTTAAGGCCAAGCCAAATATTTGAAGTGTTCCTGATGATTGGTAACCTATTTTATAGCTAGGGGCATATAGCTCGTAGGAAGCTAGATATTTATCTCCTATAGTTTTATATTTAGAATTAGTCCGGGAGAGAATACTTGCTAGAAGAGGAATGTTATATTTGAAGTTTTGCTTTTCCTCGGTAATTAGGTCGACATAGATTTTTATTTGTTTGAAGTTTTTAGTTTTTAAGATATGAAGGTTATAGCCTTCCGTTTCATAATTTTGGTATTTCATAAAACCACCCTCATTAAACATTATAACAGAAAAAATCAGATTTACTCTGATTTTTCATTGATTATTCTTTTACTTGTAAAATATGTGACGATGAAGTAACCACCATAGATGGCTATTATAAGCAGAGCGGTCATGGCAATTGAACTAATATTAGTAGTAACACTCATACTTTCCATTATTTTACTTGCTGACATTATTCCAAATACCGAATGGATAATAGCTACTAAAAGCGGTAACATAAAGAATATGCCAATTTGGATAAATAGAGCCTTATTTAATTTTTTATCATCAACGCCAATTCGTCTTAACATTCCATATTTTTCTTTATTGTCACTACTATCTGATAATTCTTTTAGGGCGAGAATTGCGGCAGATGATATAAGGAAGATGATTCCTAGATATAGTCCGATAAAGATCATGATTGCTCTTAGGCCAGTACTGGCGGTATAGATATCGATTTTAGTATCAGCTACGGCACCTTCTCCGTTTATTTCGTCCATATATGACATAAGTTCAGAATTTGCTTCATCTTTGTCACCTTTGAAGTTAGCTGCTAAAAAGTTTTTGGTTATTTCACTTAAACTTATATCGATGTTATCTGGAACAACGACGATACCGGTATTAGATTTATTGCCGCTCATTTGAAGTAAGCCTTCGACACATTCTTTGTATTTATTATGAAGTGTTTTATCGCCTATTTGGATGGTCACACCTTTTGCGAGGGCCTTATTTTCATATTGTAACATTTGTTCATAGTCGGCGACTAAAATAAATTCGTCTTCGTTTAAGGTATATGTTTGGTTACCGTAAAAACTGGCAATTTTATTATAATCTGATATCGTCATAACTGGAAGCCAATTGTCAACGAGTAAATTCGGATAATCTTTTTGGACATCATTTAATATTGGAGTTAGAAGTGATCCGACTGTGACAGTATCAAAACCATAGGTATAACTTTCAGTATATTTGGCAAAGTTATCTAAGTTATAGCCAACTTTAGTTAAAATGTTTTTCGCAGTTTTTCCTTCGGCATCAGAATACGTATAGACAAGGACATCGGCTGGGGTTCCATATTGAAGGTCGTTTTTAAGTGACATGTTAATAGACCAAGCTGATGAGAATATTGTGATTGTGAAGAATAATAAAAGGCAGATGATACTCATCGAAAAGACAGTAGTGTTTACTTTACTATTTATTTGTCTTAGAATGAAGATATTTAGGTTTTTAAGATATAACTTTTTATTACTTTGAACTAGTTTTAAGATAAATCCTGAGATTCCAAAGAACAAGAGGAAAGTTCCAATTATTCCAAGAAGGATACTTGTACCAAAGAGGTCTAAAGAATCTAGTCTTTGGGTGGCAAAGTAATAAGCAATGCCTAAGATTACAGCGGCTATTAAGAAGATAACAACTGATAACCCGAGACTGCGTACTTTGATTTTTTCGCCTTTTTTAGAGGCGTTAAGCAAGTCAATTAGTTTGTATTTAGTTACGGCAAAGACGTTAAAGATCATTACAATTAGATAAATAATTACATAATAGAAAATTGTTTTAATCGCAGCCGCCTTAGAAAAGACAAAGGTAAATTCTGACATATCTGCTTCAAAGAGATTTGCAACAACGATACTCATGAACTGAGATACGATTATTCCGATTATTAGTCCGGCAACTAAAGAGATGATGCCGATAATAAAGGTTTCCATTAGAAGAATTTTAGAGACATCTCGTTTTCCCATTCCAAGGGTCAGATAAATTCCAAATTCTTTTTTTCGCCTTTTGATCAAAAATCTTGAGGCGTAGATTATCAGAAAGCCTAGAACGATAGCGACAAAGATGGAAACTCCACCTAAGAATTCGTTCATCAGGCCGATTATTTCTTTTTCGGCATCGTTTAGTTCAAGCATAGCTTGCTGGGAATCCATGGCATTAAAGACATAGAATATAGCAACGCCTAAAACTAAAGTTAAAAAGTAAATTGCGTAATCTTTGAAACTTTTTTTAATGTTTTTTAATGACAACTTAAAGAGCATCGTTTAAATCCCCTCCAAGTAAGGTTACAACATCGATTATTTTGTCGAAGAATTCTTTTCTTGTATCATTGCCTTTTACTAATTCGTTAAATATTTTTCCGTCTTTGATAAAATATATTTTGGAACAGTAACTAGCGGTAAAGGCGTCGTGAGTAACCATGAGGATTGTTGCATTTAAGCTTTGGTTAAGGTCTTCTAATTTTTCTAGAAGCATTCTACTACTTTTACTGTCTAGGGCTCCTGTTGGTTCGTCAGCTAAAATCAATTTAGGATTTGTAACTATAGCTCTTGCAGATGCGACTCTTTGTTTTTCACCACCACTCATTTGATAAGGGAACTTATTTAAGATTTTCGTAATGTTTAATGTTTTAGCTACTTCTTTGATTTTCTCATCGATTTCTTTAGGCCTTTTGCCTTGAATAGTTAAAGCTAAGGCAATATTTTCATAAGCTGTTAGGGTGTCTAACAAATTAAAGTCTTGGAAGATAAAACCTAAGTCTTCTCTTCTAAATTTGTTTAATTTTTCACCTCTTAGTTCAGTAACGTCGGTTCCACTTATTAAAATGTGGCCACTTGTCACTTTATCAATGGTCGAGATACAGTTTAAAAGGGTTGTTTTTCCTGAGCCACTGGCTCCCATAATCCCGACAAATTCTCCTTCGTAAACGTTAAATGAAATATTGTTTATGGCTTTGGTTAAGTTGCCACGATTTCCATAATATTTTTCAACTGTTTTAACCTCTAATATTTTTTCCATTTCTTTCACCTCTTGCCTTCATTATATAGAAGTTTTATTTGGTTTACAATTTAATTTACTTACAGAAACTTACACGTTTGTAAGAAAAAAAGACTTATTTTAAGTGGCTCAGATAGTATTCTTTACCTTTTTTAGTTACTTCATAAGTCTTATTGTCTACTTTTTTTATCAGTTTTTTATTTTCAAGATTTGTTAAGGCTATTTGCCATTTATCTTTTTCTTCTTTAGTCTCGTTTTTTAAATCTACTTGATAGCCACCTGATTTTAGAACATTTTTATCTAAGGTAATTACACTACCTATTTCTGCTGCGCTTCTAAAAATCATCGTTTCTCTTTCGTCTAGTTTAATGTTTACCTCTAAATTTTCTAGGCTAAAGGTAAAGTCATCGTCGCCTAAGTTTATCGTAAATTCATTGTTTTCAAATCTTTTGCTTTTGGTTAAGTAACCCATTTTAATCTTTCCTCTCTATTTCTTTAGTCATCGAACCTAGTGGGAAGGTTATTTTAACTATAGTTCCCTTCCCTACTTCGCTTTCGACGGTAACTCCGTGAGATAGTTTATCACAGAGGGTCTTAACAAGATATAAGCCCATTCCTGTCGAATTATATTTGCTTCGGCCATTTTGACCGGTAAATCCTTTATCGAAGATGCGCGGAAGATCTTTCTTATCGATACCGATTCCATTGTCTTCAAAATAAAGGGTGATATTTTCTTTATTCTTTTTTGCATATATAGATATTTTAGGATTTTCCTTTAAATATTTCAAACTATTGGAAATAATTTGCTTGGAGATAAATTCGAGCCATTTACTATCGGTTTTAACTTGATAGTCGATATTGTGAATATCCAAGGATATGCTTTTTAAAATAAAATCCTTTTTAAAGTTGATCATAACTTTGTTTATAACGTCTTTAAGGTTTGTATTTTTTATGATGTAATCTTTTTCGAGATTTTGACTTCTGGCGTAAAACAGAATGAGTTCGACGTAATTATTTATTTTTGCTACTTCTTCTTTGATACTGTCAGATACTTTGCCCGGATTGTTTTCGGTTATTAGGTTAATAGTTGAAAGTGGAGTTTTTATTTCGTGAACCCATAGTTCCATGAATTCTTCAAATTCTTCTTCTTTGAATTTATATTTGTTTATTTGTTCGCGTTTATATTTCTCGGTCGTTCTAAGGATTTTTTTCAGCATTTCACCTTCGATGAAGTAAGCTTCCGGCATGGCTTCAGTGATTAACGATTTATTATCTAAATGATCTAAGATATTTAGGGTCTGATTATAAAAATTCTTCCTTTGAATAAAGCCGGAGAAAATAAATACGATACCGAATAAGACAAGTAAAAATACAACCATTACTAGTGCGGGGGTGATTAAATCAAAAGTGTCTAAGATAAAGGCAATTAGAAAGATTATAAATATGTAAATAATTATTATAATTGTTTTTTCTTTGATAAAGTCTTTGAATTTCATAAGATTATGTAACCCCATCCTCTTCTAGTTTCGATAACATCTTTAAATCCTAGATCTTCGAGTTTTTTTCTCAGTCTTGCCATGTTGACGGTTAGAGTATTATCATCGATAAAGGTTTCAGTATCCCAAAGGTAGTTCATGAGTTCATCTCTAGTGACAACGGTTCCTTGCCTTTCCAATAGGTAGGAAAATATTTGAATTTCGTTTTTGGTCAGGATGATTGTTTGATTATTATAATCGATTGTTCCTTTGGATAAATTTATTTTCATGCCTTTATATTCTAAGATATGGCTTATTTCTGGTTTACTTCTTTTTAAAACTGCTTCAATATGGGCGAGGAGAATTTGCATGTTATAAGGTTTGGTTATAAAGTCATCGGCTCCATAGTTCATGCATAATAATTCATCCATTTCGGTATCTCTACTAGTTACGATAATTATTGGGATTTTGGATGTTTTTCTTATTTCCCGGCACAAATGCATACCATTTATTCCAGGAATGTTTATATCTATTAAAATAAGATCTATTTCTAGTTTTTTTATTTGGTCTAGAGTGTTCTCAAAGTTGTTTATAGTTAGTATTTCATAACCGTTATTTTCTAAAAAGGTTTTAAGTTCTTCTCTTATTTTTACTTCATCTTCAACAATTAATATTCTTTCCATTTTATCACCACTAATTATAAGTATACCATATTATTTATATTTTAAAATAGTTTACATATAATAATTATAGGTGATTTAATGAATAAATTTAAACTTTTTATCGATATTTTAATTCCAGTAGCGATTGGAGGAATTGTAGGTTTTATAATCAATCCTTATATCGATTATAACTCGCTTGTAAAGCCACCTTTATCTCCTCCAAGTATTGTTTTCCCGATTGTGTGGACAATTTTATATGTTTTAATGGGTATTTCTTATTACTTATTAAAGAATCCAGGTAAAAAAGAAAAAATTTTTTATTTTGTTCAGCTTGGAGTTAATGCTTTATGGTCAGTATTCTTCTTTATAGGTAAATTTTATTTATTCTCATTTATTTGGATTATTTTACTAGATGTTTTAGTTATATTTATGATAGGTATTTTTTATCAAAATAGTAAAATATCTGGATATTTACAAATTCCTTATTTGATTTGGATATTGTTTGCGACTTATTTAAATTTAGGTATTTATGTTTTAAATTAAAAAAGGCTAATTCGATTTAGCTTTTTATTGTCAGTTAATTAGTTTTTGAAGGTTTTTAATGAATGATTTACTTTTTAAATATAGGCCTGTGTATCTAGTATAGTAATCATCTAAAAACATATTTATTTCGTTTTTAGCTTCAGGACTTATGTCTAGTTTAGTTATTTTAGAGATGTCAACATAATAGAACATTCTAATTAGTTTAATAGTTTTACTCGATACTCTTTTTTCGTTTGTGAAGCATTTATTACAAACATATCCACCTCGATAACTTGAAAGGGTTGTAATACCTGTTTTTCTTCCGCACATGGCACATCTATCTAAAACAGGCATAACTCCTAAAAAGTCTAAGTGTTTGAGTTCTAGAATATTCATAATTACTAACGGGTCAAAGCCATCGTTTATTTTAATCAAGCTTTGAATTAATAATTCAAAGACTCTTTTATCGTTGTTTTGTTTGATTACGCCTTCACTTAGCTCTAGAAGATAAGCGGCATAGCTTATTTTTGTTATATCTTTTTTGAGATTTTTAAAGGAGTTTATGATGCTTACTTCTTTTAGGGTTGATAGTTTGTTTTCTTTATAATAAATAATAAATTTACCATATGTAAGTTTGGATGTGACACTTCTAAATGGACTTTTTAGGCTTCTGGCTCCTTTGGCCATGATACCGATTAGTCCGTGTTCTTTAGTGATTACGTTAATTATCTTGCTTGTTTCACTATAATTCGTTTCACTTGTGACGATTCCTTCAACTTCTTCTAAATGCATATTATCCTCTTTTTTCTATTTCTTTAAATTTTAAATAATAGTCGATTTTTCCAGTTATTCTAAATAAATTCCAAAGTTCTTTTTTAGTCATAAGTTTCACCTCAATTATATAATGGTACGTTTATTATTTTTTTATTCATTTTAATCATAACACAAAAAGAAAATCTATTAAAGACTTTCTTATTCAGTAAAATCAGTAAATTTAAATTCGTTTAAATATTTTTCACGATCACGCCATTTTTCGATGGTTTTAACGTATAGTTCTAGATAAACTTTGGCATCTAAAATTTGTTCTAAATCTTTTCTAGCTTCAATTCCTATTTTTTTTAGTTTTTGACCTTGTTTACCAATAATTATTTTTTTTAAGGAATCTCGGTCGACGATGATATCGACATTTATTATTCTATTTGTTTTGTCTTTGACAAATTTAGTGGTTACGCAAGTTACAGAATAAGGTATTTCTTCACTTGTCGTTCTTAGAATTTTTTCTCTGACTATTTCAGAGGCCATAAATTCTAAGCTGCGGTTAGTGACGGTATCGTTATCAAAAAATTTTACACTTTCGGGAAGATATTTTTTGATAACTTTAATTAAGGTGCCTGTGTTTTTATCCTTTAGGGCAGATACGGGAACGATATCTGACCAATTATACAAATCTTTATATTCTAAGATTTTATTAAATATTTCATCTTTAGATAGACCGTCTATTTTGTTAATTACTAAGATAACGGGTTTACCTGCGTTTTTAAGTCTTTCAATGATGTATTTATCTCCCCCACCTAAACCAGCTTTGGCATCGATGAGAAAACATACAACATCAACGTCGTCGATGCTATAGTAGGCACCTTTATTTAATATTTGGCCTAATTTATGGTTAGGTTTATGGATTCCTGGGGTGTCGACAAAGACAATTTGGGTGTCTTCGTCATTATAGATTCCTTGAATTAAATTTCTAGTTGTTTGGGGTTTATCAGATGTTATTGCGAGTTTTTGACCAATTATTTGATTAAGTAAAGTTGATTTACCAACGTTTGGTCTTCCAGTTAAACTAACAAATCCACTTCTCATTTGTTTACCTCCTATATTAGTCCGAATAGTAAAAGTATTTTAGGAACAAAGATTATTATGGCTATTATAATAGCCGTAAGGCCGAAGATTAAAACAGCAGCAGCGGCGGTATCTTTAGCAACTTTAGCTAAGGGATGAACTTTATCCGTGATTAAGTCAATGGTGGCTTCAATACTTGTATTTATAAGTTCTGTGGCAATAACTAAGCCGATTATCAAAAAGAGAATAAGCCATTCGGTTACGGATATTTTGAAAAATATACCGGCGGCTATAGCTACTATCATAGCTAAAGTGTGGAATAAAATGTTTTGTTCATATTTAAAGGCGTATTTTAGACCATCCAAGGCATAATTAAAGCTTTTGAAAAAACGTTTGATTCCATGTTTCTTTAATTTATCGCGTGAGACCGTATCCACTTAAAATCTCCTCCTGTTTTGCGAACATGATTTTTTCATCCTCTTTTTTTATGTGATCATAACCTAAGATATGAAGCAGACCATGAATGGTAAGAAACGCCATTTCTCTTTTTTCACTATGGCCATAATCTTTGGCTTGAGAATGAATTTTATCAACTGATATATAGATGTCACCTAGAACTCTTCCGAATTCAAAGGTTGGATTTTCACCTTCTTCTAGGGCAAAGCTGATAACGTCGGTCGGTCTATCGATGCCTCTGTATTGCTTGTTGATTTCTCTTATTTTTTCATTATCGACAAAGATAATATTAAATTCAACATTTTCAAGTTTTAGTTTTTTGAGGGCATATTCGACAAATTTTCTTTCCTCTTCAATATCAATTTGTTCATCTGTTTCGTTAAATATTTCAAAATTATTCATTTTACACTCCTAGTTCTATTAGGTTAAGCATATACATTGCGCCTAACACAATTACTATAATCACTATTATATTATAAAAAATAGGTCTTTTCAACACATTTGGCAAATGCTTTTTGATATTATCCATGGACTTAAAGACGGTAAAGCCAATTAAGCCTCCTATTATGTTTAAGATTATATCGTCAATATCAAATACTCTTCCAATTAAGAGCTGAGTGGCTTCGATGGAGACAGAGGCGATTAAAATCATAAGAAGTGCGGATTTAAATTTTTTTAACCTTAAGAAGTAACCAACAAAAAATCCATATGGGGCGAATAGAACTATGTTACCGAGAACGTTTTTGATAAACAATCGACTACCGAAGTCATATCTAAACATTTCTTTAAACGGAATAAAGTTTGAGGTTGACCAGCTAACGTCTTGGAATGTTACAACATAGAACAAACATAATACGTAGATTATAAATGCAAGTGACAACAATTCTTTGTAAAAAACAAATTGTTCTTTATTTTTGAATATGTAAACTAGTCTTAAGCTGATAACGATAACTGAGCTTATCAAGATAGTTGGCCAAACTTCGCCAAGAATTTGCATAATTTGATCTCTAATCATTTTTTTCACCCAATTTCTGCATAATCAGTAATGTCTTCGTAAACTGCAAAAAACATTTCTACTTCTATTGTACTATCTTTAACGACACTTTTCAAATATTTATGTCTTATAATGTATTCGTCCTTTTGAAGTTTATCTTTGATTTTTTTTATTGATAGTTTTTGAGCTTTTTCTAGAGCTTCATCAAAAGTTAGAATTTCACTTGTTATTTTTGTCTCTCTTTGATTTGACTTTACTAATTTAAACGGCAATAAAGGGTGAGATATAATTTCTTTTTCAGTTTCTTTTTTATTTTTATATTTATTAAAGGTTAGCTCTAAATTATGATTTAAAAATTTAATTTTATAAATTTCTTTTGTATTGCCGGTTTCTTTTTCTTCATAATAGGCAAATGGATATTCAGTTTTAGTAACATACCATACTTCGGCATAGGCTTTGCCTTCTGATTTGACTTTACCAGTTACTTTATTATTGAATATAAGATTGCCATTTACAATGATATCACCTTTATTTACGTAATCGTCCATATCTTTGACAATATCTCCTTTGGAGGCAACAACTTTTTTTAAGACTCCCGATTTTTTGGCGATGATGTTTCGCGGAGTATTATTATCGTTATTTTTAGTAATTTTTCTTTCTTCAACTCTGACAACGTATTTTGTTCCTTCTTTTTCAATTTCTAGCCATTCTAATTTATTTGGGTATTTATTAAGAATTTTTTCTTTGATTTTTTCTAGCTCATTAAAGGATTTGCTTATAGAATACTTTTTGATTCCATACTGGGTGAGTTCATCTTGAAGTAAGGTTCTTATTTCTTTACTAGAATGAATGACTTCGATGTCAAATATGACATGAGTAAAAAAGAGAAATATTAGAAAAGATATGGTTATGATAATGATTAAATGTGTGTTAAGTTTTAGGTTTTGTTTGATTTTTAAAAGTCCATAGACATTGTTTTCGGTTATTTGATATATACTCTTTATTTTGAAGATGGTTTCTAGGTCTTTTTTATAAACAAGGATAGTCACATGATTTTCGTCTTTATATTTTAGGGATAATATTTCTATTTTTTTAGTAGTTAACCTTTTGATGAAGCGGTTAATATTTTTTCCTTCGATTGTCAGGGAGACTTTACTTTTAATATATTCGATCATTTGAATTCCACGGCTTCAATGCTTCCGCTTATTAATACTTCATCATTAAGGAGTTTAGAGATTATTAGATTTTGACCTTTAACGGTTATAACTCCGTTTTCATATTCGATAATAATTCTTTTATCATCGAAGTGGTCAATGGTTTTATAGTTTACAATGTCAATTTTACCGTCTACTATGTTAATGCGAAAATCTTTTTCTAAGATATAATTACGAAGGTCTTTAAGCATTTGGACTATCACCTATATTAATTTTATTTAAAATTAAATTTATTATGAAAAAAACAGGATTTTTGGTCAGGTCCTGTTATTTTTTGTCTTTAAACATCTCTTCAATCGTAGTACCTAGTGTAGCTAAATTTTGAAGATCTGATGGAACGATTATTTTCGTTGCTTGACCATCGGCTACTTTACCTAGAGCTTCAAAACTTTTCAAAGTTAAAACGGATTTGTCCGCTCCGGCTTCTTTAAGCATTTTAATGGCATCGGCTTCGGCTTCGTTTAATTTACGAATTGCTTCAGCTTCACCTTCAGCTTCTTTGATTTGAGCTTCTTTACTGGCTTCAGCTTTTAGAATCGCACTTTCTTTTTCTCCTTCAGCAATCAAGATACTAGATTTTTTCTCACCTTCGGCTTGAAGAATTTTTTCTCTTCTTTCGCGCTCGGCACGCATTTGCTTTTCCATTGCGTCTTGGATATCTTTAGGTGGCAAGATATTTTTGACTTCAACACGGTTTATTTTGATACCCCACGGGTTTGTTGCCTCATCCAAGATTGAACGCATTTTGGAATTAATTATGTCTCTAGATGTCAATGTTTGATCTAATTCTAAATCACCAATTAAATTTCTCAGGGTGGTGGCGGTTAGATTTTCAATGGCATTAAGTGGATTTTCAACTCCATAGGTATACATTTTAGGATCAGTTATCTGGAAATAAACAACTGTATCTATTTGCATAGTAACGTTATCTTTAGTGATAACTGGTTGGGGTGGAAAATCTTTAACTTTTTCTTTTAAGCTTACTCTTGATGAAACACGATCTATAAATGGAATTTTAAAATGAAGTCCATTTCCCCATGTTGTATAATATGATCCTAATCTTTCAATGACATAACATTCTGATTGGGACACTATTTTTACGTTTGGTAAAATTATAACCAAAACGAGAACTAAAAGAATTATTAAGAAAGCCACTATTTTTCCTCCTTTACCTTCTCTACTTTGAGTTTAACCCCATTTAGTTCAGTAACTCTAACTAAACTTTCTTTTTGGATTAGACGGTCTGCTTCGGCAGTCCATCTTTTACCATCGACTTTGACTTCTCCTGGATTTGTTTTAGTGATTTTTTCGGTTACAATTCCAGTCATACCGATTACTCTATCGGCATTGGTTTTGGGATGGCTTTTGTTGAAATGTTTTACTAATATGGGTTTTGTGGTTATCAGGAGTATAACGCCAACGATAACAAATACAGCGAATTGAATTATGTAATTGTCGGTAAGTAAGGATACACCCAAAGCGCATATACCACTGGCTACAAACCAAACTGTTGTTAGATTAATTGACATAGCTTCTATTAAGGCAAGTAATATAACGATGATTAACCAAACTA
The DNA here is from genome assembly GCA_944329365.1 of uncultured Bacilli bacterium. Taxonomy (GTDB): domain Bacteria; phylum Bacillota_I; class Bacilli_A; order RF39; family UBA660; genus Coprosoma. The sequence goes on from CALVIC010000014.1 coordinate 20,013, forward strand.
CCCATTGTGACATGTTTATCCCCTCCTCTGATTAATATTATAGCATATGAAAGACGTTAATTACAACAAAAAAACATCTTGCGATGTTTTTATCTAGTTCTACCCTTTACTTGCTCTTCCATTTCAGCTTCCCTAGCTTCTTGCTCCTTCAACTGAGCCATATATTGAAGTGGATTTAAATTATTTTCGGTTTGACCACTCATAATTCTAACTAATTCATCAGCTATATTAGATGTTTGATCATCGTTCATAACTGGAGATGATGGAGTGTCAAATACTGGTGTGCTGGTTGACTCTGATTCAACAGTCGGTTCTGGTGTGACAACAGGAATTTCAGCTGTTTCAGGTTCATTTGAAGTTGCCGGAATATTTACAACTGGGCTTTCTGGCTCTAATGGTGCGACTTGATCATTTGCTGGAACTTCGCTTGTTTGATTATCGATGTTGCCTTGGAATTCAACTGGAGAAACGACAGTTGTATCAGAATCAATTTCTTGCTTTACTACGGACTGCTCATCTTGCTCATGAGGCATTTCAGCCGGTTTTACAGTATTTTCTACTTCACTAGTATTTCTAGCAAGTTGAATTCCTCTATTTAAAGCATCATAGAAGTTTGATACGGCATTTTTCAATTTATTTAATTCCTCTTCTAAACTTTCGATTTGTTTCTTATAATCCTCACCTTGAGCTTGAAGATCAGATATTTGTTTATCTTTTTCATCATTGGTTTTACGAGCAGAAGCTAATTCGGCTTCCCTTGCTTTTAAAGTTTTCTTTGTACTATCTAATTCTTGATTAGTTTTGTTTAATGTCGTTTCAGCCTCTTTCAAATTATCTTTAGTTTCTTTTAATTCGGCTTTAAGTTCTTGACTATTTTTCTTAGCTTCAAAAGTATCTTTAGATAATAGTGATGACGTTTTTACTTTTCCGTCATTTTGTTGATGAGCAAACTCTTTGAAGTATTCTTCATAATCTGCAAAGTCTGTTAAGTTCTTAAGATCTTTATATATTATGACTTGCTCGGCACTGACTTCGTTTATTTGAGTATTTCCTCTGTCTTTTTGAACAGGAGTAATTTTACGTGCCTGGCCTGTAACTACACGTGTTGCTGGATTTTCTTGTGGAACAGGTGCAGGCATAGTTTGAGTAACAGGTGTTGCTGTTACATCGTTAACGTTGTCATTGCCTTTTCCTTTTGCTGAGTCGTTTAGATCTTTGATGTAACCAAAAAATTGTGGAAGCATGTTTTCGATATCGTCTTTATTAAAATCACGGTAAGATAAATCTGCATATTCCTTTAATGAATCGATATAGGTTTTTAATTTTTCTCGGTCGGCTTTTGAAAGCTTAGAATTTTTTTGCAAATCTTTAGCTATATCTAAATGATCTTTGATTCGCTCTTTTAGCAAATCAATGCTATTTCTGAACTCTTCTTTAAGTTTAGCTTTATATTTTATGTGACGAATAAAATGCGGGATAACATAGAACTTACGAGATACTGCACCTTTATTTTGATATGATACGGCGTATTTTTGATTTTTTAAATCGTCTATTTGTCTATCGTATTCTTCGATTTGCTTGTTTATCTCAGTTATTTCTTTTGTACTCCATAAGCCGGATTCATTTAAGCTTTTTGCTTTTTCTTTAGCAGCTTTGCGTTTTTCTTTTAGTTCTTTTAATTTTTCATTGATTTTTTGAAGTTTTTTGTCAATTTCTTCTTTTAGCTTAGTTTGTTCTTCAGAACGTTTGAGTAGATTACGAAATTTATCAATCATTTTTCTAGGAACTTTAATTGGTTTTGAACCTTTTTGAGTTACAGTTTGTGCTTCTTGGTTTGCTTCTTTAACTCCGGCCCTAGCTTGTCTTTGGATTTCTTCAGGTGTTAGGCCTGTTGCTTTCTGTAACTCTTCAGGAGATAATCTTCTTTGCTCTTCATTATTCATATACTATCACTCCTCATTCCTTATAATATCGCGCATAACATCTTTGACTTCGTTCCATTCTTTAGGTGGAATTGTATCTAATTCATAACCATCTTCGGTTTCACTAATAATTGATGCATGTACTGTTTCCATTTCTTGTTCATCTACTTCATTAAACGTATATAAGATATAATTCTTCCCTGTCTCTTCAAGCTGGAAGCATAAGAGTACTTCAGCTTCGGCAATTGTGCCATCAGTTTTTTTTACTTTGATCTTTTGTAGACTTTCAACTTTTGCCACTTAAGACCCCTCCATTCTATTTTTAATTATATCATAGCAATTTTTTTTTGACAACAATTTTAAATAAAAGTATTAGAAGTTTTTGACGAAGTTTATCATTATTTGACGTTGCTACTATGTTTAATTGATTCGACTTCAATTATAAAGTCTTTTGTTTCAACTTTGTCACCTTGTTCATGGCCTTTAAGAATGGTGGCAAGTTCACTATTAGGTTTAACGGTAAGGACGTTTTTCATTCGTTTTTTCAAACCAATTCCAAGTTTAACTTTTTGAGGTGTTAAAGCTATTGGTTTATTTTCAAATGGAACTTTACTGAATATAAGAACGTCGATTATGTCACCTTCTTTTATTCGGCTGTTTTTAATACGTACTGTTATCTTTGATCACCTCTTTTACTATTTCAAAGTTTTCTGGTTTTTCAATACTTCCTTCACTGATGAAATCTTCGCCAGAGATAAATTTAAGAATTAGTTTCCAATTTTCATCGATAAAATAGTGCCCATCATATGTGTAATTTTTATTCCAAGATAAAGTGTGAAAGTCTTTTAGCGTTTTTAGAACTATTTTAAAGTCTTTGGAAGATAACTTTTTACCATATATTTTTATTTGTGCGGTTTTATCTGTAATGTATTCATCAATTTTGATATCTTTAGTAGTCAAATAATATATTCTTTCTAGATTTTCGGTAAAGTTTTCTTCGATAAAAATGATTGTATGAATTTCATCATATAATTTTACACGCATATGTTTACTCCCCCTTCTATATTTGATTATATCAAAAAAAGATTTAATTAGTTTAGTTTTTTACGTTTTTTTGCTTCAATAATTAATTTATCAAATAATATTTGATATTTATCTTCTAGTTCGGGGTGAAACTGGGTACCTATTAGGAAATGATTTTCATCTTTGGCTTCGATGGCTTCTAAAGTTCCATCTTTACTGCAGGCGGCGGGTTTGAAATAACTTGATTTATCTAAAACATTATTTTTCACAGAATAGTCATGAAGGGACGGGACAAAATATTTATCTGTTTTTAGAATTTTATATAGTTTGCTTTCTTTGTCGATATTGATTTCGTGTTTTGATACATCTATTTGACTTAGGTAGAACGGATTTAAGTTATTATGACCTGATTTTTTTTCGAGGAAATTATCTTCGTCTTCTCTTTTGAAGTTGCCAGTTATACTCTGATAATTTGGTCCATATGTTTTAGATGCCCAGTCATAAGCTATTAGGGTTTGCATGCCAAGGCAGATTGCGAGAGTGGGAAGTTTACTAGACATAATATAATTTACAACATTTACTTGATAGCTATCGATGGAAGGCCCTCCTTCTAAGATGATTCCATCACAGATTTTTAATGAATCTAGGCTGAATTTACCGTCAGGAAATACAAGGCCTATAGGAATTCCTCCACCTTTAATGATTCTTTGAGCATAATTATCGACAAATTTAGTGTAATTTTTAAATGGTTTATCGTCTTCTTGATGATGAGCGGCAATTAGGCCGATTATGGGTTTTTGATTCATTTTTTTACCTCCTAAGGTTATTATATTCTTAAAATTTTGGTGGTGTCAAATGAGATTATAATAAATTGTTTGAGGATTTTTTTTGATAGTTTTTTTCTTAATTTGGGTTTATAATACTGATTATAAGTCTTTATGACTTAGATAGATGGAGGACTAGAAATGAAAAAAGAAATATTTAGAGGAGTGGGAACAGCTATTTCGACTCCATTTGAAGGTGACGCGGTTAATTATAAGGCCTACGATAGATTACTCGATTATCAATTAGATAATGATATCGATGCGATTATCGTATGTGGGACGACTGGCGAGTCAGCTACGATGGACATAGATGAACGAAAACAGCTTATCGAGCACACAGTCTTAAGAACTGGCGGAAGAGCTAAGGTAATTGCCGGAACTGGGGGCAATAACACAAAAGAGGTAATTGCAATGTCAAAATTTGCGGATAGTATTGGTGTTGATGGTCTTTTGGTTGTCACTCCTTATTATAATAAAGCAACTCAAGATGGTTTAGTTAAACATTATAAGTTAGTTGCAGATAGTGTTAATATACCAATTATCGCCTACAATGTTCCAAGTAGAACTGGGATTAATATTACACCTGAGACTTGTAAGAAGCTAGCAGAAATTTCAAATATAAATGCGATTAAGGAGGCTAGCGGAGATATTTCACAAGTAGCTAAGATTGCTGCTTTATGTGGGGATAATTTGAATATTTATTCTGGTAATGACGATCAAATTATTCCGGTTTTAGCTTTAGGGGGCAAAGGGGTTATTTCTGTTTTGAGTAATGTAATGCCTTTTTATACGCGGCAAATGGTCATGGAATTTTTGGAAGGACATATAGATTCAGCAAGACGAATGCAGCTTGATGTTTTAGATTTATGTGAAGCTTTATTTTCTGAAGTTAATCCGATTCCTGTTAAGGAAGCTTTAAATCAAATGGGATTTGACTTTGGAGAGCCAAGAATGCCTCTTACCCCGATGAGCAGGGATAAGGCTAAAGCTTTGACAAAGAGTTTGCAAAATCATCATTTATTATAAAAAATATTGGATTTTTCCAATATTTTTTATTCTAGAGTTATAAGTTCATAATCACGAGAACCAATGCCTAAATCAGCGGCGGCTTCAACAGTATGAACACCGTGAAGTGATTCGATTCTCTTGATTAGTTTATCTTTTCCGGGGTCAGTACTGTTATAAACTAAATCTAGGCAAGCTTGGTCAACAGCAACTGGATCTAAGCTAGCTAAGATACCTACATCTTGCATACATGGAGCAGAAGCGTTACCATCACAGTCACAATCAACTGAAATGTTTTTCATGACATTGATAAATGCCATATTCCCATTAAAATATTTAACAACACTTGAAGCGGCGTCAGCCATAGCTTCTAAGAAACAATCTTGCTCTGGAAGATTATTAAATAATTCTTTTTGTTCACTTGTCTTACCTGCTGTATGGATTAGGGTTTTACCAGCTGATGATGCACAGCCGATTGAAAGTTGTTTTAATGCGCCACCATATCCCCCCATAGCGTGTCCTTTAAAGTGAGATAAGACTAGCATTGAATCATAGTTGGCTAGATTTTTACCAACATAGTTTTTCTTTAAAACTTTTCCGTTTGGAATATCTAATTCTAAGTCTGGACCTTCAGCGTCCATCAAATCAAACGGGAAGTATTTATCCCATTCGTGGTCTTTGATTAATTTTTCATGTTTTTCTGTATAGTTTCTAGCTCCAGCGTAAGCTGTATTACATTCTACTACTGTTCCATTTACATGGTTAATTACATCTTTGACAAAGTCTGGTCTTAAATAGTTTTGGTTACCAGCTTCTCCTGAGTGCATCTTAACGGCTACTTTGCCTGGTAATTTTTTATCTAAGGTTTCATAAGCTTTAATGATATTTTCAGGAGTTATATCTTTAATAAAATATACTTTTGATTTACTCATGTTTTTCACCTTCCTACTTTTTTATTTTACCACCTGGAGCTGACTTTATGTCAAGCTTTTTTGTTATTTATAATTTAAAAACGTGAAGCTTTAGTAATTTGCTTCACATTTTTATTCTGACAAATTCCAAGTTAATCCATCATCGGTACTTATGAAATCTAAAGGAATATCTTCATAACCCGTGTCATCATCTTTAGCGGCATATACCGAACATTTTAGATGAAGAGCGTTATCTTTTAAATACGGAAGTTTTTCAATAGTTATAAACTGAACTTTATCATTTACATAATTAAATTTTGTAACTTCAAAGTTTTTACCACCATCGTTAGTTACATACACATCATTACTATGACCATCTAGCCAGATATTACCAGTAGAGATTACAAATCCTTGATTTTTATTTAAAAATTTTGCTTTGGCTTCCCTGCTTACAATAATATCCTCGTCTGTAACATAGTCAAATGTTTTACCACCATCAGTACTTTTTAAAACTGAAACGCCCATTCTTTGAGCAAGAACGTAACCAGTTATGCTTACACGAATTATTTCTTTGCCAAATTTCTTTTCATAAATGGATTCTAAATCTTCAGGTAAAACATAATAATCCTCTTCTTTAAATTCAGCATCATCATATGATTCATGTTCATCTTTATCGACAATTTTACCATTTTTATCTTTGGCAAAATCAACCGTTTTTTCATTTATAACATTACCTTTATTATCATAGTATGTATATTTAACGCCATTTGGTGTGTCTGGATTTTCAAAAGGGTCATATCCCCCATTTCCAAAATTACCATGAACTTTTTCTTTGGTCCCCATTAATAGTGGTCCGTAGTAATTATAATATGAAACGTCAACGTTTTTAAACGATTTAACTACGGCAACGTATTTTTTTCCATCTAAGTTAGTCACATGTTCAGGAAGAAATTGAAAGATTATTACTATGTATTTAGAAAATAAAAGGCAAAACATAGTGAAGAAGGCCGCTGTTAAAGTGGATACAATTTTCATAAGTGTCGATTGTCTTAAGGCCCACTGAATAAAACCAATAATAAAGGCTACTGTTAAAACGATAAACACAGTTATAATAAACCAAAGTCTAAATCTGATATTTATTAAATATAAAATAAAACTTAGTAAAAGAAACAAACCGATTACTATTAAATCATACTTTAAAATATTATTTTTAAGTTTGCTGGCAAACTTTTTCCAAGTCTCTTTTTTTAAGAGTTTTTGTTTAATATCGTTCATAAATTTCTTCATAGCGTCACCTTAATAAAATATAGTCAATATAATCAGATAGATAATTATCCATCAAAATCAAGCTTTTCTTTTTAATTGCAAATTCAGACTTAGTTGGAATATTTGTTTCATCATCATTAGTAATAAAATCAGTTCTTGTATATATTAACTTATTTCCTTTTATTTCGAATGTTCCAGTAGAGTTTTCAATTACTTTGCCATCTGGAACGGTGTAAATATATAAATTAGCAGATGGATTATCTTTGATGCTTGTTTCGTTAAGCAAATAAGAAAAGGCGACGTGAATTTTATCGGTATCCATGACTTTAGCGTTAGTTTTACCAATTTTATCTTCATAAGTTTTTAATTTGAAAGTGTCACAATAGTTTCCATCTTTAACAGCATAAGAAATAGTTGAATAGATTAGATTGCTTTTAACTGAATAATTAATGATTGTTGTATTGGTACTTTTATCATAATAATAGACTGTGTCATTACAAGTTACGGGTTTTAGTGTTTTTAAATAATCATTTACTTCGTTTTTTAAAACTTCTTTACCTCTAAAATTTTTATAGGAATAATTTTCATCGTTATTTTGCATCATAAAAGAAAATTTAGGTACTCCTAAATTAATGGTTTTATTATCATAATGAGTATATGATGGGTGCTGAATGACGTATCCAAACGGCAATATTTTGAACAAGAGTATGCATATTATGATTATTAATATAGTTAATATTATATATAGTTTTTTATTTATTCTTTTTTCTTTTTTTAGATTATTTTTCATAAATTACCTCTTTTATTTTTGCGGATTATCTTCGAGAAAAAATATTTAGCAAGCTTTTCATAATTATCCAGAATATTAAGATTGGAATCTATATTAATTATTTTGATATTATATACGGCTTATCATGTGCCCCTTATATTATGGGATGGATAAGTTTTTTCGAATTTAATGCGAAACTTTATAATATTAAAGTTTTCTATTGTGTCAATATAATAGTCTCTTCATTTTTTTGAAACTCAATTTGAAAGAGGCGTAGCTATATTTTCAATATTAAAATATTCTTTTATTTCTTGATTTATTTTTATTATACTACAGATAAGTTTCTATTACTACATTTTACTGATGTTTATGATATCATCGATTTGTATTTTTTCATTATTAGTTAAGATGAAGATTTTATTTACTTCATCTATTTTTTTTATGTTTGTGATGATTGTTTTATAGGAGCCACCACTTTTTCTTTGGTCTTTAATAAAGTAAGTAATAGTTACTTGGGGCACGGATTTAATGTTTTCTTTGATAATTTGAAGACGATTATTTATAACTGTTTTTAAGCCTTCGTCTAGTTCGATTTTTTTATCTGTAATTCTGGCAGTTTCTTTTATTTTTTCAGAATAGCCTGTTAAAGCTGAGAATGGAGCAAACTGGGCTGAACGATTATTTAAAGACATTCTCGGATGATTTTTAGATACATGATGTGGCAGGTTGATTATATCCTTATATTTATTCATGATGACCGCCTATTTGCCTATTTCTTTCCATCATCGTGCCTCCTTCTTCTAAGTTCATACCTCTTAAGATAGAGTTTTTGCCAAATTTTTGTTTGATGTTTAAAACGACGTTTTGTAGTTTTCGCTCTTTTTGTTCATCTTTTATTTCTAAGTTTAAGTTTTTATTTTGAAGGTTTAAATCAGTAAACAGGTTAAACTGTCTATATTTGGGTTTTCGATCTTCTAAAGATTCTTTGGTTACATTTACCGCGCATATATTTATTCTTTTGATAAGCATATTTTTATTTACGATTTGCTCATACAATTTTATAGCCTCTTCCATAATTGTTTTGGATACGCAGGTTTTGTGGTCTAGGGTAATGGTTCCATGAGAATGTTTAGGTATTTTCCTTCCATACATGTCGATTTCATAGTTACTCGTGTTTTGATTTTGAATATCATAACCTAGGGTAATGGTTAATTTATCTGTTACTAATTTTTTAGAGGCAAGGTTTAAAGATAAGGCTTCAGACATTTCTTTAATAATCAATTTGGATTTATTATAATCATATGGACAGCTTAGAACTTGACCTGAACTTATGCTTTGAGATGATGGCTGATAGTTTTTGATTGATTTTAAGGTACATGGTTCATAACCCCAAGCATGGTCGATTAAGATTTCAGCGTTTACACCAAATAGTTTATATAATAGTTCTTCATTTTGAGTAGAACAAAGGGCGACGTCACCCATAGTATACATTTGATATTTTTCAAGCTTCTCTGCAATACCTTTCCCTACTCTCCAAATATCGGTAATAGGTTTATGATTCCACATTTTATATCTATAAGTCATTTCATCTAACGCGGCAATTCTAACGCCGTATTCATTAGCTTCTTCGTGTTTGGCAAGGACGTCCATGGCTACTTTAGCTAAAAACAAGTTAGTTCCAATGCCGCCGGTCGCAGTTATACCCGTTGTATCATAGACGTCTTTAATCATTTTGGTTACAAGTTGTTCCGGTGATAGATTATAGTATTTTAAATAATCGGTTAAATCAAAGAAGGCTTCATCGATGGAATAAACGTAGATATCTTCACTCGAAATATATTTTAAATAAGTATTATAAATTTTGGCGGAAATGTTTAGGTAATCTTTCATTCTGGGAGGAGCGATGATAAATTCAAGTTCTTTTGTTTGGTCTTGAAGTTCATCTTCGTTAAAGGATTTTCCTTTAAATGGTTTATATTTATTTTCTTTTTTTCTTTGATTATTTATTTCTTTAACTTTACTTATTACTTCAAACAGTCTTGCTCTTCCAGGAATACCATATTTTTTTAAAGAAGGACTTACAGCTAAACAAATAGTTTTTTCGGTTCTGGTTTTATCGGCAACAACTAAGTTTGTTTTTAGAGGGTCAAGGCCTCTTCTTGTGCATTCGACTGAGGCATAAAAACTTTTTAAATCGATACAGGCATATACTTTTTCCATTTAGAATCACCAATTTAATTTTAACTCGAACAAACGTTCTTGTAAATAGTTTTTTAGAATTTGGAAATTTTTTACAAAAATTAAATTTAAAAAATGATTTTAATATTAATATAAGTGATTACTCTAATTTTGTTTATGAGCTTTTTTCCAAGCTTTTATTTTTTCTAGACGTTCTTTAAAGCGAATTTCATTTCCTTTGGTTCCCGGTTTATAATAGGTTTTGCCTACTAAAGATGGTGGAAGACATTCCATCGCCGTAAGTTTAGATTCAGTGTCGTGAGCATATTGGTATCCTTTACCGTAACCTAAGTCTTTCATAAGTTTAGTTGGAGCATTTCGGATAACTAGTGGAACAGGTTCGGCAAGCATCTTTTTAGCATCAGAGCTCGCTAGCTGATAAGCAACGTCACATGAGTTAGATTTAGGAGCAAGTGACATGTAAATGACAGCTTCAGACAGATGAACCGTGCATTCAGGCATGCCGATAAAATGGCAGGCTTGATAGACATTGATAGCAACATTTAAGGCATTCGTATCGGCAAGACCAATGTCTTCTGATGCAAAGCGGGTTATTCTTCTGGCAATATATAACGGGTCTTCGCCGGCTTCAAGCATTCTGGATAGCCAGTAAACAGCGGCATCAGGATCGGAATTGCGCATAGATTTATGGAGAGCAGAGATGATATTATAGTGCTCCTCCCCGTCTTTATCATAGAGAAGAGTTTTTTTATTTAAACATTGTTCGATAGTTTCTTCGGTTACTTTAACTATTCCATTTTCTTCTTCAGAGTTAGTGATAATCATGTCTAAGGTGGTCAAAGCGTTTCTAGCGTCGCCACTGGCAAATGAGGCAATATATTTTAAACTTTCTTCAGATACTTCGATTTTTTGATCACCAAAGCCTCTTTCGTCGGTAAGGGCTCTTTTAAGTAAGGTTAGAATATCTTCTTTGGATAATTCTTTTAAAACAAATACTCGACATCTCGATAGAAGGGCGGAATTGATTTCAAATGATGGATTTTCGGTAGTGGCGCCTATCAAGGTTATCGATCCTTTTTCGACAAAGGGCAAGAAGGCATCTTGCTGGGCTTTATTAAACCTATGAATTTCATCGACAAAAACTATCGTTTTGATGCCTAATCTAATACTATTTTCAGCATTTTCCATGACTTTTTTTATTTCTTTGATGCCAGAGGTTACAGCTGAGAAGTTAATAAATTCCGATTTGGTTTCATGGGCGATGATTCTAGCTAAGGTAGTTTTACCAACTCCTGGGGGGCCCCAGAAAATCATAGAAGATATATTGTCGGTTTCAATCATTTTTCTTAAAAGTTTGCCTTCGCCAATTAAATGACTTTGGCCGGCAAATTCACTTAAGTTTTGCGGTCTCATTCTAGATGCGAGTGGCTCGTTTTTAAAATTTTCAAATAATGATTCTTGCATATTGTCTGCCTTCTTTCTTTAGTTTAATTTTTGGGATATTGCTTCAGTTATTTTTCTTGGGCCGCGGATAGCTTTAATACCAAGAGAATTTAGATATTTAAAGCTTATATCACCTTGATTATATTCTTTTAAAAGTTTTAGTTTCATAATATATTTCATTTTAATGTTTTCGTTTTTAAACCCATAAGGAATATTTACTTCTGTGGCCTCACATTTAAACATTACTGACGAATATGGACTTCCAAGATAAATGTATACAGTGTCACCAGGATAAATTTCACTGGATTGTTTCCAAGTGATGGTTTTATCACTTTTAAAATGATTTATTACATCGTAATATTTTGGGTTTGCGGGAATTAGCCAGTTTCCTTTTTGGTTTACAAGGTTATACGATTTATCTATAAGATTCATGATTTCACTATCGTCTAAAGTATCATCTAAGATAATAGAAATCCAGCTTTGTTTGTTCATATGATAGGCTTTATAATATCCCTTTTTATTTAAAAGGGTTGAAATTTCTTCTTTACTGAGTTTGATATTGAATACTTCGACTTCACCGGTTTCTTTAGATAATTTAGATTTATCTATATTCATGATGATGGCATACCATTTATTATTTCTACCTCGAAAAACACCAAATCCAGGATTTTTATCCCACAAGAATTCTGGTTTATTTTGATATTTTTCGATTATATATTCGGCAAGGCGATTTGACTGATTATAAATAAAATAGTTTTCTGTAAAACAATTTTCTTTAATATCTTTTAAGATGTTTTTGTACTCTTCTCTTACCGAATTTATAAACGAACTCTCTGTTTTTAATCTGATATTGGTATATTCTTCCCCTACTTCTAAGTCTTCAACTTTACCGGATATTTTTCCGGTTTCATCAATTGTTATTTGGGCCTGAAAACTTCCTTCCATAAATGTTTTAGAATATGTATAGTAATTTTTAGTTTTTTTAAATCCATACTTTTCTAATTTATCAAAAGATACATGAGTTTTTTTAAATATTTCTTCTTCAATATTCATATAAAGCCTCCTTAGATATCACTATATTTACTATACTATTTTTAAGAAAAAAATCTAGTGGTTTTGATGTGAACCCTGTTTGGTAGACATCATAAAAAAACCGGGTTTAAAAAATCAAGGGCGAACGAAGTGAGTTCA
>CALVIC010000015.1 GCA_944329365.1 uncultured Bacilli bacterium
CCTCGGTGACATATAATATTACTACTAGGACATTTTCGCAAATTAACACTTAAGACATTATCACAAATTAATCATATGATTTTTCACCGTCCTTTTTAAATCCTTGACATCCAGTTAATATGGCATAATCAGTAAATTTAGGGGTACGGTTAAATCCCAATTTGGTTAGTTCGTTTAATCCTTTTTCGGACAGTAGTGTGAATTTTGACATAAAATCTTCCTTTCTATAAATACAAAAAGGGAGTATTTATACTTCCCCTTTATATGTATATTCCTTGTTCTTTAGTAGGTCCCATACTTTGATCTTTTTCTTTCATGTATTTTTCGATAACGACGGCTTTGCCTTCTTTTAATGATTTAGGAACGTCGATGATTTTTTGATTACGAGAACCACGGAAATATAAATTTAAACTTCTTTCGGCAATGATAAATTTACCATCAACTAAAACATCTATGTTTTTTAAAAGTTCTAGTGTTTTTTTGTTTTTTAAGAGGTCTTCGTAATTAAATCCAGTGTAACACCAAACGTCCATGCCTAATTTATGGGCGTATTTAGCGATTTCAGTACAAGCTTCGGGCTGAAATAACGGGTCTCCACCAGATAAGGTTATTCCTTGCTGACCTTCTAATTTATCCATTTCCTTTTTAACATCTTCGAGATCAACTAGAAATCCGCCTTTGAAGTCCCAAGTTTCAGGGTTTTGACAGCCAGGACAGGCATGGCCACAGCCTTGGGTCCAAATGACAGTTCTGATACCTTCACCATCGACGATACTATCTGGTTGTAAGGTACTGGCTAGGCGTATTTGCATTACTTATTTAAGATGCCGGCTGTTCCGTGTTTTACACGGTCGTTTTCTTCGGCTTTTTTGCCGTTATTAAATCTATCTGTAGTTCCTACTAGGTAACCAGTGATTCTTCTTATTCTTTCAAATTTTACTCCTTGTCCAACAGTTTTTTCTCTTTCCATAAATAATTCCTCCTATCTTCCTCCGCAAGAGTTTAGACTTGCGTTTTTTACTCTTTCTATTGGTACACCTTCATACTCTTTTCTACCGCATCCTGGGCAGTAGTCGCCAATAACACCGGTGTATCCACAAACTGGGTCACGATCGACTGGATGGTTGATTGCCCCATAACCCATTTTGTTATCGTGCATTAAGCGAATGATTTTTTCAAATGCGTCGACATTCATGGCTGTGTCGCCATCAAGCTCAACGTAACTGATATGGCCACCATTTGTTAAAGCATGATATGGCCCTTCAATTTTGAGTTTATCAACGATTGAAATGTTGTAATAAACTGGTACGTGGAATGAATTGGTGTAGTAATCCCTATCGGTTACACCTTTAATCTTTCCATAAATAGCTTTATCGATGTTAGTAAATCTTCCTGATAAGCCTTCAGCTGGAGTGGCAATAAGTGAGAAGTTTAGGTTATATTCTTCTGAATATTTGTCTACTCTATCACGCATGAATTTGACGATTTTTAAACCTAACTCTTGAGCTTCTTTGCTTTCACCATGATGTTTACCGATTAGAGCTTTTAGACATTCAGCTAAACCGATAAATCCAACTGTAAGTGTTCCATGTTTTAAGACTTTACGTAGTCTATCACCAGGTTTTAATTTTTCAGAATCGATCCATACTCCTTGTCCAAGTAGGAATGGGAAGTTATAGATGTGTTTTGAGCATTGGTGCTCGAACCTTTCTAGTAATTCGTCTTTAACTAGGTCTTCAAGTTCACCTAGTTCTTTAAAGAATCCATCTAGGTCAGTTTCGCCACTAACGATTCCGTGTTTAATTCCAAGTCTTGGTAAGTTAATCGAAGTAAATGATAAGTTACCTCTTCCTGGAGTAATAGCTTTGCTTGGGTCAACGTGATTTCCTAAAACTCTTGTACGACATCCCATATAACCAACTTCAGTTTCGTAATTGTTTGGATCATAGCCTTCAAGGTTAAATGGTGAGTCGATGAATGAGAAGTTCGGGAATAATCTTTTGGCTGAAACTTCACAAGCAAGTCTAAATAAATCATAGTTTGGATCTTCTTTATTATAGTTAACTCCTTCTTTTAGTTTAAAGATGGAAATTGGAAATATAGGTGTTTCGTGATTTCCAAGACCGGCATCAGTAGCTAAAAGATAATTTTTCATAACCATACGTCCTTCTGGTGAGGTGTCAGTTCCAAAGTTGATTGATGAGAATGGAACTTGGGCGCCGGCACGTGAGTGCATGGTATTTAAGTTATGAATGAATGCTTCCATCGCTTGATAAGTTGTTCTATCAGTTTTCTTATAAGCGGTGTCATAAGCTTTTTTGAATATTTTTTTTACTTCACTTGATTCTTTGGCGTATGAATCAAATATGCTTAGATCAACGTCGATCGAATCTAATTTATCGATGTCTTTGGCTATTTTATCCATGTTGATAAAATGATCAAAACCAGTTAAATCTAAGAAATCAGCGATAGCTTGTTTAAATTGTTTTTTGAAGGTAAGTAGTACTCCTGGAGCCATATAATAATCAAAGGCTGGAATTGCTTGACCTCCGTGCTGATCATTTTGATTTGATTGGATAACGATAGCTGCTAAAGCGGTGTAACTCATAATATCCTTAGGTGGCCTTAAGAAACCGTGTCCGGTTGAAAAACCATTTTTAAATAATTTTTTTAAATCTATTTGGCAGCAAGTCGTCGTTCCCATTGGCCAGAAGTCTAAGTCATGGATATGAATATCACCATTGTCATGGGCTTCAGCAAATTTAGGTTTCATCAAATATGCTTTAGCAAATTCCTTGGAAACTGTACTTCCATATTGAAGCATTGTTCCCATGGCAGTATCACCATCAACATTGGCGTTTTCTCTTTTGGCATCTTCTTCGCCAGCGGTTTTTAAACCTAAGTTTTCGATAGCTTTAACAAATTTGTGCTGTTTCTTTTCGCCGATGAAGGCTTGACGGGATTTATTACGTCTTTCACGATATTCAGAGAATGTTTTATAAACATCTTCATAATTTTTCTTTAGTTTATCTTCGATAATATCTTGAATTGCTTCAATTTTGATTTTATCTTGATCTTTATATTCTTTTTCAATTTGTTTTACAACTGAGTTAAAGACTTTATTAACGTCTTTTTCGGTATATAAGTCTTCCCCTTCTTGTTTTTCCAGAGCATCAAAAGCTTTTTTTATCGCAATAGCAATTTTTGCTCCATTCCATTCTACTTTTTTTCCACTTCGTTTTATAACTGTTAAATGGCTTAAGTTCTCTTCATCAACCATTTTTGTACCTCCTACTCTGAGTACATTATAGACTATGAAATGGGTGATAGTCAATAGAAAATGTTCGCTTTTTTTACGAAAAAAAATCCAGTTTGGAGTTTGCCTTTATTTTCCGGTATTTTTAGTTTTTAAAAAAATGTAATTTTTTCGTTTTGCTTATTTTTGACATTTTTGCTTTTTGTTATTTTAAGTGTGTTTTTGACTGTTTTCCTTTTATTTACAAGGAAAAATCGCAGTTTTGCTTTTTTGATTTAAAAAATATTTATTTTAGAAAAATAAGTTTTTAGAATTTTTGATTTTTCGTTTTTTTGATTTTTTTGCTTTTTTATTTTTCTTTTGTTTTACTTGTCAAAAGGTAAAATGTTCGCTTTTTAGAATATATTTTATTGTGGTTACATATACTTATATAGGTGGTTATAATGGGCCGAAAATTTGTCTTTTTTTCGATTATATGTTTACTAATTTCAGGGTGTGAAAATGAGCCGGAGATTTTAACTGAGATTGAAAACAAGGATGCTTTAGTTTCAATAAATTATCCGGTTACGGAAGTGAGTGCTTTAGATGAGGCGATAAGTTCTTATATTAATAAAGTACGGGCTGAGTTTAAAAATTCCGATTACGATGGAAAGCCAGAGCTTAATATTTCTTATACATATAAAGAAGTAAACGATGAGGTTATAAATGTCAGTATTTTAACAGAGATTGTTACTGATAAAACCGTAAGCAAGATTAAAACATTTACTTATAATAAAAAAAGTGAAAAGTTTTTGACCATGGAGGATATTGTCGATGATTTAGATGTGCTGGATTACGATATAAAAAAAGAACTTTTAAGTAAGTATCAGGATGCCGATATGGATTATTTAAGTAATGTAAGTTATGATTTTTTTACTATGGATGATGAGAATTTAACTATTTATTTTAATCCTACCCAACTTAAGGATACTAATGATGAGCTAGTTTATTTAGATATTCCTCTAGATAGTCTAAATTTACTGATAGATGTCGATAGAGAGGAGAATACTAATACTTATTTGAATTTTAAAAAAAATACGATAAACGAAGAAGATAAGGTGGTGGCTTTAACTTTTGACGATGGTCCAAGTAAGTATACGAAAGATATTTTGGATATTTTGAAGAAATATGATGCTTGCGGGACTTTTTTCCTTATCGGTAACAAGGTTTCTTTTTATGGTGAGGTTTTAAGAGAGATGCTTAGTGAGGGAAATGAGATAGGCAATCATTCTTATGATCACAAGTATTTGACAAGGCTTTCGGAAGAAGAGGTTAAGGATGAGATAAATAAGACTCAGGATGAGATTAAGCGGGTGACGGGATATACACCTACTCTTTTTAGACCGACTTATGGTGGGTATAACAATACGCTTAAAAGTTATATCGATTTGACTTTTGTTTTATGGGATGTGGATTCTAGAGATTGGTCAGTTAAAAGTTCCGAGGGAATTATGTATAATGTTTTTAAGGATGTGAAAAGTGGAAGTATTATTTTGTTTCACGATAATCACGAATATTCGGTTAGGGCTTTACCATCTGTAATAAAAGAACTTAAAAAGCAAGGGTATAAGTTTGTGACAGTGAGTGAATTATTAGAGCTTAAAAAGCTTTGGGAGAGGTAATGACTAACTATAATTTAGAGGAAAGTGAACTTCTTAAGTGGCAACTTTTACTTACTTTTATTTTTATCGGAACTTTATTTGTTTCACTGACAATTACTTATAACGAAATTTTAAAGATGGAAGATAAAGATCCATTATATAACGAAGATGTGGAACTTGCTATTTTAAAGATAAATAGATTTATAGCTTTAGTTATTTCTTTAGGTTTTTTATTAATTAACGTACGCGACAAAAATTTAAAAGAGTTTTATAATCAAGGAAACTTAAAGGATGCGGATAAGCAAATTGTAGCAGGAATTTTTACAGTTATATCGACAATTATTGTTTTGGGCACAGCGGCGACAGGTTCGACAGAAAATCCAGAAGACTAAAAAAGAAAGCTTTATTTTGCTTCCTCAATTACTCTTGTTTCACGAATAACAACTACTTTAATTGTTCCTGGATATTGGAGTTTTTCTTCAATTCCTTTTTTTATGTCACGAGCTAATTTATGGCTTTGAAGGTCATCTATTTCACCCGGCTTAACGATTACTCTAAGTTCGCGTCCGGCTTGAACAGCATAAGCTTTTTCAACACCATCCATTTCATTGGCAATGTTTTCTAGGTCAGTTAATCTTTTGATATAGTTTTCTAGAGAATCATTTCTAGCTCCTGGACGAGATGCGGATAAGGCATCGGCAATAGTAGCTAAAACTGCAATTACAGATGTCGGTTCGCAATCACCGTGATGTGAGGCAACAGTGTTTCTAATGACCTCGTTTTCACCGTATTTAGTTACTAGGTCTAATCCTAATTCAACATGACTTCCTTCGGCTTCGTGGTCAATAGATTTTCCAATGTCGTGGAATAGTCCGGCACGTTTAGCTAGGGTTACGTTTTCACCTAGTTCAGCAGCTAAAAGTCCAGTTAAATGGCCAACTTCAACGCAGTGTTTTAAAACGTTTTGACCATAACTTGTTCTAAAATGAAGTTTTCCTAAGGCTTCTACTAATTCTGGAGCAACTTTGGTAAGACCTAGTTCGAACAGAGCATCGTTTCCATATTCCATAAGTTTAGCTTTCATTTCACTGGCAGTTTTATCGTATACTTCTTCAATACGACTAGGATGGATTCGACCATCTTTGATTAAGGCTTCGATTGTAAGTCTAGCTATTTCTCTTCGATATGGATCGAAACTTGATAGAACGATAGCTTCTGGAGTATCATCGATTATTAAATCAACTCCGGTTACAGCTTCAATCGTCTTAATGTTCCTTCCTTCTCTACCGATGATTCTTCCTTTCATTTCATCGTTTGGTAAGGTAACGACAGTTACTGTCTGTTCACCAGCAACGTCACCAGCATATCTTTGCATAGCTGTTACAAGCATATTTTTAGCGTTTTTATCAACTTCTAATTTAGCTTCAGCTTCGCGGTCTTTGATGTATGAAGCAATTTCAAGATTCATCATGTTTTCAACTTTTTTCATGATTTCATCTTTAGCTTCTTCTTTAGAATATCCAGCAATTTTTTCGAGTAGTTTTATTTGTTCATTTTTGGTATTTTCTAACTCCACTTGCTCTTTTTGAATATCTTTTTGTTTATCAATTAAGTCTTGTTCTTTACCGTCTAATATTTGTTCACGATTTTGAAGGGTTTGATCACGACGATCAATACTTTCTTCACGGGCCAAAAGACGGTCTTCAGACTCTTTGATTTCTGCTTTTTTTTCTTTTATTTCTTTATCTAAATCTGCTTTAAGTCGATGATTTTCTTCTTTAGCTTCTAAGATACTATCTCTTTTTAGTTTATCAGCTTGTATTTCAGCATCTTCAAGTAGTTTATCGGCTTTTTTAGTAGCTGATAAGACTTTTAAGGAGTTTAAAATCATCATAAATATAATACCAACAAAAAGTCCAATTAAAACTAGCAAAATGGAGAAAACAATATGATTCATATTTTACCTCCATTACTATAGGGATAATCCCCTATTTCTATTGTAAAGGTAATAATATGAGAAGTCAAGATAAAATTTATAAACAAAAAAGCCATTTACTTGGCTTATTTGAGTGTGGTAATTTAGATGAATGCTTAAATTTTATAAACATCAGTATATAGCATCGTCTACTATATCTTGTAACTTTATTTCAACAGCAAAACCAAACATTTCTGCACATGAATTATATTTTATAATAGACTAGATATGTTATATATTTTCCATTTACACTTTTAAATTAAATACACTTATATATCAAAAATCAATTTGTAGTTAATGGTAATAACAATTATATATGAATAATCATGTTAATTTATTAAGATACAAAATGTAATAGAAATTTAGTGCTAGAAACCTTTTTTTGCAATTATTTTGAAGTTTCCTTTATTATCCTCATTTTCAAATATAACGCCTTTAGTAGCATTACAATCACTCATTTCACAAGATAATACTTCTTCGGGCGTATAATACTCTTTTTCACTCCTTGGAAAACTGATTAAATCAGTATAGTCTGTTGTTGCTACATTATATTGTATCTCATTATTTTTGTTTAAATACATTAAAACATATTTTGCTTCATTTATGTAAATGTACCATGGAATTTTATCTTTTAAATATTTTTTAAATTCTTCTTCAGTTATTTTTTTGTTCATATTTAATGCCTATTTCTATTAAATAAGGGTAAGCCTTTTCTTTTGTCTATTTTTAGAATAGCATAGACTATAAACTGTGTCAATTCTTTTTCGGAGTTTATCCCGACAAAAAAAGCCATTTACTTGGCTTATTTAATTTCGGCAACTTTGACTTTATAGTCACCGTTTGGACTTGCAACAACAACGGTTTCACCTTGTTTATGTCCAAGAATAGCTTTAGCGATTGGTGAGGCGTTAGAGATTTTATTAGCAAAAGGATCTGCTTCTTTAACACCAACGATAGTGTATTCGTCTTTTTCACCATCTTCTAAATATTCTATAACAACGGTACTTCCAACAGATACTAAATCTTTGGCACCTTCTTTGATTACAATGGCATTTTCAATCATTTTTTCCAATGTAACAATTCTGTTTTCAGTGTCTGATTGTTCACTGCGGGCTGCATCGTATTCTGCGTTTTCGCTCAAATCACCTAAGGCTCTGGCTTCTTTTAAAGCGGCGATGACCTTTGGACGTTTTTCCGTTTTAAGGTAATCTAGTTCTTTTTTCATGTCAGCTAGGCCTTGTTCGGTTACGTAGAACTCTTCGCTTTGATCCATTTTTGTTTCACCTCAGTTCTTTGTATTTTTTCTCTCAAAATGATACTACAGTTTTTTTTCTTTGTCAACACATTTTTAACATATAATCTTTTTTGACAGGTTTAGGCATTTTTAGATAAACTATTTGTTTTGGATGCCTTACAATTTCAAGGGGATTTAAATCTTCATCGTATAAATCTGTGACTGTTAAAGCAAATTCATCGTTAGGTCCAAATACTTCAATTTTATCGCCTTTTTTGAAGTAATTTCTTTGTTCGACTTTAGCTAATTTGGTTTTGTCGTCATAGTCTAAAACGATACCGATAAAGTCTTGGTTAGTTTTTTCTTCTCGGCCGTTATAGTACTGAACGTCCTTACTATAGTCGCCGTTAAAGAACTGAGTAATCGAATCTCTATTGGCAACTCTTCTTAGGGTCTGTTCATATTTTACATTATATGTATAATTTTCTGGATTTTGACAATATTCATCGATGATTTTACGGTATGTCCGAACAATTGTCGCAATATAGTAAGCTGAACGCATTCTTCCTTCGATTTTAAAGCTATCAGCTCCAGTTTTTATAAGGTCTGGGATAAATCCCGCCATCGATAAGTCTTTGGTACAGAAGGTAAATGGTTTATCGCCTTCTAAATGATTGTCTCCTTCATATAGATCAAAGTCCCAGCGACAGATTTGACTACATCCGCCACGGTTGGCATCTCTCCCGGTTAAAAAGTTAGAGAGAACGCATCTTCCACTATATGAGGCACACATAGCTCCATGAATGAATACTTCGAGTTCGATATCGACGTTTTTCTTAATATCTTCAATGTCCTCTTTGGTACATTCACGAGCTAAAACTACTCTTTCTACTCCTTCGTTTTTCCAAAATTCAATTGCTTCTTTATTTAAGCTTGAGGTTTGGGTTGATAAGTGAAGGGTTAGATTTGTATATTTTTTAGCAATTGGAATGATGGCTGGATCGGTTATGATTATCGCATCGACGTTTAGTTTATCTAAGGTTATTAGATACTCTTTTATTTTAACTAGTTCTTTATTGTGCATGGAAATATTAACGGTTATGTATATTTTTTTGTTTAGTTTATGAGCAAATTCAACGCCTTCTTTTAGTTCTTCTTCGGTTAGGTTATTGGCGTTGGCACGTAAATTAAACATATTTCCGCCTAAGTATACGGCATCCGCACCGTATAAAAGGGCGATTTTTAATCTTTCTAAGTCCCCGGCTGGGGCGAGTAATTCTGGTTTTTTCATGTTACTTCACCTTGTATATCGTATCTTCAAACATAAATCCTAGGTTTTTAGGGTATTTGTTTGGTTTTTTATTTTTATAATCTGTTAATACTTCTTTAAAGTCTTTAGTTTCAATAAAGTTACTGTTAAATACTAAGTAATCTACGTTTTTAAAGTCTTCTTCAGTAGCGTTTAAAATGTATGAAGAATAAACTGTCGTTCCTAATTTTGTGTCTTCGATTAGATAATCATTTCCTTCTTTAGATAGTTTTGCTGGTCTGGCATTTTCTTTTAGGTCGAATGTTTCAACATAGTTTTTTACTAAATGTCTACGGGATGTGAACATAGGTAGATAACCAAAGATGTTTACAAATAGTTTTGATTTACTGTTTTCTTTGATTTCTAGTATTTCTCTTTTAGTAAGTTCAGATGAAAGGTAGGCATACTGCGCGCCTTTTTCATTCCAATAGTTAACGGTTCCATAGTTAGTGGTTAGGTGCTCCTGCGCCCAAACTAATGGGGTTTTAAAAGTCATTTTCTTTTTGAGGTTAACAATGGAAATGTCGTAGAAAATGATTCCACTTATTTTTAGTTTAGTAAGTTTGGTTAGGGCCTCTTTTAGTTTAGGTAATTCATCATTATGAATATTTTTATTGACCGAAACAAAGATTTCTTTGTTTAATTTTAAAGCTGTTTCAATTTCTTCTAGGCTAAAGGTATGATGGTAGTTAATACTTAGGCCTTTTAGAGGCATGATATAGGCATCAACTAGGTCATTTATTTCTTTGGCTTCTTCTAGATTGTTTATGATAGCTGTTATTTTGTTCATATTATCCCTTCCTTTTAAGCGATATAATTATATCAAAAAAAAGTAGAAATTTCTACTTTTTGATTTTATCGTAAAAGTTGGCTAATGTGACAAGCATGTATGGGACAAGCCACAGGTATAGAATACCAAAGGTAAATATACCTAAAATAAACCAGCCAAAGAAGCTTAAGACAAGAAGTATATAGTCATTTTTATATCCTTCTATCATATCTGTACTTTTCTTGAAGATTTCGATAATGTGCATGTCGTTATTATCATATAAAATGAAGTATGTTTGAGAAAAACAGATTAGAAGAATAATAAAGAACAAGGGTATAGCTAGGCTTAGGGCAATTCCGATTACTATCATAAATGATGACAGTAGGAAATTTAGGTCTGTTTGATAACTCGTAAATACAGATAGTGAAGTTACAGCTACTGTTTCAAGTAAGACAAAGGTTATACCCATGATGTAATAAACTATAGATATTCCTAAGGCTTTAAAGAAAAGGTCTGTTCTAGAAAAGAAGTCTTTAAAGCTTGTTTTTTCGTTACGGGCGGTTTTGACGGCTATTTGAATAAACCCCATAGATAACAGTCCAAAGAGAATTAATCCTAATATCCAACTTAATGGCTGGTCAGAGATAATCGCTCCAATAAAGTAACAACTAAGTCCAAGTAACGATAGTATAATAAAGGATATGACTAATGGAAGATAGTTCCCTCTTAGACTGTTAGAGGATCTTCTTTTTAAATCTTGTCTATTCATTTTTATGCCCCTTTTCTACGGCTTACAGTAATTCCATCACCGATATTATAAAATTCTGTCGTGAATTCTTCGTTTGATTTAAGAAAATCACGATATTTATTTATTTTTTTGACTAAGGCCCTGAGGTTTTTACTTTTAATTTCTTCAGGGTTTTGTGTTAGTCCATGAAAGTTTAGATTGTCAGAGATGATACTGCCATCATCTGTTAGATTATTTTTATATTTTTCGAAGAATTTAATATACTGAGCTTTAGCTGCGTCGATAAAGATTAGATCGAATTTTCCTTCTATATCAATGTCTAAGGCGTCAGCATTTATTATTCTGATGCTTTTATCCAAGTTAAAATTATGAATATTTTTAACCGCTTCTAGATATCTTGGGTAATCACGTTCGATGGTTGTGACACGGACATTTTGACCAGCTAGAGCCATTTGAATGGCCGAATATCCAATAGCAGCTCCTATTTCCAATATATTCTGAATATTATTTTTTTTGATATATTCTTGGAGAAACCTTATTCCTTCTTTTTGCATGATTGGAATGCCTTTTTCTTTGGCATAATTTTCGAGGTCTATGATGCCCATTTTCCTTGCTCCTTTAACTTTGCAATTATTTGTTCGTGTTCGTTAGCGGTACGAGTAAAGTATACTTTTTTGTCGGTATCAGCCACAAAATAGTAATATGAGTTTGCAGTTGGATTTAAAGCAGCCTCGATAGCGCTTAAACTTGGATTATCAATTGGACCAACAGGGAGTCCACGCATTGATGTGCATCTCGTATTATAGCCATTACAATCGTTTAAATCTGATTGTGTTAATGTTTCAGAAAGATTTTTTCTAGCAGCATAGTAAGTCGTAACATCACTACCTAATGACCAATCATTGTTAAGTCTGTTATAGAAGACACCGGCAACCATGGCACGATCTTCGTCTGTTTCAGCTTCTAATTCAATTAGAGATGCTAAGGTTATTATTTGATGAATGCTGTAGGTATTATTTTCTAACTGTCCTCTATATGGTTCTAATTTTGTGCTGGTATTATCAAGCATTTTAGTAATTATATCTTCAGCTGTTAGGTCATCAGGAGCAAAGTTATAAGTATCTGGGAACAGATAGCCTTCGAGTGCGTAATAGATTTGGTCATTTAAAACTTCATCTGTCAAGAACCAGTATTTTTCTTGAAGTGATTTTACGTATTCTTTGTCAGATGCTTTATTTATAAAATCATCTTCAGGAATTCCTGTCTTTCTTTCGACAATATTTGCAATTTGACGAATATTTAAGCCTTCCCTGAAGGTTATTTGGACTCCGCTATCTGATTGGTTGGTTTTGTTGCTTAATATTCTTATAATTTCTGAGACACTCATGGCTTCGTTAAGTTCGTAAGTACCACTAACTAGTGTGTTACTTGGTCTATTTAATCTTAAGTATAGTTTGTAAAATGTTGTGGATTTTATTAAGTTTTCTTCTTTTAATCTTTCAGCCAGTGAAAAATAATTGTCTCCTTGCTGTACGACAAATGTTTTTGGCGAAGTATCCGAACTAACGGCAGATATTTCGCTTCGATAAATTGCCAGTAAAATGAGCAATAAGACAATTATTAAGACTAATAAAAATATTAAGCATTTGCGCAGGGATAGTTTTCGTTTTTTCAAGTTAACTAATTAGCTGAGGAAGCTGTACCTTCTTGGTCAGCTTGTTCAACTTGTTTCTGCATCTCGTTTAAGATTGTTTCAACCGTTTCCCATTCTCTTTCAGTTTCAATCGGTTTTAATGGAAGTGCTGCAAATTCATTATCACTATATGATTTTAAATCTTTTGGATCATAAACTGAAGCATATACTCTAGTATTTCCTTCATCATCGATTGAATGGTCAGTGTAAGCTATATAATTCTTTTTTGTTTCTGGTGATTGAAAGCAAAATAGTGCTTCACAATCTATTTGTCTTCCGTCTTCATCGACAGCTTTGAATTTTAATCCTTCGTTAGTTTCGTTCATTTTTCTCAACCCTTTCTTTATCTAAATACGTCTGTAAAATGATATTGGCAGCTAAGCTATCTATTTTAGCTTTGCGTTTCTTTCGGGACATTCCTTCTGAAATCATGTAAAATTCAGCTTCTTTAGTAGATAATCTTTCATCTTGAAGTATGACCGGAAGATGAAATTTTTCTTCTAATTTTTTTTTGAATTCTATCGTCGTTTCTGCACGAGGCCCGATAGTTCCATTCATATTTTTGGGAAAGCCTAAAATCATTTTTTCTATAGATTCTTTTTCTATAATAGTGGCTAGTTCAGTTAGAGCTTTGTCGTAATCATCATCATCGAAATGAATAGTACAGTATGCTCCAGCAACTGTTTTAGTCGCATCGGATATAGATACGCCTAAGGTTCTAGTTCCTAAATCTAGTCCTAAGTACTTCACTCAACCACCCTCTATTACAATATAATTGTACCATTTATTTTGATTTTTGTATACAAAAATGTCGATAATTTTGTGATTATATAGTTTTATTTATTAACTTTATTTATAAAAGTTAATTTAAAAGTTAATTTTTTTCTAGTTCTTATTTTTCAACGGTTTTAACGACAATGTCAAATAAAAGTTAACTTTACATTTTTATTTTTTTTAATTGCATATTTTTCGCATAAATATTACCTATTATAATTGACTTTAAAAGTCTTTTATAACTATTTGACAGTGTAAATAGAAGCTATGTCAATGAGGTAAGTTTTTTTCTTAATAATTTCTTAATTTATAGCTAATTTTAGGAGTTTATGGTATATTATTTTTAAAGGATGGTGGATATGTATTATAAAAAAAGAAGAATAAAAAAAGGTCCGATTATTATTTTGGTAGTTGTCGTTATTTTAATTATCGCAATTATCGTAGGAGTTAATCTTTATAAACATTATACTAGTGATGAATACAGATTAGGTAAGGCTGGTTATAGTGAGGATGAGATTAGTGATATTTTAAAGATGGACAGAAAATACATCGATTATGCGATAGAACATAAATATGAAGATGATTTTATATCTTTAGTAAATGAGAAATACTTCATATGGAAGAATTATAATGAATATATTAAGTATATAGATGATGTCTATGGTGATAAGAAGGTCGATTATAGTTTAGTTGTTTCTAAGATTAACACAAAAACTAATTATGATCCTTATACACACACAGAAGATACTGATATGAATATGAAGAATTCAATTTTGGTCAACAAATATTATCATCTAGCTTCTGATTATGCACCTGACGATATTGTCGAGATGAGTAATTGGTATTCTTATCCTGGTAATAGAATTAGAGAAGAAGTTTATAACGCATTTATCGAGATGTTTAATGCGGCTAAGGAAGATGGGATTACGTTAATTGTCAATTCTTCTTACCGAACTCATGATGAGCAAGAAGAAATTTATAATGATTATGAGAGCAGTCAAGGAAAAGCATATGCGGATAAGTATGCGGCTAGACCGGATTATTCTGAGCATCAAACGGGACTTGCTTTGGACATATTTACGCCTGGTGCGGGTATGGCTAATTTTGAAGAGACCGATGCGTTTAGATGGCTTCAAGAGAATTCATATAAATACGGATTTATTTTAAGATACCCTAAGGGTAAAGAGGATATTACCGGTTATAATTATGAAGCTTGGCACTACCGCTTTTTGGGTAAAGATTTGGCTAAAAAGGTTTATGACAGCGGGCTTACTTATGATGAATATTATGCTTATTATTTAGAAAAGTGATGCTTATGAAAAAAATTATTATTTGGGCTATAGGGATTATATCTATAACCCTTATTCTTTATATGATAATAGTAAATCCTTTTAGCGATGAATATAGGGTTAAAAATAAATTTAAAGAGATTGGATATAGTGATAATGAAATTTCAGAGATTATGAAGGTTATTCCAGAGGAGGATTATAATATTATTTTGAAGAGAAATTACAACGATTCTTTAATAGATATTATTACGGCAAGCGGTTTTAAAGAAGAAAAGTTAAATGAATATTTGGATTATTATGAAAAAAACAGTGAAAACGATATCGATAATATTATTACAATCGTCAATTCCGGTTATGATTTAGCAAATTATCCGGCTTCTTCGCTTTTGGCAAAGTTAGTTAATGAAAAATACTATATCGATAAAAACGTGGCAAGGTATTTGGATTATGGAAATACTCACGAGGTGAGTACGAGTAAGATTGTAAGTTTAGTTAATGCAAATGTGGATTTGGGTTTTTACAATTATACTAAGGAGACTAATTTAAACGATGGTAATTTGGTTTTAGTAAATAAGTTTTATTATTTAAGTGGAGATTATGAACCGGATGACTTAGTTAGTTTGAGTGGCCAGTACAATGGCGGGGTTAACAACAAAATGAGAAAAGAGGCAGCTCAGGCTTTTATGAGAATGGTCGATGCGGCTATTTTAGATAATATTATCATCAAAAATTCTTCAGCTTATAGAAGTTACGATTATCAGGTTAAACTTTACAATAATTATGTTAAAAGAGATGGTAAGGATGCTGCAGATATTTATTCGGCAAGAGCAGGATTTTCTGAACATCAAACTGGATTGTGTGCGGACATAAACGAGATCGACTCTTCGTTTGAGGGAACAGAAGAGTCACAATGGCTTATAAATAATGCTTATAAATACGGATTTATTTTAAGGTTTCCAAAGGGTAAGGAGGATATAACGGGATATAAATACGAGCCTTGGCATTATAGGTATGTCGGCCAGGAGGCAGCTAAGGTTATTTACGAGAATGATTTAACTTTAGAAGAGTATTATGCTTATTATGTGGATAATAATTAAAGTATAAGGATTTAGTTCCTTATACTTTTTTTATGTAAAAAAAAGAAGCTTTTGGCTTCTTATAAGATATTTTTTAAGACAAATGTTTTGGTACGAGACATTTCTTTTAGTGACGTCATAACGCCCTCGTTACCGATACCTGAATGTTTCCAACCACCGAATGGCATTTCAAATGATCTAAAGAATGAAGCTCCATTGATAACTACTCCACCACACTCTAATTTGTCAGCTACATATTGACAAGTTTTTTGATCTTTAGAAAATACACACCCACATAATCCATAGCTAGATTGGTTAGCTATTTCAATAGCTTCATCGATATTTTCATATTCAATGATTGGAACAACTGGTCCAAAGATTTCCATATCTTTAGCAACGTCCATATCTTTTGTTACACCATCTAAGATAGTTGGTTCGTAGAACGCACCTTTACGGCGACCACCAAAGATAATTTTAGCTCCAGCAGCAACAGTTTGGTTTACTTGTTCTTCAACCTTCTTAGCGGCGTCTTCACTTATTAAGCAACCGATTTGAGATGTTGGGTCACTTGGCATTTTTACAGGAATTTGTTTAAATGTTTCAATTAATTTAGCTTCAAATTCTTGTTTAATATCTTTATGAATTAAAAATCTTTTACTAGCACAACAAACTTGTCCGGTGTTGTAAAGTCTTCCCCAAATTATTTCTTTAACTGCTAAATCGATATCTCCATCTTTGTGAAGGATAAAGGCGTCATTACCACCTAGTTCAAGAGTTACATGGGTAATGTTTTTCGCACATTTCGCCATTGTTTCAGCTCCGGCTATTGTTGAGCCGGTTAAGCTAACGAGGTTAACTTTAGGATTTTCAGCTAGGGTTTGAACTACTTCTCCACCAGCACCGTTTAATAGGTTGATGGCTCCTTTATCAACTCCAGCTTCTAATAAGAGTTCAACATATTTAGTTAAAGTTAATGGGTTATGTGCTGATGGTTTTAAGATTACGGCATTTCCCATAAGTAGAGCTGGAGGAACTTTTTGACAGAATAAGTCACTTGGGAAGTTAAATGGAATAACGGCAACGACAACACCTAGTGGATACCTCTCAGTATACTGAATTGTGTGTTCCTGCCCGGCTTCAGTTCCTCTTGGGATAACTGAGCCATATTCATGTTTTGCTTTTTCACAGAAGGCTGGAATGGCTACGTGAACGTTAGCTATTTCATTATAAGCTTCGGTTATTGGTTTGCCAGTTTCGTCTGATAATAATTTGGCTAGTTCATCTTTGTGCTCCTCAATTAAAGAATCAAATTTCATTAAAACATTTGCTCTTTCAACGATTGATTTTTCAGCCCATACTTTTTGTCCTTTGACAGCGGCTTCAACGGCAGCGTTACAGTCTTCTTTAGATGGGTCTGGGACAGTGTCAATCAATTGATTAGTAGCTGGGTTTAAGATTTCGATTGTCTTTCCATTACTGGAATCTACCCAATTTTCACCAATTAAGTTTTTAGCCACTATTCGTTACCTCCAAATCCAGTGTATGAAAGTGATAATCCCCCAACTGTATTAGATGAGTGGTCACCTGTTCCATATTCACCAAAGGTAAATACCATTAAGAATTCTTTATCTGGAATTACTTTCTTAACTTCTGGATAAATTTGATCTTCAATTTTAGATAAAGCTAAGCCTAAACGACGTCCTCCACAGTGAACTAAGAAATAAGAATTTGGAGTTGTAGTCATTAAGTTATTTAAGTTTTTAATAGTTTCTTCATTAGCTTTTAAGATTCCTTCTGGACTATTAGATAACTGAATGACAGCTGTATTTTCAGCAAGGTTAGCACCAATATTCATTGAATAATCATCGTTTCCAAACATTGGATGACGAACTGCAGTTACTTTACCAATTGGGTCTTTTACTCCTAGTGGAGCGCATATTGTTTCGGTAAGTAAGTTGTTTCCTTTTAGTGATTCTACATCTTTGCCAGTCCACTCAGCATATACTTTTAGAGCTGGTTTATGATCGATTTCAACTAAGGTTCTTTCATCTCTTACTTTAGTGATAACACCAACGTTATTAGTTTCGTGATATGCACCTGTATAGAGGTTTTTCATTTCACCGTCAGTATAGAAAACTGCAAGACTTAAACCATCTGAATAAGCTTCACCATCGTTTAAGATACTCCATTTTCCTTCAACAGTATTATCGGCAGCAGATCCTCCAAAGACTGGAATGTTTCCGATTACATCTTGGATTCCTTCTAGATATTCTTCTTCATTAGCAGGTGAGGCTGTCATAAAGAAGAAATCTGGTTCTTTATCAGCGCCTTTACGTTTAGAAATAGCTTCTTTAGCTACTCTTCTTCCAGCTTCTCTTGGAGTTTCATCCGTTTGTTTAGAACCCGCTGTAACTACTTCAACATCACCACCGAACAACATCATACCTGAGTATCCAGTTTCTTTATTTAAGTAACCGTCTTGGGTACAGATGGCAGCAGATGAAGTACATCCAATGATTGGAACGTTACCAAGAACGCTTTTAGCTCCTTCCATTAGTTTATTTTGATCTTGATTACAGCTTGTGAAGAATAATCCAACACTTGGATTTTCAATGACATTTGCCATTGTAGCTGTTTCAACACCTGAAGCATAAGCATCAGGATTTTCACTATAACCTACTTTTGTTTTTAACATTTTTTTACCTCCTTAGTAAGCTTCTTTAATTATTTCAAGCAAATCTTCTTCAGTAACTTCTCTTGGGTTACCAGAAGTACATGGGTCAACTAGAGCTTGCTTAGCAAATTTATCAAAATCTTCTTCTTTGACTCCATATTCACTTAAGTGCGTCTTAAGTTTTAAAGTACTTTCAAGGTCCCTGACTTTTTGAACGACTAAGTCAACACATTCGTCATCTGATAAACCTTCAGTATTGGCTTTGAAAGCTTTAGCAATATCACGATATCTTTCTTTGGCCGCTTGGCCATTCCATTTTAATACATATGGTAAAAACAGAGCACAAGAGAAACCGTGAGGTACGTGATATAAGGCACCTAATTGATGAGCAAGTGAATGAACGATTCCTAATCCAACGTTAGAGAATCCCATACCAGCGATATATTGGGCAATTCCCATATTATCAATGGCCTTGCGATTTTTCTCTGCAGCTTTAGGAAGATTTTCGTAGATCATTTCCATAGCTTTTAGGTGGAACATATCACTCATAACCCAGTGCCCTTTGGTTATATATCCTTCCATGGCATGAGTTAGGGCATCCATTCCGGTGGCCGCAATGGTATTTACTGGAGCTTCGGCCATCAAATCAGTATCGACAATGGCTAAAACAGGTATATCATTTGGGTCAACACAGACACGTTTAACTTCATATTCTGGGTCAGTTATAACGTAGTTAATTGTCACTTCAGCGGCTGTACCAGATGTCGTTGGCATAGCGATTAAAGGGAGACTGCGATGTTTGGTATCAGCAGTTCCTTCGAGAGAACGAATATCACTGAATTCTGGATTTTCCATAACGATACCAATACATTTAGCAGAATCAATAACTGAACCTCCCCCAACGGCAACTATACAGTCGGCATTAGCTTTTTGGCAAGCTTCAATACCTTCTTTACAGTTTTCGATGCTTGGGTCGGGTTTGATTTGATCAAATATTTGGTAATCGATATGTCCATTTTCAAGAGTATCGATAACTTTTTGCGCAACACCACATTTCATGAGCGTTTCATCAGTAACAAGTAATACTTTTTTATAACCTCTTTTGGTTATTTCCGGAACGAGTTTTTCGCGGGCTCCTGGTCCAAAGTAAGATGTTTCATTTAAAATTATTCGATTTACCATTTTATCCTTCCTTTCTATTTTAATTTTACCATGGTTTTGAATTTAGGTTTGCTTAAAGATTGATAATTTTATTTTATGGTGGAAAAAAGTGTAAATAAAAAGATAGAAAATATCCTATCTATTCGGTTATATATACTGGTGAGACTTTATAATCTAAGATTCTAATAACTCTATTTTCAAGTTCACCGTCTGAATGATTTGAGAGGAATCCAAAGAATTTGCTTTTTTTCTTTTGGGTCGGAAGTCCTTCTTCATAACGATTTTTAGCTGTAAGTAACTTATCTTTGTTAAGTTTAATACCTAAGATATCTTGCAGCTTGATAGCCATTTTGACTCCTTCATCAGTATTTAACTGATATATTATTTCGTCATAAGCTTTGTCTTCGCAAAAGTCTAATAATGGTTTATATATTTGTTTTAGTCCATCGTCAAACCTTTTATAGGTTTCTGGAAAGACTAAAAGATTGCAAATGCTGGCAATGACACATGACCAGTAGTCGTGATTATGTCTTTTATATTTCATTGCCCCGACACTTTCGATAATAGGAATTAGGTTATTATCAAAGCATTTATAATCCAATTCATCTAATGGCTTTTCACCTGCTTCGAGGATTTGTTTATATCTTATAAATGGACTATCTCGAAGTTCAATGTTATAACCAACTAATCCTTCAATGTTAAGGTAGGCATTGGCATAACTGTCTTCAGTTTTTTTAGAAGATTTTCGAACGACGTTTAATTTAGATTCTCCCCAAAGGAATATATCTTCGTCTTCTAAGGAGTGAACGTAAAGAATGTCTTTTTTATCGTTATAAAAGACACGATAAACTTCAGTTTGGGAGTCTTCGTTTATATAGGTTGTTTCATATCCACAGGTAAAACCATTTGCCTTAATTATGTCTAGGGCTTGGTGAGTCATAATGTTAGGATATAGGTCATCTTCGGTTTTATTTTCGACCGTTTTTTTTACTTGAACTGGTTTTTCGGGTTCAAAAAAGTCTTCAAAGTTATTTACTGGTTTAGGATTTTTTGGAGTTTTGGTTTGCAAAAGTTCACTGACGATACTGCGTTCCTTCGCTTTTCTAAGGAATTGTAGTTCTTCACTTGTAAATAAATATTTGGGTGGATTTGCCTCGCGGTCTTCTTTGCTTCCTTCGTAAACAGCTTTGTAAGGAGTTAAAGATATGCTTAATCTATTCAGTTCATCGATATCTTTCTTTTGCATAGACAAAATTTTTTCATATAATTTAGATGAATCTTGGTCGCACAATTTATATAAGTTTCCTAACTGAACTCCTCTGATGTTCATGTCATCTAAGATCATCAAAAGAGTAAGAGTAAGGCCTTTACCGTGGTTTTTAATTAAATCTTCAACGGCAAGGCTTGCGGCCATGTTATTTTCAATCATTTGGCTAGCAAGGTTTGAAAATGAATTATAATCTAAAGGTTTTCTATTCATAATAAAGCTCCCTTCTATTCTTTTAATATTATAACATGGATATTTTAAGTTGTGAATTATTTAAACTTAATGTTTTTGATTTTTTATTAAGATGTTTTACAATTAGTATTTATAATGTAGGTTTTTCGCTTAAGGTAATCAACATCGTCAATCATCTCGCTAAAGATTTTATTTATTTTTGCATAGTTCATATTATCACCAAGGCTATAATAACACGTTTTTATTTTGTTTTCATCGGTTTCGACAAGATATGCCTTTTTTAGAACTTCATGGAGTGGAAAAATATTTCTTTTTATAGTATAATTATATTGGTGAATTTTATGCAAAGTATTAAAGGGGCTAGAAGTAGTTTTAGAAGTATTAATACTTATGCAAATCGCGGTATGACTTTAGAAGCTGATTTAGAGGCTTCAAATACTTTTTATTTAGTAAACGATATAGCGATTGTGCATAAGAAACCAACACCGATTACAATTTCCAAGGTGGATTACCCGTCAAGAGTTCAAGCAGTAATAAAAGAGGGGTATTTCAGGACTCCGTCAACTACTGATTATAACGGAATATACAAAGGAAGGTATATTGATTTTGATGCGAAAGAAACAAAGTCGAAAACTTCTTTTCCACTTAAAAATATTCACCCACACCAGATTAAACATTTGGAAAGTATTGCGAGACATGGTGGTATTGGATTTTTAATTGTAAGGTTTACTTTACTTAATAAAACTTTTTTCTTAAGTATTGAAAAATTATTAGAATTTATGAATAATAAAAAAAGAAAATCAATCCCACTTGATTATTTTGAGAAGGAAGGTCATATAATTAACGATAAATATAATCCACGAGTTGATTATATTGAGGTAATAAATAATTTGTATTTTGGAGGTATGAAATGAAAAATCTTTTAATTTTTTTAAAAAAGGATAAGTTTAATTTAGTAGTAGCTATTTTAAGTTTTGTTATTTTAGGCCTAGGGTGGTACTTGTTTAGTTGGTGGGCCGGTTTAATTGCTTTTGTTTTGGTTAATTTAATTTGGTTTATTCCTTTTATACAGTGGAATAGCAAATTAGAAAAGCGTGAAAAAGTAAGAGAACTTAAAGGCGAGGATGGTGCTTTGGAAAGAAGGGATGAGGATTTGGCCAAAAAAGGTAAGAAGTCTTCAAAAAAATCAGATAAAAAGTCACTTAGAAAAAAGATTTTGCTAGGATTTATGATTTTTTTCTTAGCATGTATTGTTTTGGCAATTATCTTCTTTGCTTATATTGCTTTAACGGCAGGAAAGTTCGATCCTGATAAACTATATTCAAAGGAAGCTAGTACTTTAATCGATGTTAATGGCGATACTTATGCGAAGCTTGGTTCAGAGATGAGACAAAAAATTTCTTATGAAGATATGTCAGAGGAACTTATAAATGCAATTGTGGCAACTGAAGATTCAAGATTTTTTGAACATAATGGTTTTGATTTACCACGTTTTGTGAAAGCTTCATTTGGTCAAATATTGGGCCAAGATGCTGGTGGTGCGTCAACACTTACGATGCAGGTTTCTAAAAACCAATATACTTCCAACGTAGCTACTGGTTGGGAAGGTATCAAGAGAAAGTTTACCGATATTTATATTTCAATGTTCCAAATCGAGATGAATTATTCGAAAGAGGAAATTTTGGAATTTTATGCAAATTCTTATTATTTAGGTAGTGGAGCTTATGGAGTTGAGCAAGCAGCTCAAACATATTTCAACAAGAGTGCGGATGAACTTAATTTAGCTGAAGCTGCAATGATTGCCGGTTTATTCCAATCTCCAGTTTCATATGATCCTAATATCAATCCGGATAAAACTGAAGCTAGAAGACAAACAGTTTTAAGTTTAATGAAGAGACATGGGTATATCACCGATGAGGAATATGAGATTGCAAAAGATATGACGGTTGATAAAATTGTCATTAAAGGTAATAGTTCAACTACAGATAATGCTCAATATAGAGGATTTATCAATGCGGTTGCAGAAGAGGTTGAAGATAAGACCGGATATAATCCTTATCAATATTCAATGAAGATTTATACAACTATGGATAAAGAAAAACAAGATGTTTTGAATGATATAATGGATGGTACTTCTTACAACTGGGAAAACTATGTTGTTCAAGCAGGAGTTGTGGCTATCGATAACAAGACTGGTGGTATCGCAGCTATAAGTAACGGACGAAATCAGGATGGTGAAACATGGCAAGATTTCGCAACTGGTTCTGGTGGGAATGTTAGACAGATAGGTTCGACAGCAAAACCTTTATTCGATTATGGTCCTGCAATTGAATACAATAACTGGAATACCGATCATCCAATAATCGATACTGAGCATACTTATAGTGATGGAACTCCAGTTAACAACTGGGATGGTAATTATAAAGGTATTATTACAATGAGACAAGCTTTGGTTGAGTCTCGAAACGTTCCAGCAGTTAAGACTTTCCAAAGTGTCGATAATGAAAAAATTAAAGATTTCGTAACAAGTCTTGGTTTACATCCTGGTATGGATAGTAATGGTAAGTTATACGAGGCTGATGCGATTGGTGGTTACAATGGTGAATATCCGCTTTCAGTTGCTGGTGCTTATTCCGCATTTGCGAATGGTGGTTATTATATCGAGCCACATACAGTTACAAAGATTAAATTCGATGAGACTGGTAAGGTTGAGGAGTATGAACCTGAGAGAACAAAGGTTATGAGTGCGACTACAGCTTATATGATAACCGATATGCTTGTCGATACAGCTGAAAATGCTTTAGGTCGTTACAGTAATATAAATGGAGCAACTTATGCAGCTAAAACCGGAACAAGTAATTACGATGAGAAAACTCAAAAAACATTAGGTTTGCCAGATAATGCAGTTAACGATTTATGGGTAGCTGGATATAATCCTGACTATTCAGTTGCTGTATGGTATGGATATGCAAGTAATTCTAGTAAATATTACAACAGATTTGGTTCTGGGCAAAATTCAAGATTATTTAACGCGGTTGCGAAAAATTTCTTTAAAGCTGATGCAAAATTTGAAAAGCCTAGTGAGGTTGTAGAAGTTACAGTTGAAAGAAATACAGGTACTTCTTTACTTCCAAGTGAGCATACTCCTGATAGTGCGAAGACAACTGAACTATTTAGAGAAAGTACAAAACCAACTGAGGTATCTGCAAGATTTAATACTTTAGGTAATGTTTCTAATTTAAAAGCTAGTGTTTCTGGCAATAAAGCGACTATTTCTTGGAGTGGTATTAATACTCCCGAGGCTTTAAATCAAAGTTATTGGAAACCATTTGTCGAGAAAGCGTTTGGTTTATCTAAAGATCAAAACAGTTATTTATCTTATATAATGAATTATAATAGAAGTGTTTTAGGTAATGTTGTCTATAAGGTTTACTATAAAAATGGTAATGATTTAACTTTACTTACAACTACAAGTGATACTTCAGCGACTGTGAAACTTCCTAATGTCGATTCACCGACAATTGTCGTTAAGACTGGATATTCTATTTATGCTGGCTGTGACAGTAGCGGTGTTGAAACTAAAGTTAATTATGACGCAGCATCTGCTTCAGATGTTAAAGCTACACTTAACGGTAGCAGTTCAGCGCAAGTTGATTTAGGTAGTAATTATATCGATCCAAGTAATCCTGTTAAGGTAACTTTAAACGGTGAGGATATTACTAATTCAGACGAAGTCGATGTTACTTTGACAGTAACTGATGCGACAGGAACAGTTGTCAATAATTGGAAATCCGTAATCGGAACAGCCGAGGGTGTTTATACATTTAGCTATAAAGTTACTTACAACGGCGAGAAGGTAACGACTCTAGAAAAGACTGTTACAGTAAAAGCAAAAGGCGAAGCTTAAAGCTTCGTCTTTTGATATTTACATATATTTTTTAATTTACAATTTTCACAATTAGGTTTTCTAGCTAAACAGTGATACCTTCCAAATAATACTAATTGATGGTGAATTTTACCCAGATGATTTTTAGGAAATATTTTAGTTAGTTTTTTTTCAACTTCTAAAGGATCATCTTGGTTTTTTGCTAAGCCTAGACGTTTGCTTACTCTAGATACATGAGTATCAACGGCAATACATGGTTCGCTATATATATTACTTAAGACGACATTAGTAGTTTTTCTTCCAACACCAGGTAATGATTCTAGGTATTTACGGTCATTTGGAACTTTACTGCCCTTCTCTTCGACTAATCTTTTAGCTATTTCAATAACGTTTAAGGCTTTTTTATGATAAGTTCCAATTGGTTTGATAATTTCTTCAACTGCTTTTGGTTTGGCTTTACTTAAGGCTTCTAAACTGGGATATTTTTTGAAGAGAATACTTGTCACCATATTAACCCGTTTATCGGTTGTTTGAGCACTTAACATAGTTGCTAAAAGTAATTCATAGTCTTTATTATAATTAAGTTCACACTTGGCATCCGGAAATAATTCATCTAAATAGTTTTCAATCTTTTTCGTTAAGCCAGTCATAATCAAATACTTCTCCTTTGGGGTTTGGGGCTTCTTTTTGAACTTTGATATCTTGTTTGTCTTTGATGCCTTTCTTTTGCCATTCATATAATATTTTATCGATATAGCGTAAGTTAGAGACGCCGTTATATACAGCTTCTTTTAAGGCTTCTTCAATTAATTTTTCAGAAAAACCACTTTCAATCCAAGCACCAATTATTTCATATTCCATCGGGCTTAAGGTACGACCGAATTCATTTTCAAATTTATCATAGATATTGGTTTTTTTGGGAGTTTCTTTATCAGTCATGATTGTAAGTGCGAGCTTGTTGTATAGTTCGTCCAAATCAATATATTCTTCATATACTTTGGCACTTTTAGTTGAAATTTTTAAGATGTCTTTTTTGGTTAAGTCATCAATTATTTTTAAGGTTTCACCAATAGACAAGTCTAAGTCTTTAGAAATACGTTCTGGGTCAAATTCATTATTACCGATAAAATAAATGATTAGAATCAATTCTTGTTCGGTTAATTTTAGTTCTTTATAACTTTGAAGTAACAGCTTCGGTATTGTAATAGTTCCACTTTTTATAATGTTTATTATTTTATCCGTCATTTTAACCACCTTAATTTATTATATATTAAGTGGCTAAAAATGTCGATATTATTTTTAATTTTTAATTTCGCTTAATAGTTCTTTATTTAATATAATTGGAAGTTTTGCTTCACCACCAATAGCTAGTACAAATATAGCACAGTCGGCATTTTGAATATAATTTTTTTTATTTTTTATTTCATAAGCAATATAATCATCTATTACATCATATAAATCAAAACAAAATGTTACTTCGATAATAATGTCATCATCTTGATTTTGAAGCGAATCATCTGTTTTAAAGCTATAATCAATGGATAGTTTGTCTAATTGTTTGTTTATAATTTCTTCTAGTTTTTCAGTCATCTATTACCTTCTTTACTAATTTTATAAGTTTTTCATTATTTCCAGCTACTCTTTTCATTTCTTTTTGGTCATCTAACCCTAAAATTACTATTATTTTCTCAAGGATTGACAAAGTTTGATGATTAAAATAATCGTTCATGATTTTATAGATATTTACAAAGTAGTAGACACAGCCATCGGTATATATGTCTGTACGTTTATCCCCTAAAATGCACTCTGAGAATGAATTACCCGTATCTTTGCCATGAAGGCAGAAGAATATTCCAACAAATCTTTGGGGATCAGGGTCTTCCTTGAATTTTATGTCTTCATTTTCAAAAGCAACTATGTTTTGATATTTTTTGTTAACGAAAAGGTTGATTGTATTTTCATTTTGCCATATTGGTAGAAGAGGAATATCTTCTTTGTTTGTTAGTTTGTTTAATATTATAGGGGTGGTAGTAAATGTTTTATTTTGATAGAGGTAGTCATAATCAACCGATCCAATTACACTTATAATATCTAATAGTATAGATTGTTCTGATGAAAATAGTTTTTCAAGTCTTTTATTAAAATCAGAAGTTATTTTAATTTTTTTCTGCATTATTCACCTCCTTCATAGATAATCATAGTGTGTCTACTTTCGATTTCCTTTTTTTTAGCAAAAAAAAATTAGATTTTTTCTAATTTTTTGTTTTGATAGTTATTTTATGTATTTATATGAAAATGTTGAACACTATTCTTGTCTACTTTTATATTAACTTTTTTACAACAAATTCCTTGGATAATAAATTTCGGTTAATAATTTATAAAAATAACGTGTTTTTAAGACACGTTTTTTAAATATTCAGTAATAGCCTCCTTAGTGTTTTCAATTTTTCCATCAATTATTTGATTTTCTAAATTTTTAATTAAATCTTTTAAGAAGCCTCCAGCTTTTTTATTTAATATTTCGCATATTTCCATCGGTTTTAGGGCTATATCTAATTTACTTTTTATTGGAATCGATACATATATTTCATTTAATTTCTTTTTATCCTCACCTTTTAATTCACAAACCATTGAGCAAATATATAAGCCGTAATCATATAAGACATGTTTATCATATATGTTTAAATCTTTAACTTTATTTATTTTTTTGATTGTTTCTTTTTCAATTGAGTTAAAGTTATATTTATCTAGAACATCGAGCTGGGTCCAAGTAACTATCATGGATGGTGTTATTTTGATGTTTTTAAGGTTGTTTAGGCCAAGGTTTTCAGCTAATTTTAGTTCAATTAAGAGATTGATTCCATATTCTTTATTTGGACTTGAAAATATTATATCTAATTCATCTTTACAGCGATCTTTGGATAATTTTTTCAATAAATGACCATATTTTTTTATATAGTATTTTAAGTTTTTATCAATTTTAAAGTTTAAGGTTGTGGCAAATCTAATAGCTCTTAAAATTCTTAAAGCATCTTCTTTTAGTCTTATTTTAGGGTTCCCAACGCACTTTATTATTTTATCTTCTAAATCTTCTTTAGCGTTTAGAAGGTCAATTTGGTTTCCATCTTTATCAATGCATAGAGTATTGATTGTAAAGTCTCTTCTTTGAAGGTCTTCTTCTAGGGTATCTACATACTCAACTTTTAATGGATGGCGGTTATTTTTATAGCCAAATTCTTTACGGAATGTTGTTATTTCAAATTTTATTTGTTCAAAGATTATGGTTACAGAGCCATATTCTGAATTACTGGTTATTACTTCGGGAAATATTTTCATTAGTTCCATAGGGGTGGCATCGGTACAGATATCGATATCTGTAAAACTTCTTTTTAGATATAGGTCTCTGGGGTAGCCACCTACCATATAAGCAACATATCCATATTCATTTATTTTGTTTAGTAATCTAAGGGCTGAATCATACATAGGGTTTTCACTTCCTTCATAAATATTATATCATTTTAGGGGTTTATTTCAAAATAAAAAGACGGCTTAGTTTAAAGCGTCTTTTAATTTAGCACCAGCTTTGATTGAAACAGCTGTTCTTGCAGGAATGGTTACAGCTTCACCAGTTCTTGGATTACGTCCTTGTCTAGCATCTTTGTGTTGAGTAGCAAAAGTACAGAAACCAGTTAATGTAACTTTACCTTCTTCTTGTAATCCTTTAACGATTCCGTTTAAAACTGCATCTAAAGCACGAGTTGCGTCAGCTTTAGTCATTCCTGTCTCTTCAGCAATATAATTTACTAAATTTTGTTTAGTCATTTTGTAATAAATCCTCCTTCTGTGTTAAGCTATCTTGCTTACATTTACATGTTACCATGTTTGTTTTTAAAATTCAATATATTTTGTTATTTTTTAACGCTTTAATAAGGATTTTTACAAGTATTTTGGAAATAAATTACCTTTTTGTTAAATTACTATTGCGAAGAGGTTGCCTGAGCCTTTATTTACAAGCTTTGTCAAGGTTTGTTTTAGTTTAAATCTAACTGAATCTGGCATTAAAGATAGTTTTGCTTGAATGCCTTCTTGAACGATTACGTCTAAGCTTCTTCCGAATATTTCACTTTTCCAAATATTGTTACTTCGGCTATCTTGATCTTTCATAAGGTGGCTTATTAATTCTTTACTTTGAATTTCTGAACCGATAATTGGTTCAAATGTACTTTCGACGTCAACTCTAATCATGTGAATCGATGGGGCAACAGCTTTTAGTTTAATTCCATAGCGGCTGCCTTGTTTAATTATTTCTGGAGTATCTAAGGTCATATCTTGAAGACTTGGTGATGCAACACCATAACCGGTTTTCTTAACCATTTTTAAAGCTTCTTTGACTTGGTCGTATTCTCTTTTGGCTTCATCATAGGTTTGGAACAGACTTAGAAGCTGCGATCTACTAGTTATGTCAACACCAATTATTTCTTTTAGAACTTCATTGTACAGATTACTTGGGGTTTTTAGAGTAACTGTTACTTCACCATTAGAGGTGTTTACTTCTGATAGATAAGCTTTTTCAATATATTCACAAGTTTCTAATTTGCCGGTTATTTGATCGATATCTCTAAGTTTATCAATTTCAGTTATACTTTCTCTAATCGTTTCAATGTAGGCTTTTTTTAGCCAATTATTTGGTTCGAGCGTCGCAACCCAGTCGGCTATTTCAACATTTATGCAAACGACTGGAAATTCATATAAAGCTTCTCTTAAGATGTTATATGCATCTCTTTCACTCATATTGTCAACGTTGAGTGGTATTACTGGAGCATTATATTGTTCTTTTAATTTTTCTGCTAAGTCTTCGGTTTCCGGAAGCATTGGGTGAGTACTGTTTAAAATAACGATATAAGGTTTCCCAATATCACTCAGTTCTCCCGCAATTCTCTCTTCGGCATCGACATAATCGTTTCTGGAAAATTCACCTATTGAACCGTCGGTTGTAACCAATACGCCAATAGACGAGTGGTCTTTAATTACTTTTTCTGTTCCGATTTCTGCAGCTTCAACAAAGGGAATTGATTCATCGTACCATGGTGTGTGCACCATCCTGGGGCCATTTTCATCTTCATATCCTTTGGCGCCTTCGATTACATAACCGACACAATCAACTAATCTAACATTGGCTGAAAAGTCGTCTATTTTTATTTTTGTAGCATTGCTTGGAACAAATTTTGGTTCGGTGGTCATGATTGTTTTTCCTTGAGCTGATTGTGGAATTTCGTCTAGGGTTCTTTTCCTTTCGTATTCGTCTTCAATGTTTGGAACAACTAAATTTTCGATGAACCGTTTGATGAAGGTCGATTTACCGGTTCTGACGGCACCAACAACACCTAAGTAGATATCACCGCCGGTTCTTTCGGTGATGTTTCTAATAATGTCTATTTTTTCCATTTTCTCCCTACTTTCTTTTACTCATTACAAATATATGATGAATTTTACTGAATATGAAAAAAGAAACTAAATTTTAGTCTCTTTATATTGCTTTTAAGATTGTTTTAAGGTAACATGATCTGTTCCACTATTACTAAACATACCATATATATCAGTACCATCTGTTGACCAATTTGGACCAACATAGATTGTTTGTAAGTTAGTTGTGTTTAAAAACATATTTACCATACTTTTTACTTTTTTAGTGTTAAAATTGCTTAAATCTAGGGCTTTGAGGCTACTACAATTATGAAACATTCCAGCCATATTAGTTACATTACTTGTATCAAAATTACTTAAGTCAAGTTCTGTTATTTTAGCTAATCCATCAAACATTTGTCCCATATTGGTTACACTACTTGTATCAAAATTACTTAAGTCGAGTTCTGTTAATTCAGTAAGTCCGGCAAACATACCCGACATATTTGTTACTTTTGAGGTTTTAAAGCTAGATAAATTTATTGTTTTTAATTGAGAAACACCATCCCAAGTTGCAAACATCTGATTCATATTGGTTACATTTGAGGTATCGAAATTACTTAAATTAAGCTCTGTTAAGCTTCGACAATGAGAGAACATTCCATTCATATTGGTGACTTTACTTGTATTAAAGTTACTTAAATCCAATGATTTTAGACGCACACACCAATTAAACATTCCATGCATATCGGTTACTTTTGAGGTATCAAATTTTTCTCCAAAGGTAATACTTTCTAAGTGACCCACTCCATCAAACATAAAGTTCATGTTTGTAACGTAGCTTGTGTCTAAATTACTTAAATCAATCGTCTTTACACTTTTTAAAGAAGAGAACAAATAACCTGAATTAGGATTGGCTGTAACTCCACCGTCTCCTCCAATATAAAGTTTATAATAACCAGTATTTTCTGTATCATTTACTATCCAAGCCATGATACTTCCGTCTTGTCTTTCTGAGACGTCCCAACTTTGGACAGCTTCTGATTGTATATTTTTGTTATTTAAAATTTCAATTGATGTTATTTTTTCACGGTATTCTGCACTGTGATAATCTAACTGTGAATTTGTCGTATAGCTTCTCATTAAGTTTGTTTCGACCGGTAAGACCTCTCCTTCATCAGTTGTTCCAGCTTGAACATAATCTAAAGTTATAGTTAAATCACTTGTTAAATTTGCAGGCTGATTAGTTATTTCTGGATTATATGTAACAATTACATTGAATGTTGTTGACTCATGCGCTTTTAGGGTATCTCCTTGTTCAATTCCAGTTATTTCAAATATTATGGCCTGATTATTACTATCTGTTTTACTTAATGTTTTAAGTACGGCATCGATACTTCCCCTATTTTCAACTGTCACTGTATACTGCATGCTGTCTCCTGGACTTACCAAATTTGTTTTAAATGTCGCAGTTGTATCTGTATGACTTGGTTCTTCTGAATTTTCCGGGGTTCCATTTAAAACACTACTTTGAATATCAGTAATTAATACTTTCCATTCACTTGAGATATTACTTGTTCCATTAATTGTAAGCTGT
The DNA here is from genome assembly GCA_944329365.1 of uncultured Bacilli bacterium. GTDB lineage: Bacteria > Bacillota_I > Bacilli_A > RF39 > UBA660 > Coprosoma. The sequence goes on from CALVIC010000015.1 coordinate 31,944, forward strand.
GACCTAAAAGCTGCGTATCCTGCGGCCATTACCAAAAGAATACTACATAGACCTAAGATTATATAATTTCTTTGTCTTGTATTGAATTTTCTTCTCATATAAAAACACTCCTTTTCTATTGTACAATTCCATTGTACACCCCCCCCCCCAGAAAAATCAAGCTTGGGATGTTATCATTTTTTTAGACAATGTAAAGAGGGGGTCAAGTACCCATAC
>CALVIC010000016.1 GCA_944329365.1 uncultured Bacilli bacterium
AAGTCCTTCGACAAAAAATCTTTCAAAGCTATACCACATTAAATAAAAGCTTGTTAAAAAACCAACTTTCATAAATTTACGACGTCTAATTAAAATCATAATAATAAAACCAATTAAACACCAAACCGATTCATATAAAAACGTTGGAATATAATAAGTTCCACCTATATGCATCCCATCTATAATAAAATCGGGTATTGGTAAACTCTGTAAATAACTTAAAGTCGTCTCTGGCCCATGTGCTTCACCATTAAAGAAATTACCCCATCTTCCAATAGCTTGGCCGATAATCGCCCCAACAACAATATAATCTAAAACCTTTAAAGAATTAACCTTATTATTGTGACAAATTATTAAAATACATATCAAAGCCGCTATAATCCCACCGTGAATTGCAAGACCACCTTCCCAAACTTTAAATATATCTAAAACATTATCACTATAGTAATCCCAGTTAAATATAACAAAGTATATTCTTGCTCCAACTATTCCAAAAACAATACCAAAAAATAATAAATTAATTATAAAATTCTCACTTATTCCATGTCTTTTAGCCTCTCTAATAACTAAATTAGAACCAAGCAAAATTGCAATAAAAAGACAGATAGAATAAATATGAATAGAAATAAAGCCTAAATTAATCACCGGATCCATATATTTCCGCCTTTCCCTTATCAATAATATCATCGACGATAATATTCATAACTGAAATCAAAACAGACGCAATTAAAGCAAACCAAATTCCATATATTTCAAAATGGCCAGCTAAAATCAAACTTACAATCTTTAAAATAATCAAATTAATAAAAGGATAAAAAAGGCCCATTGTAAGTCCCGTAATTGGAATAGTTAACCACACTAAAAAAGGCTTTATTGTTTTATTTAAAAGATATACTAAAATTGCCGCTAAAAATCCCCATAATCCATAATTTGTATTATCTATATATAGTGTATTTTCAAAAACAATCGATGTTCCCATCAAAATAAAAGTATATCCTGTTATTTTTACGATATAATCAAACATTTTATATACAAACAAAGTTGTTTTAACCTTTTTACTAGTCGTTTTTAATACCATTGAATAATTCCTTCCTCATATTTAAACATCTAAATTATCATTAATATTATACCATATTCGAAGAAAAATTAAAAAAAACAAAAAAATTTATCTCTAAAAAAGGAAATAAGCCTTCCACATATAATAATTATAATAGAGGCGGATATCATACTCCTTTTAACGATACATTTTTTCTATCAAAATATCCGTCTCTTTTTGTACAGAAAAAAAGACCATTTAGGTCTTATTCACTTTTCATTTCAAACAAAGCATCTCTAAGTTCCATAGCTCTCTCGAAGTCTAAATTCTTCGCAGCTTCTTTCATTTCTCTCTCGATATTAATCATAAGCTCCTCTTTCTCACGCTTACTCATCTTATCTTCCCTCTTCTCTGGAGCCTTTGTATTATTCGTAACAACATCTCTAATCTCTTTGACAATCGTCTTCGGAATAATTCCATGTTTCTTATTATAAGCTTCTTGAATACTCCTTCTACGTTCTGTCTCGCTGATTGCCGCTTTCATCGAATCACTCATAATATCGGCATACATAATAACCCTACCATTTGCATTACGTGCCGCTCTTCCAATTGTTTGAATTAAACTTCTCTCGCTACGTAAAAATCCTTGCTTATCAGCATCCAAAATAGCAATCAAACTAACCTCTGGAATATCGATACCTTCCCTAAGTAAATTTATTCCAACCACAACATCGTATTTTCCAAGCCTTAAATCACGAATAATTCTAAGTCTCTCTAAAGTCTTAATCTCGTTATGTAGATAAGCAACTTTGATATCTAACTTCTTCAAATAAGCCGTAAGTTCTTCAGCCATTCTAATAGTTAACGTTGTAATTAATGTGCGTTCATTCTTCTCAATCTGCTTATTTATTTGACTTACCAGATCATCAATTTGATTTTCCGTTGGTTTAACCTCGATTTTTGGATCGAGAAGTCCAGTCGGTCTAATAATTTGTTCGACAATCGTATGATTACTCTTCTCTATTTCATAATCACCAGGTGTCGCAGAAACATATATCGCATAATCTAGTTTTTTTTCAAACTCATCAAACTTGAGCGGTCTATTGTCAAGCGCACTAGGAAGTCTAAAACCATAATCAACCAAAGATTGCTTTCTCATTCTGTCACCGTTGTACATCGCTTTAACTTGTGGAAGTGTAACATGGGATTCATCAACCACAAGTAAAAAGTCCTTACCGAAGAAATCAATTAAAGTTGTCGGTGTTTCACCAGGACCTCTTAAAGCCAAATGTCTCGAATAATTTTCCACACCTCTACAAAATCCCGTTTCCGAAAGCATCTCTATATCATAATTAGTTCTCTCTTTTAATCTCTGATACTCTAAAAGTTTATTTTCACTTTGAAATTTATCAAGCTGTTCTTCAAGCTCTTTTTTTATTCTTTCAATAGCTATCTTTAATTTACCCTCACTAGTTACAAAGTGACTAGCTGGAAATAAAGTATAAGTTTTTTTATCCGAAATAATCGTTCCCGTAACTAAATCAAACTCGCTAATCCGATCAATTTCATCCCCAAAGAACTCAATCCTAACCCCTTTAGAGTGTTGACCGATTGGAATAATTTCCAGCACGTCCCCTCTTACTCTAAAAGTACCTCTCTTTAAATCTATATTATTTCTCTCATAAAGCATATCAATTAATTTCTCGATTATCTTATCTCTGTCGACTTCATCGCCAACACTAAAGAACAAAGTCTTATCTGTATAATCTTCAATCTCTCCAATACCATAAATACAAGAAACCGAAGCAACAACTATAACATCCTTTCGAGAAATAAGTGCGGCTGTTGCGGCATGTCGAAGCTCATCTATCTCATCGTTAATAGATGCATCCTTTTCAATATAAGTATCCGTTTTAGCAACATAAGCCTCCGGTTGATAATAATCATAATAAGAAACAAAGTACTCGACGGCGTTTTCCGGAAATAATTCCTTTAATTCCGCATATAACTGTCCAGCTAAAGTTTTATTATGAGCTAAAACTAAAGTAGGCTTCTGAACTCTTTCGATTACATTCGCAATTGTAAAAGTTTTACCAGTACCCGTTGCCCCAAGTAATACTTGATTTTTCTTACCTTCTTCAATTCCTTCTACTAATTTATCTATTGCCTGTGGCTGATCACCACTAGGTTTAAACTTTGAATGAATCTTAAATTTCATAAGCTCTTCATCTCCTTAAAATAAACAACCTTTAAACTACTAAGTATTTTATCATTTATAAAAATATAAGACAACAATACATCACTACAATTAAAAATATTTATAAAAAAATATTATTATTTTCTTTCAATAATAATATTTTTACTCGAAATCAGACAAATTATAACCAAGTTTTTTCAACTCCTTATAAACTCTACATATAGGCATACCCAAAACATTATAATAATCTCCATCTATTCTAGGAATAAACACTGCTGTTTTTCCAGCCAACGAATATCCTGCGCGTTCTAAAATATGTTCTTCATTATTTATATACCATTCTATTTCCTCATCAGACAATTCATCAAAATAAACTTTCGTTTTCTCACAAAAGCACACGCTTTTACCAGTATATAAATCCAAAATAGTAACTCCTGTTAAAGCATAATTAACTTTCCCAGATAATTCTTTTAAAATTCTACTTGCTTCTTCTTTAGTTTTAGGTTTTCCAATTCTTTTTCCATTAAAACAAATCATAGAATCTGCCCCAATAACAACACCTTCAGATAAAGATGAAGCAATTTTATTTGCTTTTAATTTAGATAAATTAATCAAATATTCTTCATTTGTATTAGCACTCGTTTGCTCATCAACATCACTACTAATTACTGTAAACTTCAAACCAACCTTTTGTAATATTTCTTTTCTCATTTTAGACGAAGAAGCTAATATTAATTTCAAACTACGCACCCACTTTCATAGTTGTTTTCAATTTATACTCTCTACAATAATGATTTAACGGACACGCTTCACAACTCGGATTATTTGCAAAACAGTATTTTCTACCAATAGCCCAAAATGAAGTAGTCAATTCGCCAGGAAATTTAGGATTAATTTGCTTTGCTTTATTTATAATATCTTCCTGTGTATCTTTTTCGACCAAACCCATTCTTAAAAAGATTCGTCGAATATGTACATCATAAGCAATATCAATATTTTGTTTATCTTCAATATCTACTCCTAAATCACGAATTAAAATTAATGTTCCTAAAGAAGCTTTTTTATGACTAATTCCTTTAAATTCTTCTAGTCTTTTCACAATAACACTAGCCTGTTGATTTTTCCAAATTTTTTGTGCATCATTATTATAATCTTCCAATATTTTCTTCATTGCAAAAAATATATAATTCGCCATTCTATTTGGATACCTATGTAATGCAGGCTTTTCTTTGATAACTTTTTCTAAAGACTGGGCATCAAAGTTTTGTACTATATATTTAAAATCAAAAGTACCCAATCTCTTATATAAATTATAAGGTAAACTCCACGCCAACTCTGCTTTAACCGATTGATCAGATATCAAACCTATCACAAAAGCATTAGGATTATCATAAATAAAACTTTTTTCAGCTTCTTTTAACAAATTACCTTTTAAAATACTATAATCTTGTTCTACTGTTGGTAAAAAAACTTTTAACACATTATTAATTTTTTCATCATTATTTATTATTTTCATATTTAAACACCTATATTTGATTATAACATGAAAAAACTATTTTACCAACCTTCTAACCTTAATATCTTCCTTACTTGTCAACGACCATTTTTTACCCTTGTCATATTTTGGAACATTAGCTTGATCCCAACCAATTATAGTAAACATTTTATTAGGGCAATATTCCTTTAAATAATATAACTCTGCTAAAGAAAACTTATCTAAATTTTTTATTTCCTCTTTCTCATTAAATCTATCAATAAATAGAAATACTTGATTCACTCTGTCTAGTAAATTTAATCTAGACTCTAAATAATTGTTTTCATCATTCTTATATAATGAAAAAGGTAGAATGTTTTGAGGACTTATAGGACATAAGTCATTATCATAACAATATGCTCTTGCCCAATCAATGTGTTTAAAATTTTTAAAATTCGCAATAATATAAACTGATTCATGATTTTGTTTCATATAACTATTTAATAAATTGTGAAACAGTTCTTGATTCAACACAGAATCTTGACTGCTAATCCATTGGCTAAGTTCACTTCCACTTAAAATATCATCTTTAGGATTTTCTAATCTTCTAACATCATGTATAAAAGAAAAGCCTTGATTTTTAATAATATTCCAAAGTATCATTTCGGCAATAATTCCTTCAGATATATCTACATCATCATTTCGATAAACATACAATTTATCAGATAACATTTCTAAAGTTAAACAATCTGCCATCACTTTTTGTTTTGTACCACCAAGAGTTACAGTGGATACATAATAACCTAAAGCTGCTTCTGGATTTAGTGGTATTTCTTCTCTATTTATCACATCATTACATATATCATTTAAATAATGCATATCGTCACCATCAAATGAAGTATATACAATTGACTTTTTCGCCTTTGTAACAAATTCATCTACTTCTTTTTTTATATCAGATGGAATATAATACAAAAAATCATTATCTTGTAAATCTTTATTAATAATAATATTTAACGTCTTGGAAATAAAATCATTAAATTCTTTTACACTATAAATATTATAATCATTAACTAAAATATAATCAAAACAATTAGTATTTAATTCAGAAAAAAATGCCAATTCATTTTTTATATCAGAGATTCGCTTTTCCAATTCCCAAGAATCTATATCTCTTTCATTCAAATTTTCAATAGCAACAGCAATGTCAGATGGCACAATATAAACACTTATTGTATCAGTATACGTATCTTTAAATTTAGGAACTTCTGAATAATATAATTCAGTAATCAAATTAATTCCACTATAAACTTTTTCAATATCTTTTTTATAATATCCATACATATTTCCAAAAACTTCATTCACAACACACATTTCTCCATTATTGTCTTTTTCTACAAAATCTTGCATACTAATAAAATATTTATCAACACCATTAATTTCATCATCTCTTATTTTTCTAGTAGTAACTGCCTTCAATTTTTCAAAACATTCTGTTCTACTTAATAACTGTTTAATTAAATATGACTTCCCCACTCCAGACATACCTGACAAAGTAATAATTCTTCCCTTTTTCATTATATTTTCACCCCATAACACAAAAAAAAGACAAAGGTAGTTATCAATAAATTAACAACTTTCTTTGTCAAAGAACAATTTAGTCATATAACTAAACTAAATTGTTCGATATATTATCATATTTTTAAACCAAAATCAATACTATTTATTCAAATTATATAACATTGTGTCATAATGAGAGTTAACCCTATTATTTGAATCAATGCCAAATTTTCTACATAAATCAATCATTTTTTCTTCATAATAATTAGCCATACCTTCTTCTGAAGTTACAATTTCAATTTCTATAAAGCTACCTAACTTTTCAACATCATCTATACAAATATTAAAATCATTATACTTTGTTTCAATTCTTTTCTTATCTATGGTAACCATTTCTTTATATCCTAGTGTGGTAATTAAATCTTTGCAAAGTTCTCTATTATCAACCCCAAACTCAATTTCTTTTGATTCCATAGTCTTTTCTTTTCTTTGTTTTAATGTAATTAAATTTTTATTTCCAATTGTTCTTATTCTTAAAACAATCATACCCGGCTTAATATTAAAGTCTTTAACAGAATTTTCCAAAAATACAGTGTCAACTTGATGTTTTACATCAGAAAAAGTGCACCCTTCTTTTTTGAACATTTCCACTACTTCATCTTTGTTATCTAATTTAACTTTAATTTCTATTTCATTCATAAAAGCACCACCTTCATCTAACCACAATTATATCATTTGATTCTAATCAATACAATAATTTTTACAACACATTATTTTTTAACATAAGATATCAACATACAACATATTTACAAACATTCTATCACCATACCTTGTTTTACCATGCAACGCATAAAAGTCACAAATTCTATGTTTCCATCTTATATTATTTAGTTTTTTTGGTTTTTTTTGTACATTTTTATAGATTTAATAACATCAAAAAACCTTATTTTTCAACGTTTTTTTTTAATCATAATAAGAAACAAAGTACTCAACGGCGTTTTCCGGAAACAATTCCTTTAATCCCGCATATAACTGTCCAGTTAAAGTTTTATTATGAGCTAAAACTAAAGTAGGCTTCTGAACTCTTTCGATTACATTCACAATTGTAAAAGTTTTACCAGTACCCGTTGCCCCAAGTAATACCTGATTTTTCTTACCTTCTTCAATTCCTTCTACTAATTTATCTATTGCCTGTGGCTGATCACCACTAGGTTTAAACTTTGAATGAATCTTAAATTTCATAAGCTCTTCATCTCCTTAAAATAAGCAACCTTTAAACTACTAAGTATTTTATCATTTATAAAAATATAAGACAACCGTTTGCCAAAGTTAACATATCTAGTTTGTTTCTTGTTAATTATGATGTATAATATTTTAAAGAAGTTATATATAAACTGTAAAAATTTAATTAGTAAATATCCTATAAAAGGGTCTGTCATGAAATGAGTTTTAATTGATAGTTCCCTTTTTATCTGTTTTTTCAAAGAGTTTATAAAGATTGTAACTATATCTATTATTTGCTTTTATATTGTCGTTGAGGATAATAGAAAAAACGATTTATTTAAAAAAATATTTCATGTAATACAACTTTTTTTGACAATTATATTGTATCATAAAAACACGTTAGGTTTTAATATTCCTAACGTTTTTTCAATTTTGAATATAATATGTGCGAAATTATTTTATTTCATGACAACCCCTTTTTTGAGTTATTGCAAAATAATTTAAATTATATCCTAAGTTTAATAATTTGTAAAAAACTTTTCTTTCTCTCATCCTTTATTAAAATATAAAAACTAAACAAAAATACTACTGTATAACCCCAAACTAAAAACCATCCCCCGTAATAAGCATAATATACTGCGTAAAACATTCCCTTAATCAAAGATGAAAACTTTAAATATTTTGTATGTGGAACCCACAAACAATAAACTCCTATAATAGAAGCCATCGTTGGAAGTAAGGATATTATTCCATCATAAGTAATTATAAGATTTAAAAAAACAACAAATTCAAAAAATAAAAATAATGAAAAATAAGCTTTTTTACTAAAAATTTCACGGCAAGAAAACAAATAAGTTCTTATAAAATTAATGATACCTAAAAAAGTTCCTGTAAGCGCCCCTACAGTAATACAATAAAGTGACTCACAAATACAACTTATCGAATAAACATGAAGTGATTTAGTTCTATCTTTTATGAGTAAACTTAGACAAATCGCAATAAAAGTTAATATACTAAATATCATATCTCCCACCTAATAAAACCAGTATATCACGTATAAACTTATTTAAAAACATAACATTTCTTATTTTTACACATATTAACACTCATATACTAATTTTTCTAAAAAAACGAAAAAAAATTGCTATAATGAAATTAGAAAGTATGATATATGAAAAAAAAGAAGAAAAAAATTAGAAAATATATTCGCTTATTTATCGTTTTTGTAGTTGTTTTAATTATCGTTTTTGCCGTGTTTGTCACCCTCAAAAACACAGTTCTAAAGCCATCGTTTTTAAAAAATGTTAGCTATGATAACTACGTATCCATAAATTATTACGACATCTATGGTACACATCTTAATTTTAAAGGAGAATTTGAAAATAAAGATAATCTAAGTAATCTTAAATTAATCTTAAAAGATAACGATAAAGAAATAACTATTCCCTGGGAAATCAAAGAAAATAATAATAAAATTGAATTTACGACAAATGATTATATAAATGAAGGTATCAACCTCGAAAGCTTAACCAAAGGAACATATTATCTTTTAGTAAAAGGTCAAGCCGAGGATGAAGATATATATTATCCTCTCGAAAATAATACCGAATATAATAATTTAGAATATTATACCTTAACTAAAAACGGAAAAAACAATAAAATCGATATAACTTGGGACAACTATGAAGGAAATGAAATTCTAAAATTTCAAATAAAAAATACCTCCCTGCCAAATGATGTTTACGATATAACTATCGATCCAGGACACGATGCCAATGATACTGGTAAATTAGCTTGTTCAAATGGTAGTCCAGTTACAAACAGTGGTCTTTGCAAAACAGGAACACTATATAAAGAATCTGATGTCAACTTAGCTTTAGCCAAAGAAATAAAAAATCAATTAGAAAACCAAGAATATAAAGTAAAATTAACTAGAGAAAATGAAAAGGATACCCTACCTACTTATGGTCACATGGGAAGTGCGACTACGGCCAATGATACTAAATCGAAATTTAATCTTGCCATTCACCACAATTCATCGGGAATCTCTGGTGGATCAAGTTATTTAAAAGGTCTTGAGCTTTATATCGCAAATGACTCCTCACTTGACCTAGCCAAGTTATTTGTAAAAAACATAACCGAATATGCAAATACACAAACCTCACCTAAAACTCAAGATAAAATCAAAGATGGTATATATCAAAGATTCTTTACTGAAAAGGAAATAAATGAAGAGGAAAACCCACCAGCAAATAAATCAACCAATACTATCTATTACTACGCCATCAGAGAAGTCGGTGGCATTGCCACCCATGCCTATAATGATGGTCGTTACGATAACTTAGATAAAAATCCATATTACAATTCCAACAATACAGCTGAAAGCTATCTATTTGAAATGGGATATTTAGATAACGTACAAGATTTAAGAAATATACAGAGCAATAAAGAAGAATATGCTAAAGGTGTAGTTACTGCCCTTCAAGAATACTTAAAATAAAAATCAAAGCCTAAAAACTTTGATTTTTTACTTTATAAAAGTTGCCTTTATCAATTTAACCTTATTGGCAATCAAACTACCATCCAAATTATCCTCTTTAGTTAAATCAGTTGATAAATATTTTTTGTTATCGTCAGCAAAAACAGTTGCTACCGGTTTATTTATTTCAGAGCCAAGTAAAATACTACCTATTAAATTAGCCCCAGATGAAATACCAACACCTATACCTAACTCTTTAGAAACCCTTCTAGCCATTTGTATAGCATCTTCATCATCGATTAAAATAACCTTATCGATTAAATTTTTATCCACAAGTTTAGGTATAAAATCATCACCAATACCTTCAATTTTATGTGGACCAATTATTTTTCCACCAGAAATTAAAGGCATATTCTTTGGTTCAATCGCGCAAGTAATCATCTCTTTAAAATTATCCTTTAACCTCTTGCTAGTCCCAAGTAACGTTCCACCAGTTCCAACACCTGATACAAAACCACCTATTTCTTCAGAAACTTGCTTTAATATCTCCGCCCCAGTTGTTTCATAATGAGCAAGTATATTATTTTCGTTACTAAACTGATCAGGATAAAAAACCCCATCTTTTAAAGCCATTTTTCTAGCTTCCTCAAGACACTTACTAAATCCTCCGTCCTCTCTACTTATTAAACTAACCTTCGCACCATATCCTTCCATTAGTTTTCTTCTTTCGATTGATGCCCAGTCAGGCATAAAAATATGCACAGGATAACCATAATAACTTCCAAGTGCCGCAAGAGAAATACCTGTATTCCCACTTGTAGCTTCAACTATCTCCATTCCTTCTTTAAGTTTTCCACTTTTTTTAGCTTCATTAATCATATAATAAGCAACCCGATCCTTAATACTTCCCGTTAAATTAAACATCTCAAGTTTCACATAAACCGAATTCTTTTTGCCTAAATACTCATAGTCTATCTTTACCATCGGTGTATTTCCAATTACTTTATTTAACATCTATACCACTCTTTTCTATCTATATTCTATTAACAAAGCAAAATCGTTGTTAATATAAACATCTATTCTTATAAAACAAATTATTACTTAAAAAGTAATTTTTTGCAAAAATAATCTTTTTTTGTCACATTTGTAAATAAAATGTCAAATTTACAAAAAACTTTTAAAATACATTTTGCAAAATTATCTTCGTCTTACCTTTATCGTATCATTTTCAGTTAGTTTACCAATTAACAAAGATGAATTATCATCGTGATTTTTAAAATTATCTTGAACCTTTTCTTCATCATAATTTGCGTAACAATACTTACAAAAATGCCGGCAAGAATTATACACTCCAATATCTACCATTTCGGCACATTCACATTTTCTAGCATGCCATTTTCTAAATTTTTTTTCAGTTAATTTATAAGCTATTTCCTTAGAAACACAAACATCACCTGAAAAACCATATTTAACTAAATTATCGTCTTCATAGCAAGTTTGAATACTCATTCCATTTTCTTTTGCAATTTTACTAAAATTTATTGCAATCTTCTTTTTCATCTCATCATCAATATTCTTTAACCTTAAAAACTTCATGTTCTTCTGAACATTTTTATAATCATCAACAAAAGAAATAATAATATGTTTAACATAACCATTTAAAATTTCACATAAATGTTCAAAAGCTTTTATATGATAATCCAAAGTATACCTATCATTAATTAAAATTGGATCATATCTTACATATAAATTATCTATTCCAACCAAATCCTTTAACTTCTTAATCGCCAAAATTATTTTTCCTTTCGAAATAACATTAGGTTCCACATCTTTATTATAAGGAGTTAACGTTACTTGAAATATAATTGGCTTATCAATTTCCTTTAAACAGTTTAAAATTGGTATTGGATTTTTTGTACAAAACACAATTAAATCAACATCTTCAAAATAAATTCTACTTATAAGTTTTGGATAAAAGGGATTTCTTACATCTACAAATCCTTCCTCATACCTATTCATAAACCACTTACTATAAAAAGCTACTACATCAGTTCGTCCACTAACATTTAAAATCATAAACCCACATCCATATTACACATAAAAAAACAAATTAAATAACTTGTTTTTTCCCTATATTTCTCTTTAAAATACTTATGGCGGCCTCATGATAACTAATTCCGCCAGAAGACGCACAATAATCTTTCAACACATAAACATCATAACCATTTTCAAACAAGTCAAAAGCCGTCGATAGCACACACGCATCAGTATCCACCCCAGCTAAATAAATTTCTGAAATTTTATTTTCCATAATATAGTCTCTAAACTCGTCATTAAAAACCGAATATTTTCCTTTTTCTAAAACTTTGTTATCCAAAGTATCAATCACAATCTCACAATCATTTTTATCCATACATCGTTTATAATTCATTTTTTTTACAAAATAACTGTCAGAATAATTTATAAACTTTGTAAAAGCAATTTTATCAAAATAATCATTATTCAATAAATCTCTTATCTTATCGATTAAGAAATTTGTATTTTCATTTATAAAAGCTTTTTGCATATCTATAACTAATAATAATTTTTTCATATTCTAATCACCATTTTATTAACCTAACATTATTATATCACGTCTAACCTAAAAATTAAAAAAAGCGAATCAAAAATCGCTTTATTTAAGTTTATCATACACTTCATCACTAACTGGTTCAAGCCACTCATTAGAAGTATTCTCACCTGGAAGTTCGATAGCCAAATGACTAAACCATCCATCCTTACCAGCACCGTGCCAATGTTTAACATTAGCTGGAACGACCACAACATCACCTGGAAGAAGTTTTTGAGCTTCTTCACCTTCTCTTTGATACCAGCCCTGACCATCTACAGCAATTAAAATCTGACCTCCGCCTTTAGTTGCTTTATGAATGTGCCAGTTATTTCTACACCCAGGTTCAAAAGTCACATTTGCAATAAATAGTGGATCATCTGTCTTAGTTAATGGTTTTAAATAACTTTGACCGACAAAGTATTGTGCGAAAGCATCATTAGGCGCACCTAAACCAAACATTCCGCCACCTTTTACTTCTTCCTCATCTGTATAAACTTCTTTCATAACTCTAAAAGCAGCCCAAGCATTTGGCCATCCAGCATAAAATGCCGCATGAGTGATAATCTCAGCCATTTCTGATTTAGTAATTCCATTCTTCTTCGCATTTTCCATATGGCTTTTAAAAGAACTATCAAATAAACCTTTACTCATCAAACAAATAACTGTTACTAAACTTCTATCTCTAAGTGAAAGTTTATCCTCTCTAGACCATACCTCACCAAATAAAACGTCATCGTTAAGTTCGGCAAATTTAGGTGCGACATCACCTAAAATATTTCTTCCTGCAGTTTGTTTAACCATAAATTAATCACCTAATCCTTTCAACCAATTTTCAAATCTATCATCATCAGTTAATTCCTTTCCATTAAACTTCAAACTAATTGGATTTTTAATCCTTACCCCGCCTTTATTTTCAATATCTTCTATCGCATGACCAAGCCATCCACCGTTAGTTGCAACAGGTATAATAACTTTATCCTTTAAATCATAATCGTGTAAAAAAGTATTAACCGGACTTGCCACCGTATACCACCAAACAGGCGTGCACAAAACTATCTCGTCGTATTTAGAAATATCTAATTTTTGAATCTCCGGTTGATAATCATTTTTCGTATCCGTAGTTGCCTTATCGACAACCTCGTCGTAATTATCACTATAAGGTATAACTGGTTTTATTTCCAAAACATCGTAATCATACTTATCCTTTATCCTAGAAACAATTCCTCTTGTATTACCTGAATAAGAATAATAAACTATTGCCCTCATTTACCAATCTTCCCCTCATATAAATTTATCTTATAATTAAGGTAATTCAAAGTCTCTTTTTTCTCTTCAATTTCTGAAGTTAAAATTTCCCTTTGATTTTTTAAGATATCGAGTCTCTCAGGAAGAGTTTCATCTCCCTTTTTACCATACTCGGTAAATTTTAAAATATCCTTTAACGAAAGACCTGCATTCTTCATGCATAAAACAAATTTTAGTTCGTTTATATTTTCATCACTATACTCTCTTCTTCCAGACACCTTAGAAACAGGACTTATAAGCCCAACCTTTTCGTAATATCTTAAAGTATCGAGTGATAAATCAAACTTGCGAGCGACTTCTCCTATTGTCATAACTGCCTCCTACACTTAAATTATATAACCTAGACTTCACTCTAAGTCAAGAAAAAAATTACTTATTTATAATATTTTAAATTAAGTAATTTAATAGCGCACACAAGATAAATAATTGAAATCAAAAATCCTCCAATAACATCACTCGCAAAATGAACTCCAAGATAAATCCTACTAAAACCAATTGCCAAAATCAAAAGACCAATAAGAATCATTAAAACGTTCCTTACTCTTTTGTCTTTAATTTTTTTATAAATAAAATAAATAATTAACCCATAGTAAGCCATACTCACCATTGAATGACCAGAAGGAAAACTATAACCTGACTCGATAATCAAAAAATCTTCAAGAGGTCTATCTCTTTGAATAATCCCTTTAAATATAATATTTAGTAAAATCGAAACAAGTAAATTTATCATAATTATTAATCCCATTTTTTTATCTTTGCAAATAAGTAAAATAACTAAGCTCAGTAATATAAGTATAATCGGATTACAAAAATTAGTAATAAAAAGCATTATAAAAGTTAAACCATCACTTCGTAAATTGTTGACAACCAAATCGTGCATAAAAACATCGATACTTATAATCTCGTTATTATATAAACTTCCAATAATACTAAACAAAATAAAAACAGCAATAAACAAAGCAAACCAAATCCATATGTTTTTTATCCGGTCCATATCATTCACCTATTTTTAAATATATCACAAAAAACTAAAAGTATAAACAAAAAAATAAATGCTTGACATAAATCAAGCATCTATCTGTTTGGATCGACCAAAATTTTAATAGCTGAATCACTGCCACTAGTTAATCTCTCATAAGCTCCTTGAACCTCATCCAAAGAAACTGTATCCGATAAAAACTTCAAAACTGAAATTCTCTTGTGACTCATTAAATCTATAACCATTTCAAATTCTCTCTTCGTATAAGCAATCGAACCCTTAACCGTAAGCTCCTTTGTTACGGCCAAAACCGAATAAAAATTAATCGGACCCGTTGCCACACCAGCCAAAACCAAAGTTCCACCAGCCTTAGCGGCCATGACTGCACTATTTACAGCCGAACTATTACCTGAAGCATCGATAACCGTATCAAATCCACCATTAGATTTTTCCATTAATATTTTAACTAAATTTTCATCTTTCGCATTAAACCATTCATCAACGACACCTAAACTTACTGACTTTGCACCTCTAGCCTCATTTACTTCAGTCAAAGCAACATAACTAGCGCCTTGTAATTTGGCAAATAAACCAGACATTAAACCAATAATTCCACCACCGATAATTAAAACCTTATCGCCAGCTTCAATATTACCTAAATGAACCGCATGAAGACCAACAGCAGCCGGTTCAACCATTGCCACCTCTTCATCGCTAATATTATCTGGAACTTTCACTACCATATCAGGTCTAATTGCAATTCTCTGAGTTAAACCACCTGGATTATCTAAAGATAAACCTAAAGCGTGAGTCCACGTCTGCGCACAATATTGAATATTTCCGCTCAAACAAGCATCACATTTTAAACAAGGTGATACTGGCAAAGCAGATATTCTATCACCTACCTTTAAATCACTTCTGCATCCTGGATTGACAACTCTCGCACATATCTCATGACCCATAACTAAACCAACAGGACTTCCAGCATCCCAGTTATGAATATCTGAACCACAAATTCCACATAAAATCACATCGGCAATAACCTTATTACCATCACTTTGTGCCTCATTAATATCTATTGTTTCAATTATTTTTTTCCCTTTAATAGCTGCCGCTTTCATATATATCCTCCTTACCTAAATTATAACACACAAACAAAAAAGAACAGACAATTTTTCATAAAATAATTCTGCCCTTTACACTAAGCTTTAACTTTAAAAATGGTTCTAAATATTTTTCTCACAATTGGTCCTGCAAAAAATATCTGATAAAAAAATGCCATCGGAAAATTAATAATAATAGTTTTAAACCATAAAACTACAAAAGTACCCCATGAATAATCAGCAAACAATAAAGTTGCGATTAAACTCATAAGTGGACACATAAAACATACAGTTAAAGCAGAAATCATTAATGTAATAAATATAGGTTGAGTTTTCTTTACATCTAAGCTTTTAAAAGTAAAATACTTTGTTAATTTTCCAATTAAGAAAAATTCAGCAATAAAAGCAATCACGATCATAATTGGAATTTCTTTATATCCCATGATAAATAAATTCATACTCATCTCACCAGTATTTAAATAAACATTATAAGTGACCATCGCATAAACCATAAATAAAACCATTATTAAAGTAAAAATAACATCTTGAAATTTTGTTTGTGGCATAATCTAACCTCCTTCTCACACACAAAAACAACATAAATATAAATGTTGTTTTTCTATTCAAATTTAGACAACTTTCAAAGTATACCACAAATAAATTTTTTTCGTAATACTAAAATTTAAAAAAATTATTTTTTTTCATAAGCTCTTTGAACAGTAATACTACTATCTACAAGTGACGCAAATAATTTAAAATCATCTTCAGTACCAACTACCATTCCATAGTGATAAGGAACCACAACTTTCGGTTTCATTTTATTTACAAATGTTGCCGCCTCTCGCGCATTCATCGTATAAGTCCCCCCAATTGGAATCATTGCTACCTCACAAATAATATCTTCATTTTCCAAAAGTGCGTCTGTATCACCTGCAATATAATAAATAATTCCGGCAATCTCCATCACATATCCTATCCAATTATATTCTTTTAAATGATATGGCTTATCTATATTATAAGCAGGTACACATTTAAAATTCATATCATCCAAATCATATGTCTCATTAGGCATAACCGTCATAATCCTATCTTCACTAAAACCCATTTCTAAAGCAACTTCATAAATATCTTTTGGACCAATTATCTTTGTATAATCGTTTTTTAAATTTAAAATTGTCTCTTTTTCAAAATGATCATAATGAGGATGAGTGATAAAAATATAATCCGCATCATGCCTCTCGTCTAACTTTATCGGATCAAAATAAATAACTTTATCTACATCAAATCTAATACTACTCTGAATATTAATATCAAACACAAACTACCACCTCTTCTAAAAACATTTTATCACAAAAAAGTTTTTTTAACTAAAAAATATGGTATACTTATAATAAGGAGGCTGTCTATGAAAAATAGAATTAAAAATTTTAATGATTTGTTAGATACCCTATTGGGTAGTCTACCATTTACAATCATCCCTGTAATACTCTATTTCCTAATTTTAGGAGGAATATTAAGTTATCAAAATCTACTCAACAGTGCGTTTTTCACGACATTCAGTTTATTTTGCTTAATCTTAATTCCAAACAACTTTCTTATCGAAAGTTTAAATACCGACAAAAAATCTAAAAACCTTTCTTTATTTATATCTATCATTTTAGCTTTGACAATCGGTATCATGAGTAACTTTGGAAACGAAATTTTCCTAAGTAAACTTACTCACATCAGTATTGGATATGCGTTTACATTATTCTTCATTAGCGTTTATCTAAACTATCAAAAAGATGAAGGTGACTTTGGTAATTATATTTTAAAAACATTATCTTCATTTCTAAAAATTACCATTAATTATGTTGCCCTCGCCTTTGGCGGATTATTTATAACTCTCGCCTTTAATTACCTACTACTAAGTGACATTAATTATTATAGTATCTTAAGCTTACAAATAATTATCTTCGGTTGTTATTACTTGCCAAGTCTAATATATAGACTATATAAACCGGAAAAAGAAGCTGAAGAATTCTTTAAAAACTTAATTAGTTATATTTTAATTCCTTTAGTCACAATCGCCTTCGTAATAATTTATCTTTATATCATAAAATTAATTATTACCTTCACATTACCAGCTAATCAGGTATTCTATATAGTATCATTCTTATTCTTAATTGCCATGCCTATCTGGACAATGAGTAAAAAGATGAAATTAAATAAAACAGAAACTAAACTTACTAAACTATTCCCTGTTTTATTTATCCCACTAATCTTTATTCAAATATATTGCTTAAGTATCAGAATTGTCTCATACGGACTAACCTCAACCCGTTACTTATGTGCCGTATTTGTAATCATTGAAGTTATCTATTACTTAATATACTTCACAAACCCTAAAAAATGTGGTCAAATAATCTTATATATTGCTGGAATTTCATTCATTGCTTACAGTATTCCATATATCAATATGTATGACCTATCTAATCAAAGTCAATACAATAGATTAAAAAAATACTCAGAAATAAAAAATCCAACCGATAAAGAACTTAAACAATTAACTAGTTCATATTATTACTTATACTATAATAATGAAGGTGCGACATATCTCGCTAAACTTAATATAAGTAAAAGTTATATTGATAGTATATCTAAAGATTATTACAATCATTACTACTACGCCGATAATTTAAACCCATCATTTGAAATTGAAGGATATAAAAATGGTACAATAGTAAATGGTTACATCGAAAACGGTAACCTAACTATAAGACAAAATTATGATACAATCTTAACAACTACAAGCGATGAATTTGAAAATTACCTAAATAATCGTGAAAATTTAGACAATTACTTAAAAGATAATTTTGAAGTTAAATTAGATGATGATACAAAATTGATTATTACAGAAATAAGCTTTAACTATAATGAAAATTCAGTAAATGCTGATTATTATAACTTCCAAGGAATATTATTAACTAAATAAAACATCGGAAAAACACCGATGTTTTTAAATGTAAAAAAATTACTACAAACCGTAGTAATTTTATTCTTTATCGATAGTAAAACTAACCTGATACTTATTGCCCAAATCGAGCTCATCTAAATTAACTTTATAACCGTATTTGCCAATTTCATTCGCACAATCTCTAATCAATCTGACAACCTGAGCAAAATGAACATTGTTTTGTGGTGCTGGAGCAACCTTTACTGGCTCAGCCATTGAACTGGCCATTGTTGAAGCATCACTAACCGGTCTTTCTTGATAAATCGTTGTATCAGGAATGTTATTTACGTTATCGTATGTAGGCATCGCGCCATTTTCAGTTTCCATATTAACAGGAGTAGCCTGAACCTCGTTAACTGGTGACTGATTAGCCGGCATCGGATTAACTGGAGCAGACTCATTAACTGGTGACATTACTTGTTCATTATAACTTGGTGAAGTAACATAACCTTGATTCATTTGTGGTTCCATAACTGGACTTGCAGAAGTGACGTTAGGACTCGTATTAAAAGTCTCATTAGAAGACACGTTGGAATTTTCAAATGAATTCATATTAACGCTAGCTGGCGTAGGCGCTACACTTTGAGGTTGAACCATTTGATTTGACACAGAAGGTTCACTTTGAACTGGAGTTTGACCCAAATTAACTGGTGTTGCTTGAACCTCATTAATAGGTACCGAATTAACCGGTGGTACTTGGGTCATTGAAGGCGAAGCAGCTGCAGGCTCGTTATTAGGAACCTGGGTATTGAACTTCTTAAGTGCATCAGCAACTGCCACTCCAATTCCATTTGAACCTTGTGAAGCTTCTAGTGAAGAATTTTGACTCACCATAGATGAAACTGGTGTCGAAAACTGACTTCCAGTTTGCACAGGTTCTGCAGAAGTAGAAGCTATTGGTGTAGATACTGCTATACTTGGTTCCTGATGAAACATACTATCAAAAGTAATACCACCACTAACAGGTGTGGGTGTAGATTTAACTGGTTCTGGATCTTTAATTTGCGAAAAATTGACAAATTTTCCATCCTCGCGAACTGGTTCTTGTTTTGGCTCCTCTGAAGTAATAATCGGTGAAACCGGTGTATTCGCATCTTGCTTCATTAAACCAGACAAATCTTTCTTTTCGCTTGCTGGCGCATTAATATCCTGTGCCTCTCTCATAATTTTATCTATATCCATCATATTACTGCCCCTTTCTTCATCATCAAACAAACTTTCAATATTATTATTGTCAGTTTGAACTTGTTTATTCACTTGTTTATTTTTTTCTTCTTTTAATTTAGCAATCTCATTATCAGTCATCTTAACCGTAAGTCTTTCATTGATAATTCTATGAAGCATCATAACTTGATCAACTTTATCACTAAGCCTAAGTAAAGAACGTGCATGCCTCTCAGAAATTTTATTTTCTAAAAGTGCCTCTTGAACCTCATCATCTAAATTTAAAAGTCTTACCTTGTTCGCAATAGTTGACTGAGCTTTACCTAATTTTTTGGCAAGCTCATCCTGAGTAATATAACCCATGTCTAAAATCCGTTTATAAGAAACAGCTTCTTCAATTGGACTAAGTTGTTGCCTTTGAATATTTTCAAGCAAAGCAATCTCTTCACTATCGCGATCTGATAAATTGACAATAACCGCAGGGATAGTCGCTCTACCAGCCATCACACTAGCTTTATAACGTCTTTCACCGGCAATAATTTCATACTTTCCATTAACCGGTCTAACCACAATAGGCTGAATAACGCCATATTTTCTTATCGAATCAGAAAGTTCTGAAAGCTTCTCTTCGTCGAATTTAAGCCTTGGCTGAAATCTATTTGGAAAAATATCATCGATATTAATTACTGCTAGTTTTCCAGATTCGTACACAAACTACCCCTCCCTTCCTTATTCTTCTAATATCATAATACTATGTTTTAAAAAATAATTCAATAAAAATTAATTCATTTGATTTTTTTCTAGTAAACAAATTTACATTTTAATAAGTAATAATATTACCAAAAAAAGCCTATAATGGCTTTTTCTTCATATCGGCATATCTTCGAGGATATTTTGGGTTTATATCTCCAATTCTTTGAACCAGAACTAAATTTCTAAAACCTGCACCCTTTGGTAACTCAAAACTATCTACCTTTAAAACCTTAGAACTTAAAACATTTAAACAATTAGGACTAACTTCTGTATCATCGTGCCCCTTCATGGCCACAAAATATTTGTTCTTTTTAACAATAGGCATACTATACTCTAGTAAAGTTGACGTTTTAGCTACCGCTCTGGCAGTCACTAAATCAAACTTTTCTCTGTTATTCTTCGCATACTCTTCAGCTCTCGCATGCACCAAAGTAATACCCTCTAAACCTAAACATTCAGAAACAACATTTAAAAAATTTATTCTCTTGTTTAAAGCATCTACTAAAGTGAGTTTGACATTCGGATAAAAAATCTTAATCACAACCCCCGGAAATCCTGCCCCAGTTCCAATATCACACATACTTTCGATTTCGTTAAAATTGATGACCCGCACTAAAGTTAAACTATCGTAAAAATGTTTCAAAAAAACTTCTTGCTTGTCGGTAATTGCCGTTAAATTAATCTTCTCATTATACTCGATAAGTAATTCATAATACCTCTCAAGTAAATAAATCTCTCTATCTGTAACCGCTATTCCAAGCCTTCCGACTTCTCTTTTAAACTCTTCTATATTCATTATTTACCTCGCTTTAAATACATTGTTAAAATTGAAATATCTGCCGGATTAACCCCGCTTATTCTCATGGCTTGACCAATTGTCTCCGGCTCGACCTCTTTTAATTTTTGCTTAGCCTCACTAGCTAAATTGTGCATAGAATCATAATCGACATCCTTAGGAATCTTCTTATCCTCATATCTCTTCATCCTTGCGGCCTCTTCTAATTCCTTGTTGATATAACCTTCATATTTAGCCTTTACCATAACTTGATATAAAACATCCTCATCGTATTCATTATTTAAATATCTAAGTAAATCATTAACCTTAATCTCCGGTCTTTTAAGCAAATCGTATAAAGAAACTCCATCCTTAAGTAAAGTCGTTCCGAGAGATTCTAAATAATCGTTATCTTTTGGTGTTAAACGAATCTCCTTAAATTCAGAAATAGCCTTCTCAATATTGTCTTTCTTCTCTAAAAATTTTTCATATTTTTCTCTTGAAACAAGACCAACCTTATAACCATAATCACGAAGTCTTAAATCCGCATTATCTGTTCTTAAAAGTAACCTATACTCAGATCTTGAAGTTAAAAGTCTATAAGGATCCCTTATTCCTTTAGTAATTAAATCATCGATTAAAACTCCAATATAAGCTTCGTCTCTCTTTAATATAAGTGGATCCTTTCCTTCTAACTTTAACCCTGCATTAATTCCGGCCATTAAACCTTGACAAGCAGCCTCTTCATAACCACTAGTCCCATTAATCTGACCAGCTGTAAATAAATTTTCGATAAGCTTTGTCTCCAAAGAAAACTTAAGTTGCGTCGGATAAATCGCATCATATTCAATCGCATAAGCATATCTTAAAATTTCGGCATTCTCAAGTCCTGGAAGTGAATGAACCATTTTCTCTTGAATATCGTGAGGCATACTAGTAGAAAAACCTTGTAAATAAATATCGTCATAATATAAACTCTCAGGTTCTAAAAATAACTGATGTCTCTCCTTATCTCTAAATCTTACAACCTTGTCCTCGATTGACGGACAATATCTTGGACCAATACCCTTTATATCAGGAATACCTCCATACATACTAGATTTATTCAAATTATCCAAAATAATCTTATGAGTCTCTTCCGTTGTATAAGTTAAATAACACGGAACTTGATTATCCACATCATAATAAACCTTATTATCAAAACTGAAAGTATGATAAACACTATCTCCATTTTCAAGTTTAGTCTTCGAAAAATCAATACTATCTCTTTTAATTCGAGGTGGCGTTCCAGTCTTTAATCTCTTCAACTTAAAACCTTTTTTAGCCAAATTATCACTCAAGTAATTAGAAGGCTTCTCTCCATGAGGACCTTCTCTTCGTCTTGTATCACCAACTAAAATATCGGCATTCATGTAAGTTCCTGTCGTTAAAATAATTGCCTTCGAAAAAATTTCCCGGCCATCTTCCAGCAAAACACCAGAAACCTTATTATCATTAGTTTTAACATCTTTAACCAAAGCTTCCAAAATTTCTAAATTATCACATTCTCTTAAAGTTTTAAGCATATTTTTAGGATAAGTAATTTTATCTGCTTGAGCCCTTAAAGAACGTACTGCCGGACCTTTAGCCGAATTAAGCATTTTAATCTGTAGTAAACTCTTATCCGCACATCTACCCATCTCTCCGCCTAGCGCGTCTATTTCCCGAACTACAATACCTTTCGCACTACCTCCAATTGAAGGATTACAAGGCATATCGGCAATATTATTAATATTTCCTGTAACAAGTAACGTCTTATGACCCATTCTCGCTGTTGCTAAAGCTGCTTCACATCCAGCATGACCACCACCTACAACAATAACTTCATAGTTCATGTACATCATCTCCAAAATAATCAAACATATTATAACCAAAATATAAATAATTTACAAGTGAAAAAAGCTCAAGTAAAATGAGCTTATTTTCCAACACAAAATCTACTAAATAATTCGTCTAATAACTCTTCACTATAATTTTCCCCGATAATATCTCCAAGCAAATTCCATATTTTCTTAAGATCTATCTCAACAATATCGATTGGATAATTATCAATACCTTCTCTAACATCGGAAACACTATCTAAAACTTGTCTTAAAATAGCTTTACTTCGCGCACTAGTTAAATAAGTTAAATCGCCAGTCTCAATTTTTTCTAAATTAAATAACTCTTTAATTCTATCCTTAATCTCATCGATATTCTTATCATCTTTAATACTTATATATATCGGATTATCGAGCTCTGACGTATCTAATTTTTTCTCCAAATCAGTCTTGTTTACTATAATAATATGATTTTTATCTCGAATCTTTTCTAAAATCATCCTCTCATCGGCAGTCATTTCTTCGTTGTAATTTAAAACAAACAAAACCAAGTCAGCTTGATCTATCAAACTTAAACTCTTAGAAACCCCAATACTTTCAACCGTATCCGAGGTATCTCTAATTCCCGCTGTATCGATTAAATTTAAAACAATATTATCGATTACCAAACTAGCTTCAATACTATCACGCGTTGTTCCTTGAACATCTGTTACAATCGCTCTATCCTCTCCAAGCAATCTATTAAGTAAACTACTCTTTCCAACATTAGGCTTACCAGCAATAACCGTCTTTATTCCATTTTTAATAATCTCGCCCTCATTACTCTTTTCCAAAATGTTATTTATCTTCTTCTCTAAACTGTTTAAACTGTTTTTAACCTTATTATTAGTCATAACAGGAGTATCTTCATATTCAGGATAATCGATATTAACCTCGATATTTGAAATAATACCAGCTAAATCATTTCGCAAATCACGAATCAAATTAGAAACTTCACCACTAACCTGATTTAACGCCATTTCTCTCGCCTTATCAGTCTTCGAATTAATTAAATCCATAATCCCTTCAGCTTCCGTCAAATCAATTCTACCGTTTAAAAAAGCCCGTTTAGTAAACTCTCCTGGTTCAGCAAGGCGAGCACCATTTACAAGCACAAGTTCCAAAATCTCATTAGTTGTTGTAATTCCTCCATGTGCATTTATCTCTGCAACATCCTCACAAGTAAAAGTTTTTGGTCCATTCATCTTACTAACCAAAACCTCATCTATTTTTTTACCGTTATCCACAATATAACCATAATGAATAGTATGACTAGGTGCCTCTAAAAATTTTTTATTACTAAAAATCTTTGAAACAATTTCGAACGCCTTAGGCCCACTCACTCTAATAATCGAAATTGCCCCAACTCCTTGAGCTGTTGAAATAGCCGCGATCGTATCATCCATTAAAATCACTTCCTCTTAAAAAAACTCTTTACCTTATTTGTAAATCTTGCCAAACCCAAATACTTCGGCCAAGCCTTAACATCTATCAAAACATCCAAAGATAAAACCTTATCTGCATACGTAATTACCCAACCCTCTTTATATTTCGGAGGAATTATATTAAGTGGAAACATATGCCGAACAATAGAATTCTCTATCCTCTTATTCATATACTGTGGAAAATATTTTCGAGAGTTTGCTAAAGCCTCACCTGCATGAACAAAACCATGTTGCTTAAAAAAAGGCTTCTTTTCATCTAAATTTTCCTGCCATGGTTTATTATAAAAATCGTGAAGTAATCCAGCAATAGCTCCATCTTTGTAATTCCACCCTCTTTTTTTACAAATCTTATAAGTCAAATAAGAAACTGCTAAAGAGTGCTCATAAAGTGAACTATGTTCGTGATGTTGCCATTTTTTTCGTTTATAAAACTCCGAATTTTCTAAAATAGGCGTCACAATATCCATAAATTCGTCATCACTTAAAACTTCCTCTGTAATATTCTTTTTCATAAATTTATTCAGCTCCTTAATACATCCTCTATATTATATCAGATTATAATACAAAAAGAAGAAAAATTTAAATTTTTCTTCTAACCTTTATATTTAATGACGACATATCTATTAGGTTCATCGCCCTCACTTTGCGTAATAACACCTTCATATTCTTGAACAATCATATGAACAATACGTCTATCGTATGAATTCATCGGATCTAACTTCGCATCGATTTTAGTTTTTTGAACATCTTTAACAATCCCTCTTATTTCCTTCTTTAACATATCCTCTTTATGTCTTCGATAACCAGCAATATCTAAATTAATCTTAATTCCAAAACCAGTTTGCGTCTTCAAAGTTTTTCTAAGCACATGTTGAAGTGACTTTAAAAACTTACCTTGTTTGCCAATTAAGAAACTTGCCTCATCGTCATCTAAAGAATATATATAAACATTTAAATCACCATTGACATTCTTAAAACCAATCTCTGCCTTAATTCCAAGCTTTTCTAAAAATTTATTCAAATAATCTTCGATGAAAACCTTAACATCATACTTAGTAACAACCGAAACTAAATACTTAGTCTTTCCAAAACTACCTTGAGATTCCTTTACTGAAGAAAAAATTTCGTCAAAATTGACATTTAATTCCTCTAAAATTTTCTCTAAAGCTTCTTCTTTATTTTTTGATTCTCTTCTTACTACTTCCATTTTCTTTTGCCCTCCTAATTAACTGACCTTGAATAATTGTAAATAAACTACCAGTTATCCAATATACAATAATACTTGTTGGCATTACAAATGATGAAATTACGATAAATATAAGCATAATATTCATCGTCATTTTAAGCTGTTTCTGTTGTTCTTCAGAATTTGCAGACATTCCAGAATTAAGCTTAAATGAAAAGAAAGTTGTAAGTGCGACTAAAATCGGTAAAATTAAATATATCCAGTTTCCATTAGAAAGTATTGCCGTTGAAGGAGTAGTTCCCAAATTAAATCCTAAAAAGTCACCTTCAAATATAATTGGAAGCCTATTCAAACTCTCTAAGAACACTAAAAATAAAGGTAATTGAATAAACGCGAATAAACAACCTGATAACGGATTAATTTCGTACTTCTTATAAATAGCCATCATTTCTTGAGCTTTAAGCATCTGATCCTCTTGTGAATCACGATGACGATATTTATTCTCTAGCTTTTCTAAATCTTTTTGAGCAAATTTCATGTTTTCTGATTGTAAAGCAGACTTTCTACTTATTGGGAAAATAATAAGTCTAATTAAAATTGTAACTACTATAATTGCCCAGCCATAGTTATGTAAAAGTGTACCTAATTTAATAATAACCCAGCTAAGCGGCTTAACAAATAATGTTTCCCAAAGACCACTATATCCCAAAGAAGCGGGATTAAAATCATCACATTTAGGAAGTTCACTAATATCAACGCCGTTTTTCTGATAAGTTTTAATAACATCTTTATTAGTTGGCTGACATAAAATGTTTTCTGTTAAAGTTTGACCCGTTGTCTCTTCTTTGACATTTTTTCCATCGTCATCCTTTAGATAAGTTGTACATCCTGTCAAACTAAACGTTAAAAATGTGACTAATAATAAAAGTAATACTTTCTTTTTCATCTTATTTCTCCTTCGTCAAGCCAAGCTTATCGATAACAAAAAACAAATTTTTTTCAAGTTCCTGATAACTTCTTTCGGCAATTCCTTTTCTTGCAATAATCACACAATTGAAATTATCCTTATATTTCCTCTTATCGATAATACTTTTTAGTCTCCTCTTTACCTTATTTCTAACAACCGCATTTCCAATCTTTTTACCAACTGAAAATCCGAACTTATAAACATCACTTTTTTTATTTTCTTTGTAAACTAAAAAGTCCATATACTTAAAAGGCTTATTATTTTTTATTATTCTCGTAAAATCCCGGCTCTCTTTAATAATATTAACTTTTTTCATTTTCACTCACCTATACTAAAAACCACTGCCTCAGCAGTGACTACTAATGAGCTAACACTTTACGACCTTTTTTTCTTCTTCTGTTAATAACAGATGTCTTCATACGTGCAAAAAAGCCCATTTTTTTACTTCTTCTCCTTGTATTAGGTTGAAATGTTCTCTTCATAAATCCACCTCCCAAAATAAAATTAATTGCTTAAATAATTATATAGATAAAAGCCAAAAAAGTCAATTGCTTTCCTATACATTTTCAAACAAACATAGAAATACCATAATTATACCTTAAAACGATCTAAATTTCAATAAATTTTTTTCAACAACAAAATGTGACAAATTTTTCACCCCAAAATTTATCCACTTTTTATTTAGTTTTTATTTTTTTAAACTAAACATCACTTATCAACATATGTTAATAACTTCAAATTATACACAAAAGTGCAAAACTAAGTTTTCCACATTTTAGGTGGAAAACTCTAAATTGTATTATTTTTCAAAGTCATAAACTCTGTGGATATTTTTTTAAATTTTTATTTGTCTTTCTATGGCATATTTTGTCAAAATAATGTAAAATAGGAAATAGATTGTTGTTTGTATTATGGGGGGATATCTATGGATTTAGATAGCATGTGGAAAGTTTTCCTTTCTAAAATTGAAATAAAACTTAAACCTGTTCTTTATCAAACATGGTTCAAAGACACTAAATTAATTGACTTAAATGATGAATATGCTGTCGTTCAAGTTCCTTTTGATGTTCACAAAAAACATTTGACAGAAAACTATAGTGACATTATCAAAGAAACCTTTTTAGAAGTAACCGGCTCTATCTTTAAATTCAAATATGTAACAGAAGAAGAAGCTAAAACCGTTTTGCCACAAAAAGAAACTAAGTCTGTGGAAAACAATGAAGCCATCTTCGAAAGTGGATTAGATAGTCGTTATACCTTTGATAACTTTATCTCAGGTAACAGTAACAAATTTGCCAAAGCCATTGGTCTTGCTGTAGCTGAAAAACCAGGTTCAATGTATAATCCCCTATTTATATATGGAAGTAGCGGACTAGGCAAAACCCACTTAATGCACGCCATTGGTAACTATATCATGGCCACATCTAACAAAAAAGTTTTATACGTTACAAGTGAAAAATTCGTCGATGACTTCCTTAATATATATAGAAGGAACGAAACAAGCAATTTTAAAGCTGTGGATTCTTTCAAAAGAAAATATCGCGACATCGATGTTTTAATGATTGATGACATCCAGTACTTAGAAATTGCCTCTAAAACCCAACAAGAATTTTTCAACACATTTAACGAACTACACACCCAAAACAAACAAATAATCATATCATCTGACCGTTCCCCTGACGATTTAAAAAAGCTCGAAGAACGTCTCAGAACAAGATTTAATTGGGGGTTAACTATAGACATTCTTCCACCTGATTTTGAACTTCGAATGGCCATTTTGGATAAAAAAATTGAAGCTCAAGGCATTGGCAAACTAGTACCAACCGAAGTCAAAGAATACATTGCTAACAACTGTACCTCTGACATTCGAAAACTAGAAGGAGCCTTAACCCGCGTATTTGCTTATGCAACTATTATGAACGGTTCAGAAATAACTCTAGATTTAGCTATTGAAGCCTTAAAAGATTATATTGGTAAAAATATAATTTCTAAAAACAAAATTGATCAAGTTATTCAGTTAGTTGCCAACAACTACAATATTACTGTGGAAGATATCAAATCGAAAAAAAGGCTTTCTAAAATTGCTGTCCCAAGACAAATCGGAATGTATATATGCCGGGTCCACTTAAAAGAATCCCTACCTAAAATTGGTAGTGAATTCGGTGGAAAAGATCATACAACCGTTATGCATTCAGTTGCCAAAATAAAAAGGGAGCTTAAAAAAGATAAAAATCTCGAAGTGGAAATATCTAAAATTATAAACCAAATTAAATAGTGGATAATTAATTTTTATCCACATTAAAATCACTTCAGGTTTAAGCCTTTTAACTAAGTTTTTAAAGGGTTAAATCCACTTTTCCACTTTTTCCCCACTAATAATAGTAAATAATATTTAAAATAATAAAATAACAAGGAGATGTTTTTATGAAA
This sequence comes from uncultured Bacilli bacterium, assembly GCA_944329365.1. Lineage (GTDB taxonomy): Bacteria > Bacillota_I > Bacilli_A > RF39 > UBA660 > Coprosoma. Next base: position 29,582 of record CALVIC010000016.1, read on the forward strand.
TTTTCAATTAATCAAGATATTTTATTAACACATTTAAACTACGCCATTAGAGGTATATCAACTAAAAACCTAAGACCAATATTAAACTGTATTAAATTTGAATTAACTGAAGAAGGTTTAAACCTAATGAGTACTGATAACGAAATAGCCATTAAAACTTTTATTCCTAAAAAAGATATATATCATATCGATTCTTATGGTGAAATAGTTGTATCAGGAAGATATATATATGAAATAGTTAGAAAACTTCCAAATGAACTTATTAACTTAGAAGAAGTAATCGACTCTAAACTATATATAACAACTTCTAACTCTTCATTTACTTTAAATTGTAATGCTGCTACTGAATTTCCAGATTTAGAATTAGAATTTAATCAAAATCCAATAGTTTTAAACCAAAAAGTATTTAAAACTATTATCAATCAAACAGCTTTTGCCGCTTCTCCAAGTGAAACAAGACCTGTTTTAACTGGTATTAATTTTAAAATTGAAAATGGCATTATGGAATGTACTGCTACAGACTCTTATCGTTTAGCTGTGAAAAAAGTTCATTTAGATAGTGGAATTACTGAAAAATCTAACATTATAATCCCAACTAAAAGCATAAATGAACTATATAAATTATTAAACGACGATGAAGATAACTTAGAAATGCACATCTTTGGAAACAAAGTAATCTTCCGCTTTGACTGTATCACAATGCTTACTCGTGTCATAAGTGGAACATATCCAGATACCTCAAAACTAATCCCAGACCAATATGAACTAACTATGACTGTGGATTCAAATGATTTCTTTGCAGCTATCGACCGAGCTTCTCTATTAACTAACGAATCTGATAAAAATACGATTAAACTTCAAAGCAATGGTGATCAAATTATAATATCATCTAATATTCCTGAAATTGGAAACGTCGAAGAAAAAATAACAATTAACAAAGATAATTATAGCGAAATTAAAATCGCCTTTAATTCTAAATTTATGATGGAATCGATTAAAGCTCTAGAATCAGAAGAAATAGAACTTAAATTTAATGGTGAAATTAAACCAATAATCATTAAAAACCCTGAAAATGACGACGTAATTCAATTGATTTTACCAATTAGAACTTATTAAAAGTTCTTTTTTTTTGCAATCTGACATTTTCTGACATTATTCGACACCCCATAGGAGTATAAGAGATGTGTCATTTTTAAATGACGAGGAGGCAGTATGATTCAAAATGAATACGAAATTAATAGTAAAACAAACGCCATTATCGGCATTTCAAAAAAAGGAAGTATAATTTTAGAAGGAGAAAGAGAAATTTACAGTACCCATATTCCACAAGAAATAATTGAACGTAACTGTGAATATGGTGGTAGTACATTTAATGGACGCCTCAAAAATTCTCAATTGCACTTAGGTAAAAAATATAAATTACCTATTGTTATTTCGGAAATAAAAGAAACAATTATGTTTCCAACTAAATCTTATTATGATGATACATGTTGTTGGATATCACTAAATAATATCGTTAAATATGAAGAAGTTGATAAAAAAGTCTGTATTTATTTCAAAGAAGGAAAACCGCAAATATTTGATATTTCGATTGAAACTTTAGAAATCGAGGTTCTAAGAGCCTCAAAATTACTATTAATTCTCAAAATTCGCAAAAAAGACGAGTTTTAACCTTAAAAAATAGGCATAAATCCCTATTTTTTTTTTAATTAAAATGTCAAGTGCAACTTTTGAAAATCTGTAGATATGGTTGCCCGAGCGGTTAATGCTAATG
>CALVIC010000017.1 GCA_944329365.1 uncultured Bacilli bacterium
CATTAGCATTAACCGCTCGGGCAACCATATCTACAGATTTTCAAAAGTTGCACTTGACATTTTAATTAAAAAAAAAACTACACTAAGGTAGTTTCGAGCTCAACGACATTCTTGGCTTGTAGGCCTTTGTCGGTTTTGACTAGTTCAAATTCAACGTATTCGCCTTCGACTAGTGTTTTGTAGCCTGGTGTAAGAATAGCTGAGTAATGAACAAAGATATCTTCGCCGTCTTTGTATTCTATGAAGCCGTATCCTTTTTCATTATTAAACCATTTGACTTTACCTCTCACTCTTACATCTCCCTTCTAGTAATTCTTTTACACTACTAATTTACTACAGATGGTTATTCGATAATTGTCGAATTACATCTTATATCGATATTTTACTGCCGGCATTTTTAATTTTACTAGTTTTTTTGATGATAAAATTGATTGTTGTTTCACTGCATGCTTATTTTGACTGAATGCGATAATGTGTCATTAACAGTTATACTTTTTTGACGTTTAGACAATATTTATAATTTTCCCATAAAAAATGAAGAACTTTTTTTGTTCTTCATCTTTTATCAAACTATACTAAAACATTGTCAATTTCAACCACATTTTTAGCTTGTAAACCTTTATCGGTTCTGACTAAATCAAATTGCACGTATTGGCCTTCGACTAGTGTTTTGTAGCCTGGTGTAAGAATAGCTGAGTAATGAACAAAGATATCTTCGCCGTCTTTGTATTCTATGAAGCCGTATCCTTTTTCATTATTAAACCATTTGACTTTGCCTCTCACTCTTACATCTCCCTTCTAGTAATTCTTTTTTTACAACACTACTTCTTTGGCACCTCAAAAAATAAATTAATTGTTGTACCAGGTTATATCGATACACTTTTACCGGCAAGTTTTATTTTACGCTTATTCTAGTAATATTTTTGTGTCTTTGTTTGAATGTAGCTTTAGAATGTCTGAATGCGAAAAAGTGTCATTGTTCGTTATACTTATTTTTCATTCGGGATAAATATATATCGTTTTAAGCATATCGATAAAATATAGAGCTTTTCTGTGGTATTTTTAAATTAGTTAAACTAGTGATGTTTAATTAAGAAGGTAGTATGTTGTATGCGAAAAAAATTTATTAAGTGTTCTTTAAATGCTATAAAGAACAAGTATCCTAATTATTCTGAGGAAAGATTAGGTGAACTCAGATATGGTTTGGAGGGGTTGTACTTATTAATAACAAAATCAATAATAATATTTGGCATTGCTTACTTCTTAGGTATACTGGGAGAACTTATAGTATTTACAGTTATTTATAATATTATAAGAGCAACTTCGTTTGGTATACATGCGACAAAGAGTTGGATATGCTTAGTTTCTTCACTGACTATATTTATTGGTTTAACTTATTTAAGTACAGTCATTTCGATACCGATTGGAACAAGGGTTATCGTAGGTATTATCAGTATTTTATATATTAATAAATATAGTCCAGCTGATACTAAAAAAAGACCTATTGTTAGTCCAAAAAGAAGAATGGTTTATAAAACCATTTCGACCATAATAGCTTGCGTGTTTGTAGTCATTTCTATTATTACTACTAATGATTTTATAGCAAATTGTTTACTTTTCTCTTTAGTCACGCAATGTGTGATGATATCTCCTTTAACTTATAAGCTATCTGGTCAACCTTTCGATAATTATAAAACTTATGTTTTAAATGCCTCATGAATATAAATTTAGTCGTTTTATAGATTTATAGAAAGGAGGGTTGTAGATGAGTTTTGTAGTTTCCGCATTAACTTCTTTAGCTGGTTTATTTGCCAATGCAGGTAGTACAAGTTGTATTTTAGTATGGTTAGACGAACCAGAATGTCCAAAAAGTTTAATAAAATAATAAAATGTAGAAAGTTTTAATGTTTCTACATTTTTATTTTGATCTTTTGAGTAAATGTATTTTTAGTAATACTCTTTTCATTTTCAAATACGCCTGGATAATCACTAATTATTTGGTTTACTAGCGATAACCCATAACCATGGTTTTCACCTTTAGTTGTATATTTAGAACTTCCTATCTTGTTTATATCGAGCTTACCTTCATAATTATTCGTAATATCAACGCATAAATATCCATCCATAAGATAGATTTCAATACCAACATGTTTAGTTTTTAAATCTTTTACGGCTTCTATTGCATTATCAAGAAATACACCTAAGATTTTACAAATATTTAAAACAATATCTTCTTTCATATTAATCAAGTCAACAGTTCTGATATCTTTAGCAATATCTAGAGAATATTTAATAGCTAGTTCATCCATCGTACATAACTTAGCGTATATTGTTGCTCTTAAACCACCTTCAGGAATTTTAGATGTTTTATGCATAATCTTTTCATTATCTTTAATTTTATTATCGAGAATAGAGTCAATATATTTTAAAGCTTTAGTATTTCTCTTGGAAATAAGATTCCTCAAAGTTTGTAATTCGTTCTTGTTTTCATGATTAGAAATTCTATATTTATCTATCATACTTTCATATTCTCTTAGACTTGTAATGCTAGTTTCATATTTACTATTAATATTGTTATATTTTGACTTTATGGTACTTGACATTATTATAATTCCAATAAAAATTATCGCCATAATTACATTTGTAGTTAAAATTATTGGCAAGGGTAAATGCATATAACTTTCTGTAGTTGAAACAGCTATAACTATTATTATCATTAATGTATAAGCTATTGCCTCATTATTTTTTATTGATCCAGATACAGAATCAAATAATGTAAATAATTTTTGCGGCAATTTTACTTTTAATAAAAACATCGATGTTATAAAAATATAAATATTCAATATCATGAACAATATTATATTGCTATTTATTGATTCTTGTATATTATTATTGCCAAATATTGATAAAATTATTACAGAAGTAAATTCTGAAAACCACAATGTTAACTGTGATGTTAAAACAGACAAAAACGAAATTCTAGAATTCTTGTTAATAGTAAAATAACAGGCAATATATAGAATTACAAAATTTGAAAAAAATCTAATCGGCTTGGGTAATATTGAGTCAAACGCAATTGTGAAAATTGTCATAAATATTATGCTGACTAATAATTTTAAATTTGATAATTTGGTTTTTCCTTTTTTACATAGAATCCAACAATATATACTGAAAACAAACATTAAAATATTACTAAAGAAGTAAATTAAAATATTGACTAGTTCATTCATAATTCTACACTAACTCCTTGTCAAATCTGCTTGATATTAAATCTATAGTTACTCCATTATCAAACATAATGAATTTTTTACTTCGATTATAGCAAACTACTCTCTTTTTATTAACATAACATGCACGATGAGTTTGGACAAAGTTATCATTTAAAATGCTTACTAGTTCAGAAAATGTTTTACTTACTTTAAATTCTGCGTAATCAGTTACAATAATACATTTTCTTTCAACACTGTCACGAGTGATATAAAGAATGTCGTTAAAGGCCACGCTATATTGAGTTCCATTATCTTTAAATTTCATAATTGGATTTTGTTTAAATATTTGAATGGCTTTATCTATTGAGCTTGTTAAACGCTTTTCGAATTCGTCGAATTTATTGATAAATGATATGAATACAAATTCACTTTTTAATACTGATTGACTTAGTTCTTGATGTCCAGTTAAAAATATTAAGGCACTGTCAACGTCTTTGTTTCTAATTATTCTAGCTATATCAATTCCAGACATAGTTGGAGCTTCAATATCTAGAATATAAATTTTAAAAGGTAGCTTTTGTTTTACTATATTTAGAAAACTTTTATTATAATCATCGAAAGGATATATTTTATATTCTGTATGGTTTTTCATCATATATTTGTCTACTGCTGTTTCAACTTTTTTACGAAATTTTATATCATCGTCACAAATAATGAAATTTATCATGTATTTTATCTCTCCTATTCAAAATTTTACCATATAAAATATACCACAAATTTGAGATAAAAACAATGTGTAAACAGGTTTAAAAAAATAGGTTTGCACCTATTTTGTATATGACTGATTATTTTGATATTCTTCTTCAACTTTACCAGTCCAATCAAGAATTTTATCTTTGGCTTTATTAAGCAATTCTAGACCTTTGGCTCCAGTTCTAACTGTCCAATCTTCAAATCTTTCTTTATAGTTTGGAATCCACTCATCTACTTTGGAGTCCACGCTATTGAAGAAGTTTAAAACTGTTTCTTTACCAGATTCGCTTAGGTCGTCAAATTTAACGCCACCTAGTTCTTCTCCATTAAATAAGAATCCTGTTAGGTCATCAAATTCTTGGAATGAATTTTCTAAGGCTTCTTGAGTTGCCTCACTATTTGCGGCATCACTGGCTGAATCACTAAGTTTATCAAATCCATCTTTCATAATTTCCATAGCCTGACCTACTTTAGTGTCGGCTTCTTTTTCTTCTTCAGTTCGTGTATCAGTATTTTCACTTGGAGTTTGAGAAGTTGTTGGCTCTTCAGGTTCAGCTGTTTTTTGATCAGTTGCCTGACCACAAGCAGCTAGTGAGGTTATGAGAGCAAAGGAAGCCGCAGTTAAAACTATTTTCCCTGAGGTTTTCTTTAAAATTTCAAGTCCTCTTTTAAAGATTAAAGCGTTATTTTTTTCCATACTATCACCTCTTATTTATGTTTATATTATACTATTTTTTTTAGTTTTTGCAAATTAGACGCCACCTATTTGGCCTTTTCTTCGAAGGTAGATCTTTCTTAGGAAATCAACAGGTATAACTGTTAAGGCAAGTAATATCATGATTTCAAATTCTATTGGGTTTAGGCCATAGGTTCTAAAGAGGTCTCCACCATAATACATAAGATAGATTTGAACTATTAAGATGAAGATAATGATAGCAAGAAAGACTTTGTTTTTAGATAGATTAGCAAGAAGATTTAAACGATGTGTTCGGGCATTAAAACTATTGAAAATTCCCATAAAGATAAACAGGCCGAAGAACGCAGTCATGAGATACATGTCATTTGGCCCATCGCGAAATATACTGTGGATAAATGGCGATTTCAGGAAGAAGACACACATTAAGGCAGAATACGTTCCGGTAAACATTATTTCATCTATCATGTATTTATTTATTATTGGTTCGTTTTTATCTTTAGGTTTTTCTTCCATATATTCTTTTAATGCGGGTTCAAATGAGAACGCAATGCCAGCTAGAGTATCCATAACCATATTTATCCACAGCATTTGGATAACTGTAACTGGGGTTTCCACACCGATAAATGGGCCAATTATCGAAATACTTACCGCACACAGGTTGACGGTCAGCTGAAAAATAATAAATTTGCGAATACTTTTGAAAATTGTTCTTCCATATAAAACAGCTTTAGATAGTGATAGAAGATTATCGTCCAAGATGACAATATCGCTGGCTTCTTTAGCCACTTCTGTACCCGAGCCCATGGCGAATCCAACATCAGCTTTTTTGAGGGCGGGGGCGTCATTAACTCCATCTCCGGTCATACCAACTACAAGATTTAGAGACTGGGCAAGTTTGACAAGACGACTTTTATCTTGGGGTAGTGATCGAGCGATAATTTTAAGGTTTGGTAAGATTTTTTTTACTTCGGCATCAGTTTTTTTATGAAGATCCTCACTTGTAATAATTAAATCATCTTTTGTTTTTAATAAACCTATTTCTTTACCAATATTTCTAGCTGTTTCGATGTTATCACCTGTCAGCATAATTGTTTTAATGTGAGCTTTTTCGATAAGTTCTAGGCCTTCAATAGCTTCTTTTCTAATTTCATCTTTAATGAAAGCAAGTCCGATAAAAGAAAGACGACTTGGATTTTCATAGGTTTCCGATGTGGCAAAGGCAAGAACGCGGATTCCCTTACTTGCGGCTTTAGATATTTGCGATTCTATTTCTTTTTTATCGATTAGAAAGCGTTTGCGACCATTTTCATAATAGTGAGTACATTTAGATAAAATTATTTCAGGGGCGCCTTTAATGAGGTTTATTTCTCTATTTTCGTAAGTTACTTTAGTTATTGAATATTTTTTTTCACTGGAAAAAGGTGTTTTAGCTTTTATATTATATTGAAAATTATCATCTTTGAAAAATTTGAGAATTGCTCTATCGGTAATATTTCCTCCGATTGGATTTTGATTTTCGTCATAATCACTATCGTTGTTGGCAACTAAAGATAATTTAACTTGGGTATAATATGTTTTATTGGCTTTTAAATCACTTTCAGTTTTATATGTATATCCTTTGGCGTCAACTATAGCAATAACGTTTAACTTACCTTCGGTAATAGTTCCGGTTTTATCGGTAAACAAGATATTGATGTTGCCAGCTGTTTCAATTCCCATGAGTTTACGGACAAGAATATTACTTTTAAGCATTCTTTTCATATTAGATGAGAGAACTAAGGTTATCATCATCGGAAGTCCTTCAGGTACGGCAACGACAATAATGGTTACGCTCAGAGTTAAAGCCTTAAGGATAAGGGCAAACATTAGCGGAAAGTTAGTAATGGTCTGATATATTTTGTCTGGATCAAAATTATTATTGATTACTATTTCAGAAAATAGATATGATATCGTAACTAAGGCGGCTCCGACATATCCTATTTTACTAATAAATTCAGCAAGTTTTACTAATCTCAGTTTTAAAGGACTCGTAGGCTTTTTTTCACTTACTTCTTTGGCAAGTTTACCATAAACTGTTTGATTACCGACTTTTTCAACAAGCATCGTAGCCATTCCGGAATAGACAACTGTTGAGCGGTAAACTTTAGAATTTCTTCCTTTTTCAGTTTCTTTGGTTTCACCGTTTAAATTGGCTTCGTTGACGGAAATTTTACCGGATATTATTTTACCATCGGCAGGGATTTCATCTCCAGCTGATAATTTTACAACATCGCCAACTACTACTTCATCAATTGTTATTTCTGTTAATTCTTGGTCACGGCGAACTCTAGTTTTGATTTTTGAGGCTTCAGCTTGTAGTTGTTCAAAGGCTTTTTCGCTTCCATATTCGGATAAAGTCGAGATAAATGAAGCAAGAAATATAGCAATAACAATACCTATCGTTTCATACCAATCAAAGTTTTGAAATAAAAATAAGGTCTTGATGGCAAGGGCGATTAAAAGTATTTTAATTATTGGATCTCCTAAAGTAGCAATTAATTTTCGAATAAAACTTTCTTTTTTGGCTATACTGATGGTGTTACTGCCATATTTTTGACGACTTTTTTGAACTTCTTCTTCGGTTAATCCTGTATTCATAATGACCTCCCTCTATAGAAAACTATTAAGGGAAAGTTTTTTTTAGAAGTATTAACAGGCGACAAAAAAAGACCTTTTCAACGGTCTTAGGAATTTACTTATCATTAGACTTGTTTTTGTGATTCTTTAATAAGTTGTTTTCTTTTAAAAGATTATAGATACATGAATAGCTGCGAGTATGATAGAAGTTACAAAATTTACGAATACTAACATTGCTTTTTTTATAAAGGGCGATGATTTTTTGTTTTTCTTCTTCACTCATAGTGTTAGCTGGAATGCGGTTTTTATTACCGTGGACGAAGTTGATGTTACCATTTATTACTTCTTTTTTTAATTTTAAGATATATTTAGGATGATATCCTGTTATTTGTGCGATTTCATTATAAGTCATAAATGTTTTGCCTTGTAATTTTTCTCGGATATATTTAACTGCTAATTTCTTTTTTTCCATAAAATCACCTTTGATATTTTAAGTAATTTTTTCGAAAGATAAGTTGCCGACTAAAATCTTATCTTTGCAAGTAATTTCTTTGGTTATTATACCACATTTTGATTTTTTAGAAAACAGGTTTACGTAAAAAGACTAAACATTTATTTGGCACTTTCCCTTTATTTTAGCGGTTTTTGATGATTTAGAAAATATATTGTCTAATTATGTGGTAAACTTTTTTCTGAATTTTAAATTATTTCTTTTGATTTTACTTTGTAAAAGGTATTATTTTTAAGAGATATGTAAAGTAAATGAGGGTTTATCAAGGATTTTTAGGGTCAATTATTTTAATTCGATTTGGAAAGGTGCGAATTAATTCGGTAACAAAAGGTGAGGGATTATCTTTTTTGACTAAAAGATAGACGTCTGACTGGGTTCTAGTGAGGGCAACATAAAACAGCCTTCTTTCTTCGGCATATGGAAAGTCATCGGTTTTAGAGGTAACATATTCGAGAAATTCGTGGTCTACCATTTTGTTTGGCAGACTATCGTATTTATCTTCAAGATTAATGACGACTACTTTTTCGGCTTCAAGGCCCTTGGATTTATGAATGGTTAAGTACTCCATGTTTTTAGGAAGATACGGGATTTGATTTTGATCTTTATTGTTTCGGCCAAGGACGTAAACTTTACTGTTTTGAGTTTGGTTTAAAATGTATGGCCAGAGTTCAAGCAATGTATCTTGGTAGTAAAGTATTTTGATTGGGTATTTATTTTTCCTGCGTGAAAGTAATTTTTTTGAAAGTTGATATGGGTTTTTTTGGATAAATTTGCTAGTTATGGTTAACAGTTCTTGACTATTTCGATATGTATTTTTAAGGTTTATTTTTTTTGATTTGGGAAAATAACTTTTAAAATTCGTAAAGATATTTAGGTTACTGCCGGTAAATGAATAGATGGATTGCCAATCATCACCAACGGCCATAAGCTTTGCTTTAGTTTTTTTTATTAGCTCTTGAACGAGCTTGCATTTACTTAAAGATGTATCTTGATATTCATCGATAATAATGTATTTATAGTTTAGATTATTTTCTTTAGCAACTATTTTGATAGCAAAGTTAATCATATCGGAAAAGTCGATTTCACCATGGTTTGTGAGATATTTTTGATAGTCAAGTAGAGTTTGTCTAGCAAGAGATAAAAAGTTATCGTGCTTGGAATACTCGTAATAGTAATGGTTTTGATGATTTTGTTTGCTAAATTTTTGAAAGTCACTGATTTTATAATTGTTAGTTTTAAATAAAGTAATAAAGCGATTTAGGGTTTCTTTTAGTTTGGCTTTATAATAATTTTGATTTTTATTAGTTATTTTTTTATAAAAATAGTTATTTAGGTTAATAGTAGTAAGTTTTCTATCAATTATTTTGTTTAAGGTTTGATCGGATGTGAGATTTAGATCATATTTATTTTTTAGAAGGCTATAGCCTAAACTATGGAATGTGTGGACCTTTAGATTAATATTTTCTTTTTTTAATCTGTTTTCAAGTGAGGTCGCAGCGGCTTTGGTATAAGTTAAACATAGTATTTCGTTTGGATAGATTCCTTTGTCTAAAAGGTATTTTATTTTTCCGATAATTGTTAGAGTTTTGCCACTTCCGGCTCCAGCAATTACTAAAAGATTTTGAGTTTTTGATTTAATAGCTTTTAATTGATATTTATCTAAAGCTGTGTGTCCAACTTTTACGGTTAGTTTTGTCAAAATAAAATCACCTCTATTTATATTATACAAGGTGAATTTCATTTTTCTTTTTATTTTTTGATATCTTTTATAACTTCATCGTAATCTTTTAGTGGAAATTCGTCATTTCCGATGATTTGAACGTCTTCATGACCTTTTCCTAGAATTAGCAATATATCTTTTTCTTCTAACATATTTATGCCTTTTTTGATGGCTTCTTTGCGACTTATGATAGTTTCGAAGTTATCTTTAGTAAGATTTTCAGTGATGTCATCTAAGATATCTTCTTCTTTTTCATTTCGCGGATTATCGGTAGTAAAGATAACATAGTCACAATTATCGGTAACTATTTTCCCGATAAGCGGTCTTTTAGCTTTAGAGCGGTCGCCACCACAACCGACTATTGTAATGATTCGTCCTTCACTAAACTTCTTTGTTTCTTTAATGATACTTTTAATTGTATCTGGGTTATATGCATAATCGATGATAATTAGGCGATTATTATACATTATGTTTTGATATCTACCATCTGGGGCGACTAAGTGTTTAGTAGCTTCAATGATATCTTCTTCTAAAAAGCCAAGGGTATTGATTAGGGCAAAAGCAGCAAGATAGTTATAAACGTTATATGAACCGATAAGTGGCGAATAGATATCAAAATTATTTATTTTAAATTCAGTATGGTCATAAAATAGTTTTATTCTGGATATGTTATAGTTAGCGTCTTTGGTTCCATAAAATATGTTTTTGTTTTGAGTTAGAGCAAAAGCACTGGCATTAGAGTCATTTTTATTGATAATGGCATAACCACTGCCTTTGATTTTTTTAAAGAGGTCTAATTTACTATTAAGATAAAGTTCTTTGTTTTTTATGTTATCCATAATAATATTGGTAAAGATACATGCATCAAATCTCAGGCCTTCGAGGTGTCTTTGAAGAATTGCTTTACTAGAGGCTTCAATAACGATGACTTCGCATTCTTTATCTATGGCTTCATTTATTAGGTCATAGATAATATAAATGTCTGGAGTTGCTTCTTTTAACTTTTTATGTTTGCTTTCACAGTAAAAGCCATTGGTACCAATGAAGGCAGTTTTAACACCTAGGCTATTTAACAACTGATATATTATATCAGAGGTTAGGGTTTTGCCACCTGTCCCAACGACACCAATTATTTTTATTTTTTCAAGTCTGGCCATATTTAATTCTTTTAAATATCCAGATAAATATGTTCTGGTGTCTTCGACGATAATTGTTTTAACGGAATATTCGCCGTGGGTTGCAATTATGCAGGCCGCTCCTTTGTCTATGGCTTCGTCTATATAATCATGACCATCTGTCTTGGGGCCTTTGAGGGCCAAAAAGGTATCTCCGGGCTGAATTGCTTTCGAATTTACTCTTAACATATTATTCCCCCTGTTTTAGTTATTTTTTAGCTTTTTTAGTAGTCTTTTTATCCTTTTTCTTAAATATCCTTCCAAATGCTTTGGTTACAATGTTTGCAATAAGAAGAATATATGGTGATAAATAGCTTATCGCAATTAAGATAATATAATATAGTGGACTATTTTCAAAGATTAGTCCGTTTGGATTATGATATGACGCATAATCTAAGCAGAACCAAACATTTAATAAGAGATAGATTAGAGTTAGTAGTATTATTCTAATTATATGTTTCTTTGTTATTTTTAATTTATCTTTTTTGCTTTTTAAAGCATATAGGAATAGTATCATGTAAGCTAGAATAACACATATTTCGATTACCATAATATTAAAGGTTAAACTGATAACAATTAATATTAAAGAAATGAATAACTCAGGTCCGAAAAATAGTCTTTTTTTATTTTTTAATATTTTTTTGTTGTAATTTAAATCATTAAAGTTTTCGTCTTCTAATAAGATTAATAAGCTACGATATTTTAATATTGTGTAGCTAAGATATGTAATTAAAGAAATATAGAAAAATATCATTTGTTACCTCCAAAGAAAATTTCATACCATATAAGGAATACATAAATAGTCCAGATTTTACGGCTATTGTCGGCTTTACCTTTTTTATGGTCATCTAATAGTTTAAGAATGGCTTTTTGGTTAAAGAATTTATTGTCTTGCATAAATACTTTACGAACACTTTCATATGTTTCGTCCTCTTTAAGCCAAACTCTAATCGGCACAGGGAAACCTAATTTTTTCTTGGTTGATACTTTATCTTCTAAAACTTCACTGGCGATATCCCTAAATATTTTTTTTGTAGTGTTTTTATCGGTTTTGAATTCTGTAGGTAGACCTAGAGCATAGTCGATTAGAGGTCTATCTAGGAATGGCACGCGAACTTCTAGAGAGTTTGCCATACTCATTTTATCGGCTTTGGTTAAAATGTCACCAATAAGCCAGAAGTTGAAGTCAATATACTGCATCTTGGTTACTTCGTCTTTGTCTTTAACTTTTTCATAGTAAGGTTTTGTTAAATCTTGGAAACCTTTCGTTTGTCTTTTGTTTTTAAGAATTTTTTTAACTTCGTGATTGTTAAAGATGAAGGCATTTCCAACAAATCTATCTTCAAGTTTTTTTCCTCTTCGAATAAGGAAGTTGATTCCTCTTTTATGAGGGAAGATGCTAGCTACTTTACCTATTACAAATCTAACTGGATATGGCACCTTATAATACCAGGCATCAGTTAAGGGTTCTTGGTAAATGTTATAGCCGCCAAATATTTCGTCAGCGCCTTCGCCGGATAGTGAAACTTTGACGTTTTCACTGGCAAGTTCAGTAACGAAATATAAAGCAATTGCGGATGGGTCAGCAACTGGTTCATCCATATAGTAGATTATATTAGGTAACTTTTTAAAATACTCTTCTTTTGTAATAACTTTACTGATATTCTGAGTATTTATTTTCTCAGATAAATCTTTGGCATAGCTAATTTCACTATATTTTTCATTATTAAAGCCGACGGTGAATGTTTTATCAACATCACTACTTGCGGCAATGAAGGAAGAGTCAACTCCACTTGAGAGAAATGATCCAACTTCGACATCACTGATTTTATGAGCCTTAATGGAGTCGGCAAGGCGTGTCTTGATTCCTTCTTTCCACTCATCGTATGTTTTAGTTTTATCTTCTTTAAATTTTATTTCATAGTATTTTTTGACTTCTAATTTACCATTTTTATATTTTAAATAATGCCCTGGCATTAGTTTATAGACATTTTTAAAGAATGTTTCGTTTCCTGGACTATACTGGAACGTTAAATAATATTCAAGCATTTTGGAATTCAATTGTTTTTTGAAGTGAGGATGAATTAAAAAGCTTTTGATTTCTGAACCAAAGATAAATGTGTTACCCATTTTGGCATAATAGAATGGTTTGATGCCATAGAAATCTCGCGCAGCAAATAATTCTTTGGTTTTTTTATCATAGATGACAAAGGCAAACATTCCTCTTAATTTGTCTAGGATTTTTTCACCATATTCTTCATAACCATGTAAGATTACTTCGGTATCTGTTTTAGTTGTAAAGGTATGGCCTTTTTTTATTAAGTCTTCTCTTAGCGGTTCAAAGTTATAGATTTCGCCGTTAAAGATAATAACTTTTGACTTATCTTCGTTATAGATTGGCTGACTACCGTTATTTAAATCAATAATGCTTAAGCGTCTGAATCCTAAGGCAATATTTTCATCGGTATAATATCCTTCGGAATCTGGTCCACGGTGAGCAATTAAGTCCGCCATTTTTTTGATGTTATCTTTTTTATCTTTTTCTTTGTTTATGTATCCGACAAAGCCACACATATTTTACTACCTCCTAGTGTTTAAAACACTTTCATTTTATCATACTTTTAGTTTTTTTTAAAGGTTTATGAGTAATTAAAAAGCCTTATGGAATTTAAAGCTTTTACATATCAACGACAACGGTCTTCGATAAACGGTTACTTAAGGTTTGTCTTTTAGGGGTAACTACGGCTAAAAGAAAACCTAGAGTAATTATTTCAATGGGTAAAATTATTTGTTTGAAAAGCAATCTAAAGAAGCCTGGTTTTTTATCGTTTAAGGTTATCGTTTTTATTTTTAATATTTTTTTTCCAAAGGTTGTGCCTTTTCGAGATTCAATCAATGGGAAGTATAAAAGGCCAACTAGGAGGTTTAACGGAATTGTTATTTGGTTAATTATTATATTTAAATCATCGGAAATATTTAGGCCGGTGAAGTAAAGAAGAAGCCAATTTATTCCATATAATATGAGGGCGAGAAGAAAAATATCTAAGATAAAAGCACACAGTCTTTTAAAGGGGCTTGAAAATTGTCTTTCATCTTTATCAGATATTTTTATATCGGTAACGACACATGTTTTAGTAGCAAGATCTCCTAATGTCTGTTTCTTTTTGGTACCCGCACAGATTAAAAAGCCTAGGCCAAAGGTAATTATGTTTAATATTTTTGCAAGGTTACGAGCAAAGGAAACGAAGATACTTTCGGGGTTTTCTTCTTTATCTAAAACTTTGATTCCCACCAAATATTTTCCTAAGCTACCTCTTAATTTGGTTCTTTCCATAATAGTATTTAAAAATAGGTATAAAACGGTGAATAGTGTGACTATAATTAAGATGTTTTGTTTAGTTACTTCTATTTTTAAGGCATAGGTAAGAGCGTATGTTATGAGGGCGACTAGATAGATGTCGATAAGTCCGGCCACTAATCTTTTGATTAATCCGGCATATTTTTGGTCTTCTAAAAAGGTTTTTGTTTTATCTTTGATAAAGAAGGCGTTTATTTCGTCAAAGTTATAATGACAATAAGGGCAGATTTTTACTTCTTCGGTTAAGATACGACCACATTTAGGGCATCCGTGCATATTTATCATCCTCTCTATTTATTATTATATCATAGCAAAAGAAAAACACACTAGGGTGTTTAAGCAGCTTTGATTTTATTTATATAATGTTTTACTTTAGTGGCCCAAGTTGTACTAGCGGCATATTTTTTATTCATTGATTCTGGGGTTGTTAGGCCATAATCATAATAGTTTTCTTTTAAGTTTTTAACAAAGCTATAGATTCCATCATCTAAGGTATTAAATTTGGCGTATGATGTTCCGTTGCAACTAGGAGAGCCTTTCATACCACCGACGTTGTTACACTTTTTTACTTGAGTACTACAGCTATAATTACAGCCGGTTTCATGTAGAACGATAGCAACGGCTAAGTATGGGTCAACGCCCATTTCAAGGCAATATTTGGCAAAACTTTCGCCGGTTCCTGAAAGAGTTGATTTAAGAGATCTGTTTAACTTTTCGACAAGTTCGTTCATAGTAAGACCATCATAAACTACTGGTTCAACTGGAGTTGCAGTATCAACTGGTTCATCTGAGGGAACAATAATAGTTTCGGGGTTTGTTTCTTCTGTGACTGGATGAGCTTCGTCAGGGGTAGCCATAGCGAGTTCTGTAGTTTCAGCTTTTTCTTGATTACCTTGAGTTTGTTTTTGGGACTGACTTTGAACACTTGTTTCATAGTCAATTTTCATGAAGTGAGGTAAAACCATTGACATTATTACTCCTAAGACTACAACAATTACGACTTTCATGTTCGAATTCATTTACATCTCTCCTACTATTACTTTTGATTTTAGCATAATAAAAAAAATTCGTCAAATTAGCGTAAAGTAGAAAAAGTTCTTGATTTTTCGACAAATTTTGGAGTTTTTCTTTTGATAAAATTTTAAAATATGAAAAAAAGCAAAATTAATTTGCTTTTAATTCGTTCATATAGTTTCTGATTTGTGATGCCCAAGTAGAACTTGCGGCATATTTTGGACCAATAGTTTCCGGGGTTGTTAACCCTTTAGCATAATAGTTATTATAAAGGTTATTCATAAATGCCTTTATTCCTTCGTCTAAGCTTGAGAAGGCTTTATATGAACCACCGTTACAGCCTGGGGAACCTTTCATTCCACCAACGTTATTACACTGTCTTAATAGGGTACTACAAGTCCATTTACAACCGGTTTCATGTAGAACAATTGCGACGGCTAAGTATGGATCAATTCCAAGTTCGATAGCGTATTTAGCAAACGTTTCTCCAGTTCCGGCTAATGTAGAATTTAAGGAAGCATTAAGCTTTCGAACTAATTCGTCGTAAGAAACTCCGGTATTAGCCTCTGACTTTGATGCTAACTCAGCTTGTCTTTCGGCTTCGATTCGAGCAGCTTCTTCTTCGGCTTTTCTTCTAGCTTCTTCTTCCTTCTGTCTTTGAAGTTCTAAAGCTTTCTGTCTTTCCTCTTCTTCTTTCTTTCTTTGTAATTCTAAGGCTCTTTTTCGAGCTATTTTTATCTGTCTTAATTCTTCAACATCAATTTCAATTTTGAGTGTTGAAGGTTCATCGGCAATAAAATCAACTGCCGGTTTTATTTCTAGTTGTTCTTTTTCCAAAGGTGCGATTTCACTACTTTCTAATTTTTTGTTTTCAATCGGTGATTGAGCATTCATAGTAGTGATTAGATTATTGTTACTGATAGTCAAGGCCTTAACAGGCATTCCAAATGTTACTACAGTAACTAGTGTGATTATGGCCATTGATATGGCCCTAACCGAATGATTTGTTTTCATTTTCACCCTCTCCTGCACTTCAAAAATCAGAAAACAGGCATTATTCTAGCATAATTAAACATCTGAGTCAAATTATGTCTAATTTTGTAACAACTAATTTTGAGGTTTTCCCTTTAAAATTAAGGGTATTATACCTCTAGTAGTATTATATGCATCTTAAGGGGTGTTTTATACACAAATTTATTGATTTTTACATATTTTTATTTGTCTTAACGGTTTATTTTTGACACGTAAAAACCCCGTATCTTAATTCAAGACGCGGGGCTTTGGCAATACTTTCTACTTCACACTTTCTAAGTAAGCAATGTATATTGTCTGTTTTGTATTATCATTTTTGGTACAGGTAATCATCGTAAGGGTACTTCTATTGGTATCCCGGTAGATAGTTACCATTCCGTCTTTATTTTCAGTATATATATCATCTATTTTATAAGTATATACTTTTCCTTTATAATCGATTTTAGCAGTATCACCAACTTGTAATTTATATAAGTTTTTGAAATAGGCTATACTACTTGTTCCTGAGTGAGATACTAAAATAACGTTTCCATTTTCTTCATCTGGATAGTTGGTCGGTTCCAGGAAGGTTATGTTTTTACTGACATTGTTATCGGGGTTATTTTTATCATAAAAACCTTGGGTTAAGTTGATTTTATCGATTGTGAGTATCCCTAGATAGCCATGATAATCAGTTACTGGAGCTTGATTTTCTTCGGGGCTTGAGTCGATGTTTTGCGGGGTATTATCTTGAGTGCCTTCGTCACTATCGACATACAAGGAAACACTTACTTCGCGATATGCTTTATCTTTTTTAGATTTTAAGTAGTCGCCAGAAACCAAAAGGAGACCAGCTATTACAACGATAAATCCTATAATAACAATGGTTCTGTTACTAAGTTTTGACATCGTCTCGTCTCCTTTCTTTTACAGCTTAAGTATAGCATGAATGGTTTTAAATGTAAAATATAGTTTTTTATCAAAACTTTTATTATAAGTATTTTTCATATATGGCTTTGTTCTTTAGGTAGCTTTTGTCTTGGGGAATTATTTTTCCGGCCTGTTCATTGGCATCATAGGCTTTTTGATATTCTTTTAAGTAGTAATAGCAGACTCCTAAATCAAGGTAAACTAAATATTTTTCATATTCTGGATTATTGGAGTTATCTTTAGTATTGGATGCGAGAAGTAACCAATATACAGCTTGACTATATTTTTTTTGACTTCTATATAGGTCACCTATTTTATATAGGCAAGTTACGGTTGGGATTTGATTTTTTAGAATCAGAAATAAGGTATCTAATTCTTTAGCTGTATTGCCGATGATTTTATAGCAATCAGAAAGTTCAAGTAGAGCCATATAAAGATAGTGTTTATTTTTTTCATAATCGCCAATTGTCTTTTGAACAAAGGTTTCATATTTATCGATGGCCGTGGGAATTTTTTTCATATAATAAAATTCTCTTGCGTAGCAATATTCTTCTCTTAATGTGAATGTATGCCCTTCTTTGACCATTTTCTCAAATATGCGCATATTACGGTTAGGTTCGTTTATTTTTATTTTATTGTGGATTATCTTGATATCTGTCTGTTTGATTTTACCGGTTGGTTTTATATATTCGTGAATAGGACTTTCCCATTTATAATTATTTTCTCTTTTAAGTAATCTGTGTTTTCTTTGAACATAAGTAGGATTTCCATTTTTATCCCGGCTATAGATATAAATCATAGTATATATATCGACTGAGCCATCAATTGTTTTTCTTAATTCTTTAAATTTTTTTCGGTCTTCTTCTTCAATATAATCGTCAGCATCTAACCATAATATGTAGTCTTTTGTGGCTTTGGAAAATGAATAATTACGGGCTTTAGCAAAGTCATCGACCCACTTAAAGTCATAGATTTTATCTGTGTATTTTCGGGCGATTTCTTTTGTTCTATCGGTTGAGCCAGTATCGACAATTATTATTTCATCAACTAAATCATGAACACTTTTTAAACATTTGTCTAGAACAGCCTCTTCATCTTTCACTATCATACATAAAGATATAGTTTTCATATTCTCACCTTTATTTTCATTTTATCAATATAAAAATTAAAAATCAATTGGGTTAAGGTAATTTTGAGATATATAGTGAAGCTTCTTGTCAAGAATTTGTTTTATGTGTTACAATGTATATAGGTGAAAGAAGCTTCATAAAATAAAAAAAGGAAGGCTTAACACCATCGTGTTGAGTACTTACCTAAAGTATTTTTTGGAAGTACTTAATCAAAGTGAATGATTTGATTGAGTACTTTTCTCTTATTATAGGTTACTAAATTACAAGTGTAAAAAGTAAGGCTATGAGTAAGAAGATAATAGTAATTAGTGACAATATTAAAAATATTTTGTGAATACTTTAAAGGAGCTTGCCAATCACCTTTTTTTATGTTATGATGTATACAGATGAAGGAAGCTTCATAAAATAAAAAAGGGAAGGCTTAACACTTCTATGTTGAGTACTTACCGTATTATATTTTTGTGTAAGTACTTAATCCAAGAGATTGAGTACTTTTCTATTTATAAAATTCATTATCATTTATATAATAATAAAATTAATAGAAGGATGATAATGATTAGAGCAAAGATTAAAAAATCTTTCTTAGTCATACCATCACCTCCTCTCGGAGGTAAGCACTCAACTGCTAAGTTTCCCTAATAAAATTATACAGTATAACGAATAGTTATACAAGCGAACATTAAAAAAAATAAATAAACAATTTTTATATATATAATGACTGCTTTTATAATAGGCAGTTTTTTTAAATAAATTAGAACTAAAGCACAAAACAATTTTTCAAAAATAAATTAGCACTCTTTCTTGACAAGTGCTAAATGATGTAGTATAATTAAGACAGTCAGTGGGAAACGCTGAGTTTTTTAGAATGGAGGGATAATATGAATCCAGAACAAGAATATCAAGAAGGGCTTAAAAACCCACTTGAGAAATACGGCCGTGATATTGTTGCGGCAGTTAAGGATGGAAAAGTCGATCCGGTTATTGGCCGTGATGATGAAATTAGAAGTATTACCCGTATTTTATCAAGGAAAACAAAAAACAATCCGGTTTTAATTGGTGAACCTGGTGTTGGTAAAACAGCGATTGTTGAGGGTCTTGCCCAAAGAATTGTCAAGGGCGATGTTCCTAACAGTTTAAAGAACAAAAAAATTTGGGAACTCGATATGGGAGCTTTAGTCGCGGGAGCTAAGTATCGTGGTGAATTCGAAGAGAGATTAAAGGCTGTCTTAAAAGAGGTTAAGGATTCTGATGGTGAGATAATTATGTTTATCGATGAGATTCACATGATTGTCGGTGCGGGCGCTGTGGAAGGTGCGATGGATGCTGGAAACATGCTTAAGCCAATGCTGGCCAGAGGTGAGATTCACTGTATTGGGGCGACTACTTTAAATGAGTACCGTAAATATATCGAAAAAGATGGAGCTTTAGAGAGACGTTTCCAAAAGGTTTTAGTTTCTGAGCCAACAGTTCTTGATACGATAACTATTTTACGTGGTTTAAAATCTAGATTTGAGGTTTATCACGGAGTTACTATTAAGGATAAAGCTTTGGTTGCAGCAGCTACTTTATCTGATAGATATATTACCGATAGGTATTTACCTGATAAGGCTATTGATTTAGTAGATGAGGCTTGTGCGACTATTAAGGTTCAGCTTGAGTCAGTTCCTACTTCACTTGATACTTTAACAAGACAAATTATGAGACTCGAGGTTGAACGTGAGGCTTTAAAAAAGGAAAAGGATGAGTTTTCTAAGAACAGAATTAAAGAGATTGATAATAAACTTAAGGATATGAAGGAAAAGGAAAGCAAACTTCGGGCTGACTGGGAAGCTGAAAAAGAGGTTAACAACCAAATCAACAAGAAAAAAGAAGAAATCGAAAAAGCTAACAGAGATTTGGAATATGCTGAAGCTAGATATGATTTAGAGACGGCTGCTAGACTTCGTCATGGAGTTATTCCAGCTTTAGAGAAAGAGCTTGAAAATTTAAAGACTAATAACAAAAATTCTATTTTAAGTGATGTTGTCGATGATGAGTCTATTGCGAAAATTATTTCTAAGTGGACTAATATTCCAATTAGTAAATTAGTTGGTACTGAAAGAGAAAAGTTATTACATCTAGAGGAAAATTTAAAGAAACGAGTTAAAGGTCAAGATAAAGCATTACATTTAGTTAGTGAAGCTATTATCAGAGCTAGAGCTGGTATTAAGGATCCTAACAGACCGATCGGTTCATTCATTTTCTTAGGTCCAACTGGTGTTGGTAAAACTGAAGTGGCTAAATCACTTGCCTATGAATTGTTCGACGATGAGAGACACCTGATCAGAATTGACATGAGTGAATATATGGAACCACATTCAGTTGCGAGATTAATTGGTTCTCCTCCAGGATATGTTGGATATGATGATGGTGGACAATTAACAGAAGCTGTTAGAAGAAATCCATATAGTATCGTTCTATTCGATGAAATCGAAAAAGCACATAAAGATGTATTCAATATTTTACTGCAAATTCTAGATGATGGCCGTATTACCGATTCTCAAGGTAGAACTGTCGATTTTAAAAACACAATTATAATTATGACTTCTAATTTAGGTAGTGATTATATTTTAGATAATGAAGAAAATAGTCATGAAATGGTTATGAATGAGCTTAGACATACGTTTAAACCAGAATTTATTAACCGTATCGATGAAATTATTATATTTAATTCACTTTCTAAGAATGTTGTTTATGAAATATTAGATAAGATTGTTCACGAAATTGAACATAGACTTGATGATAAGAAGTTAAAATTAGTTCTTACCGATAAGGCAAAAAAATATATTGTGGATAATTCTTATGATGAAAAATATGGGGCAAGACCAATTAGAAGATATGTAAGCAGGAATATTGAAACTTTACTTGCAAAAGCAATTATCGAAGAGAAGGTTAAATTTAATTCAACTGTAACAATCGATGTTCAGGATGATAAATTTATAATTAAATAAGGAAAAGTTTTAGGGCTTTTCCTTATTTGTTTCTTCAATTATTTTATCTATTATATCCGCTAAGTTTAGCTGGTTTTTAAGTATTAATTCTATTTTATTGTGTAAATCTTCTAAGATTAATTCACTTTTTAAATCAACTTGATAATCATTTTGATTTCTTAGGCTGTCTTTTTTAGATGCTCTATTTTGACTCATCATAATAATAGGAGCTTGAAGAGCTGTTAAGCATGATAAAATAAGGTTTAATAAGATAAATGGATACGGGTCTAAATGTTTATATATTGAATTTAATACTATCCAAGTTATTAGAAATAAACTGAATATTATAATAAAACCCCAGCTTCCAGCTATTTCGGATATTTTGTCGGCTAATTTCTCACTAAAGGTGAGATTTTTTTCTTCTTCTTTATCGACATCAATAGCAATAGGAGAATCAGCTAGCATATCAATTATTTCTTCTTTGTCCTTCTTTTCTAAATTTTGATGTAAGATCATCTGAACTATTTCTTTTTTATCACGTTTTGACATAACATCACCCATTATTATAATTAGTTATTTTATGAAAATAATACAAAAAAACTACCATAAATTGGTAGAATTTTGTAATTTTTAAATTATTTGATACGGATTATTTTCTGTTCCGTTTCCTAAAAATTTTACTGCAGCATTGATATAAAATACAGGATACGTATCTAAAGCATTATATGCGGTATAATCATGTAAGGGGTTATTAGGTCGTAAAGAATAATTGATTGCAAAAACAGGTTCGGATGAATCATTTAATGGCCTTGGAGATATTGAAAACGACGGATTTTCACTGTATAAATAATTTGTTTCACTACATAATATTGCGTTTACATTATATGAGTTTACACTATTGCAAGCATTTATATTTGAGTTTGCTTTTATATAATCAGAAATATTTAATAAACCTATTTTGCCTTGCCAAATATATTCTGATTCCGTTCTTAAAGTATCTTCTAGTTTATCAGAAAATAATACATGTCCTATATTAAAGTTGTGTTTTACAATAAGTGATTTAACATTATTACTTAAACCATTATAAAAGTTATTATTTAAATAAGTATTAATATAGGAATCATTTGAGGGAAGATTATATTTTTCGGTTAAATCTAAGTTTTTTTCCATGGTGGTTACTGTTGATAAATTAGCATCTAATGTATCATATTTACTACTCCATACATTGCATCCCTTGTAATCTTCATTATTTTCTTTATAGCAATAATCACTTTCGATTGAAGAATATCTTGTATTTTCATTACCATACTCTAAATCATATTTAAATTTTCCAATACTTTCTTTTTTTATTACTTTGTACGTTCCATCGGTTTCTTTTGATATTATTCTATACATATCTTCTCCGAGCTTTATATAATTGTCCGGATTACTTCCTCTATATACATATCTTCCTGAAGTATACTCATCACTATATAATCCATCACCGCTTTCGGTTATTGCTACTTTATTTCCTCCGATGTTTGTACTATTCCCTACTTCCTCTTCTTCTCCTGTTGCTTGTTCGTAATTAAGTGTTACTTCTAAATCACTTGTTAAATTCTCTGGTTGTTCTGTTGTACTTGAATTATAAGCTACATCTACGGTAAAGCTTGTCTCTTCTCCAGCTTTTAATACTTCTCCTTCTTCTATTCTATCTATTTCAAATAGTATAGCATTATTATTACTATCGGTTGTTTCAATTGTTTTAAGTACGGCATCGATACTTCCTTGGTTTTCTACCGTTACTGTATATTGCATTCTATCTCCTGGGAAATATAATTTTGTCGAAAAATTTGCCGTTGTATTCGTATGACTTGGACTTCCAGCTTCATCTTCTGGGGTTCCATTTACTATTTGACTTTGGATATTTGTTATTAATACTTTCCACTCACTTGTTATATTACTTGTTCCATTAATATTAAGCTGCGTTATAAAAGCTGCATATCCTGCGGCCATTATTAAAAGTATACTACATAGTCCTAATATTATATAATTTCTTTGCCTTACATTAAATCTTTGTCTCATTCAAATTCACTCCTATTCTAATTTTGATTATATCATATATATGGACAAATTGTCCATATATTAAAATTATTTTTTTAGAGACAATTAATATGGACTGGTGGTGCATATTATGATACATGATGATAATTATTATTATGATATAATTAGAAAAAACATAAAGGAGTACAGAAAGAAAGCTAATTTAACACAACAGCAATTAGCTGATAAAGCTGGTATAAGTATGAACTATATTGCAAAAATCGAAAGCAAAAAGATGCAAAGGGGATTTACAATTGTTGTTGCTGGAAGAATAGCTGATGCTTTAGGTATTGATATTAGACTTTTATTTGAAAATTAAAAGAAGTTATATGGTGGATAACTTCTTTTTATTCATCTTTAAAGTGTTTAACAATCCATGATTTTAACATTTCAATAATTACTAAAGAAATTATATTAATGACAAAAACATATATAAACTGAGTTACGGTAACTATTGTTAAACCAAATATTTTACCAATTGGGCTAAAGAAGACAATAACTTGAACTAATAATAAGGCAAAAATGCCAATGTTTAACTGTTTATTTTTAAAGATTCCTCTAGTATGAATTTGTTCTTTTAATGATCTACAGTTATAAGCAAAGACAAATTCGTTAATAACAATACTTAATAAAGCTAATGTTTGAGCAAGTTCTTTACCACTCGGTAAGAAATGATAATAAACAATTAAACTAATTATGGTTTCTAAAATAACTGATAAAATTAGGAAAGCACTAAAGAATTTAGTAAATATTTTACGATTTATACCATTTGGTTTTTGCTTCATGATGTTTTTAGAAGCTCCTTCGTATGCCAATGCAATAGAAGGAACGGTATCGGCAACAAGGTCAATATACAAAACGTGAATAGCTGATATGATTGTATTTCCAGTAAGCATACCAAATAAAATTATTAAAATTTCAGTGAAATTACTTGATAAGTTATATAGAATATTGGCAATAACGTTATCATATATTCTTCTTCCTTCGGAAACGGCAGTTGTAATTGTTTCAAAGCTATCATTTAGCAAGATAATATCAGATACGTCTTTAGTAACATCGGTTCCAGCTTTGCCCATACCGATTCCGACATTGGCAAGTTTAATTGCTGGTGCGTCGTTTACTCCATCACCTGTCATGGCTACGACTTTATGTCTTTTTTGGAAGGCTTTAACTATTTGTAGTTTTGTTTCTGGGCTTACTCTAGCATATACTTTATATTTATTAATATTTTTATGAATGTCTTCTTTTGTTAAATTGGAAGCGTTAATACATTCATCTTCTTTTTCGCAAATTCCCGCTTCTTTAGCAATTGTCATAGCGGTTTGCAGGTTATCACCCGTAAGCATAATGACATTAATTCCCGCTTCCTTACATTTATCAATTGATTCTTTGATGTTTTTTCTAATTGGGTCTTTAAAGCCGGCTAACCCAACTAAGATTAGGTCATTTTCTTCTTGGAAATAATCATCTTCATTTTTTATTTCTTTAGTTATTTTTTTATAAGCGAAGGCTAAAACTTTTAAGGATTCTTCAGACATTTTAGTTTCTGTTTGAATATAATTTTGTTTATCTTCATTAGTTAATGTTTTTATTTCACCATTTATTAAAATGTGTTTACTCCGAGATATGATTGATTCTAAACTTCCTTTTGTATAAAGATATGTTTCTTCTCCTTGTTTATATATACCACTCATCATTTTACGGTCAGAGTCAAATGGAAGTTCAGTTATTTTTTTAACTCTATTTGGTTTTAGATTATTTTCTTTTAGATGATTTTTAATAGCTACGTCAACAGCATCACCTGTATATTTGCCATTATCGCTTAAGGTGGCAGAATTAGAACCATCCATAATGTTAATTAAAGTTTGATATTTTTTTAAATCTGTCAAGGCAATTTCTTTTTCATCAGTGCATATTTTAGTAATGTGCATCTGATTTTCGGTTAGTGTTCCAGTTTTATCGGTACAGATTACTTCGGTAGCTCCTAAGGTTTCAATGGCGGCTAAGTTTTTGACAATCGATTTTTTCTTAGCCATTTGGCTGACACCGATTGATAAGGTTGCAGTTATAGCAATGGTAAGGCTTTCAGGAACACTGGCGACAACCATAGATATACAAAGCATAATGATATTTAAAACTGTATAGTGATTGATAATTCCATAAATTAGAACAAAGGCAATTAGAATGGCAGCTACTCCTGTTATGAATTTGCTGACTTTGGCAACTTTCATTTGAAGTGGGGTTACTGGTTCTTCTTTGGTGTCTATAGCTCCAGCTATTTTTCCAAGTTCAGTATTCATGCCGGTAGTTATAACTACGCCTTCGATTTTGCCAGCAGTAACAACGGTTCCAGAGTATACCATATTATATGTTTCGGCAAGGATTGGATCTTTAGTAATAACGTCATCAATTTTATCAACGTTGGCACTTTCACCAGTTAGGATTGATTCATCGGTTTTGGCAAAGTAACTTTTGACAATTCTTGCATCAGCCGGAACTTTATCACCAGCTTCTAAGATAATGTAATCTCCAGGAACTAAATTTTTAGAATTTATTTCTTTACTTACATTATCTCTTCTAACTGTTACATAATTTGCGGAATATTTTTTTAATTTTTCAGTGGCATCTTCGGCTTTAGATTCTTGAAGGTATCCCATAAAACAGTTAACTAAAGTTGTTCCTAGGATTACTAGTGGTTCAAGAAAATCTTCTCCTGTAATTATTGAATATATTAGGGATAGAATTCCTACTACTAGTAATAAAATTATCATAAGATTCTTAAACTGGCTTAAAAATATTTGCAGTTTGGTTTTTTTATTTTTATCGACTAATGCATTTTTACCGTATGTGCGAAGTCTTTTTTGGGCTTCTTCACTTGTTAATCCCTTATCTGAAGTTTCTAGTTCTTTATATATTTCTTCGATAGTTTTTTGATATGCTTTTTCCATTAATTATCCTCTTTCTAATTGTGCTTTCTATTTTTATTATACTCTAATAGTTTTTTTAAAAAGAAAAAAGTTCCTTTTTTGAGGAAAATTTTACATATTTTTTATACAATAATTTGATCGAAGAAGATTTATTTAACAATGCCTTATGTTTTATCAGTAAATAAATTTAAATTTACTTAATAGGTAGAACAATGCATCACCTTTTCTTTGATTTTATATTATTTTTATATTGTATTATACAAGTTCATAAGTAGTAGTAAAGATTCTATGATCTGTACAATACTCTAAAACAAATTTATTTTCTTTTTTACATATAATTACTCCGACTGTTTTATTATTAGATGG
This sequence comes from uncultured Bacilli bacterium, assembly GCA_944329365.1. Classification (GTDB taxonomy): domain Bacteria; phylum Bacillota_I; class Bacilli_A; order RF39; family UBA660; genus Coprosoma. The sequence continues at coordinate 26,469 of CALVIC010000017.1, forward strand.
TTCTTTGATATTTTTATCAACATAATTTATATATTTTGTAACTTGACCAATATATTCTGCTTTCATTTCAGTAATTTTTAGTTCTATTACAACATAACAATTATATTTAACATTAAATAGTAAGAAATCTATATAGTTATATCTATCACCTATTTTGATTTTCACTTCACTGCCAGCATAGGTAAAACCAATTCCTAATTCCTTTAAAAAATTATCCATATTTTCCAATATAGTTTGATGAAGAGCGTATTCATTTAGTTTAATATTTGGATTATCTACTTTAATTATAATGGGATTTTTAATTAAAGTATTTACTTCTGGTTTTTCTAATTCCTCTTTATATCCTATTCTTTCATATTCTTTTGATTTTATTCTTTCTCTTAATTCTCTTACCGATAAGTTTAATTTTCTAGTTATCATAACATAATAGTCAAACTTATTATCATTATTAATGGTTAACAAATATCTATAATGACTCCAATGTAATTGGTCGCACATTGTGCGACCTTTCATTTTTATATAAAACTGTCGCATATTCTTTAAATTTGTAATATTATATCCTTTACCAAGTTCTTTGGTAAGTTTTTCTGAATATTCTTTTATTAGTTTATTTCCGTATTTTGCTCTATTTTCTCCGCCTTGAGCTTCGACTATTAATTTACCTACTTCATAGTAAGCATTTAAATCACTTTTGTTTTTAGAATAATCTTTTACTTTTTTAT
>CALVIC010000018.1 GCA_944329365.1 uncultured Bacilli bacterium
TCTGGTTAGTGACTCTTTTTTTATAAAAATAGTGTCAATGGGATTTCGCCTCACCAACACTATTTATTATAGAACCATAATAAAAAGCTCGAAAAGAGCTTTTTTTGTATAAAACAAGGATTAACACTTGTAAAAAAAGATTGACAAAATCATTATTAATATGTACAATTGCTTTAGAAAAAAATATAAATGTTACAAAATTTGGTGTAACTTAATCTACAAAGCAAATTTTATATAAGTAAAAACAATTATTTTGATGTTGTTATGTTGAAAGGAAATAAAAATGAAAGATTATGTTATTAATATTCAACAAAAAGAAACAAAAGTAATAAACATAAAAGAAGCAAGTACCGTATATAGCTTCAAAGGAACTTCGAAATTAATAATTGATAATATTCAAAAAAATGAAACTCAAGTACTTAAATTGTTAGAAAAGCAATATCCAAAAATACCTAAAGATAAAATAAAATCAGATTATCTTGATTTTGTCTCATCATTAACACAATTAAAAATAACAAAAAACAATATAGAAAAAATCTATTTCACTAAAAGTACACCACTCAAATTCGCTACGATAGAAATTACAAATGCTTGTCCTTTCAGGTGTGACCATTGCTATATACCCAACATAAAAAAGAAAATTTCTTTAATAGATTATAAGAAAATAGTAAATGAATTACTAAAAATAGGTTGCACTGAATTGCTTATAACTGGTGGGGAACCTATGTCGCATAATAACTTTGTTCAAATGTATTTATATGCGAAACAAAAAGGATTTATAGTAAGTATAAATTCAAATATATACTTACTGAATTCGAAAATTCTTGAGATACTAAAAGAGTATCCTCCAAGGATAATTGAAATAAGTTTATACGGCCACGATAATAAAAGTTATAATTCTTTTACTCATGCATATGGTGTATTTGATACGATTGACAAAAATGTCAATTTATTGTTAAAAAACAATTTAAATGTTGGATTAAAAACAGTTCTTACAAAAAGAAGCAAAAACTATATCTATAAAATAAAAGAATATGCAGACAATTTAAAGGTGCCATTTAGGTTTGATTACATAATCTTTCCAAAAGAGGACAAAACATTGATAAATCCAGAAAGGTGTTCAGTATCAGAGATAATAGATGTTTTAAATCAAGATAGAGAAGTAAAAAAATTTTTCGAAAGACGAGTTAGAAACTTGAATACTAACATACAAAAAAGCAACAGAATATTTCAGTGTAGCATAGGCGATAATCGCATATTTATAGACGCACAATTAAATATAAAACCATGTTTAGTTGTACCTATTCAATATAATTTAAAAAATACTGGTATAGAAGAAGCTTTTACAAATTTTCAAAAGATTAAGAGCACGTACAAATTTGAAAAAGAACATAAGTGCATGACATGTTATAAAAAAGCGATTTGTAGATATTGTCCCGGAAAATTTTATATGGAAACTGGAAATTATGATAATGTTCCTTCGTTTTATTGCAATCTTGCAGACGAAATAATAAAGGAGTTCGGAAAAAATGATTAAACTAAATAACAAAACTGAAGAAGTTTTAAGACAAATGTATAATATTCTTATAGAAAATTTATTTATAACTTACCCTGATTTTTTAAATAACAAAGATAAACACGACAACAAAGAAAACTACAATAAATGGACGAATATGATAAAAAATGAAAAAGATTATAATATTATTACTTACGAAGAGGGTAACCAAGTTTTAGGCTTTCTAAGTTATCAACCAATAGAAAACGTTCTTTGGATTTGTGAAGTCCAAATAAGAAGAGAGTATAAAAACAAAAAAATATTCAAAAGAATGTTAAAAAAATTTGTTTCATTAAATAAAAAAAATAAAGAAGTAACCATTCACATAAATGATGCCAATAAAATATCAAAAGAAGTATTCACTCATATTGGTTTTAAACCTGTCGGCAAAACTGTATATAAAATTGAAATGACAAAGCTTATCGAATATATCAAAGATATTTAATAATAATTCATCATTAATGATAAGTATACATTTTAACTATAAAACGAATGACTATTGACAAAAATACTATTAATTAGTAAAATTAACTAAAAGGAGGTAAAAAGTGTTAAGAGAAGATATCGATGCAAATTTATTTGAAAGCAAAAATTATACAAAAATAGGTAATAATTCAAAAAGTCAAGAAACATCTCGTAAATATAAAAAGCCTCAAATAAAAAAAATAGTATATAATACTGATAATACTAGAATTGTTATGGGATGTTGGACGGAAAATAATACTATCAACAATGGAGACGGTTGTTAGTATAAAAGAAATATTTAAATGATTGAACAATAGTAATTAAGTGCAGAAGAGCTTTTTGCTCTTCTTTTAATATAAAAAGGATATATCCTATTTAAATATATCACTTATTCCAAAAGAATTTTTATAAACGAAGTAGAGTGGCCTATTCGTAATAAGCTCAAAATCTCCGGCATATTCTGTCACATTTGCGTTAAAATTAAGTTTAAAATCATTTAATCCTTTAAATTTATTTTTTTCTAAAGTTATATTACTAACTCCACCGAAATTAAAATACTTATATCCGAGCTTAGAATATCTACCCAGAAGTTTCCAAATCATCAAATGATTACCACTAAATTTTCTATATTTTTCATCATAACCATTGATTACCAAATAGACTGTATCTTGCCATTTGATAACTAACGCACTTGATATAAGAATTCCATCCGGATAATCTCTAAGTAAATTAGTTGCCTCTGCAAGCTGTTTACTGTACATTGAAACTTCTTTGTCGACCTGTAATTTTTCGTTGACGATCTTTGGATTTTTTCCAGATGAACCGATTAATTTTTTACCTAAATCAAAACTTAATTTATGCATTTCATTGTATTTAGTTTGGGTGTATTTTAAATACTCAGTTGTATCTAGTTTACTATAATAGAAATCTATATTCCCGTTTCGGTCAAAATATTTATATAAATCCTTAAAATAATTCAAATCCCTTGGATACTTATCTTTAGTTTCTGAATATAAATATTCAAGATCATCCACATCCCCGTGATAAACCTTAACTCCATTTTTTATAGCTTTTCTAATCTTAGCTTGAAAACCTTTATCGATTTCTTTAAAAAGCTGATTTGTTGGTTTTTCTAAATCGATAATTGCCTCAAACCTCGGTTTTAAAGCCTCAAAATAATTGTTATATCCCAAATGAAAATAGCCAAGCTTTGTCATATTACTAAAAATCTCGTCGTATTTTGTATTCTTCAAAATACTCTTACCACTTGAATTGTACACGCTTTTAATAATCATCGGATTTATCTTTATTGCCACTATATCCTTTTTTCCTAAAAACTTCTTAAGTAATTTTGTAAAAGTAGTTAAAAGTTCCTTATTATTATAATCTATCAAAAACCCTCGAGGTGCGCTTGCATAACGGAAGCCATTTATCTTTTGAATTAAAATTAAACTAGCCGCCTTAAGCTCATTATCGTCAACTAATCCCACAAACATTGAATTTTGATTTTGATTGTTCATCGCCAAAGCATATTCAACTGTCTGATACATTGAAGATGGTCTAAACCGTTTGCTAAACGCTAAAAACTCATCATTAGTCAGTACTTTTATCTTCATATAAGGCCTCCCAACGTAATAATTATACCACGTAACACTTTATTTACCAAACTATTTTTACATATAAGCAGTATCATATCTCGTTTGTTATTATTTAAAAAATAATTTTCAATTTGTCTATTCTAATATTATAAAAATCATTTGACATAAAATCAATATTAGTGTATAAATTATATTAGTTTAAAAAAGGGAGTGACTATATGGGTAAAAAATTAGTTATTGTCGAATCACCGACTAAAGTAAAATCAATAAGTAAATACTTAGGTAAAGATTATATTGTATCTTCTAGTAAAGGACATATAAGAGACCTATCGACTAAAGGCAAATACGGTTTAGGAGTCGATATCGAAGATCACTTTAAACCTGACTATAAAACAATTAAAGGTAAAAAGAAAGTGATCGATGAACTAAAAAAAGAAGCGAAACAAGCCGATAAAGTATATCTCGCAACCGATCCGGACCGCGAAGGAGAAGCCATTTCCTGGCACCTTTATAAATGTCTTGGTTTAGACGATGATCATTATAGTAGGGTAGTCTTCCATGAAGTTACCAAAAAAGCTGTCTTAGAAGCATTTAAACACGAAGGAAAAATCGATCAAAACTTAGTTAGTAGTCAAGAAGCTAGAAGAATTCTTGATAGAATAATTGGTTTTAGATTAAGCAAACTAATAAGATCTAAAACTGATGGAAGTTCCGCTGGCCGTGTTCAAAGTGTTGCCCTTAAACTGATTGTCGATAAAGAAAGAGAAATAAATGCCTTTAACCCTGAAGAATATTGGACAATTACGGCTAATTTTAAAGACTTTGAAGCTGACCTATTTGAATATAAACATAAAAAAATTGAAATCAAAACCGAAGACGAAGCTGACAATATTTTAAGCAAATTATCTAAAACATTTACTATTGAAAGCATTGATAAAAAACGTAAAAATAAACAATCAAAACCACCGTTTACAACCAGTACGATGCAGCAAGAATCATCAAACAAATTAAAATTTTCATCTAAGAAAACTATGATGGTTGCCCAAAAATTATATGAAGGAATCGACCTTGCCGATGAAACCGTCGGACTTATAACATATATGCGTACCGATTCCATCAGATTATCAGATGACTTCGTTGCCGAAAGTTATAAATACATCGAAAACAAATACGGTGAAAAATACACTGGCCCAGTAAAAAAATCTAAAAAAACTGAAAACGTTCAAGATGCCCATGAAGCTATTAGACCGACAAGCATTACACGAACACCAGAGTCAGTAAAACCTTATTTAACTAACGACGAATTTAAACTGTACCGTATGATTTACTATCGTGCTTTAGCTAGCCTTATGGCTCCAGCTGAAGTTGAAGGAACCACTGTTATCTTAGATAACAATGACTATAACTTTAAAGCAACTGGTCAAATTATCGTCTTCGATGGATACTTAAAAGCATATAGTGATTATGAAGATACTAAAGATACCATACTTCCACCATTTGATACTTATAAATCCAATGTAATCGCCGCAAACTCAATCGAAAAAGAGCAACATTTCACTCAGCCTCCAGCTCGTTATACCGAAGCAAAACTCATTAAAACCATGGATGAACTTGGAATCGGTAGACCAAGCACCTACGCCACAATCATCGATAATATTAAAGGACGAGGCTATGTTAACTTAGTTGAACGTAAATTCGTTCCAACCGAAATTGGCTTTGAAGTAAACGATAAACTTCAAGAATGCTTTAGTAATTTAATCAACGTTAAATATACAGCGGCCATGGAAGAAGATTTAGATAAAGTTGCCGAAGGTAAAGAAGTGTGGTATGAATTACTCGAAAAATTCTATAAAGACTTTGAACCAGCCGTCAAAGAAGCCTTTGACAAACTTCCTAAAAAAGAAGCCGAAGAAACCGGTGAAATGTGTCCAGAATGTGGTCACCCATTAGTTATCAGGAATGGTAAGTACGGCAAATTTGTCGCCTGTTCAAACTTCCCAGCTTGTAAATATATAAAACAAGAGCCCAAACAAGAATCTATTATCTGTGATTGTCCAAACTGTGATGGAAAGATCGTCGAAAAAAGAAGTAGAAAAGGCAAAATATTCTACGGTTGTAATAATTACCCAGATTGTAAAACCGCTTACTGGGATAAACCAACCGGTGAAAAATGTCCAGAATGTGGAAGTATGCTTACCGAAAAGAAAGGTAAAATCAAATGTAGTAGTTGTGACTATACCAAAGAAGCTTAAAACGGCTTCTTTTAATTTGACAAAAGTCATATAGGATGTATAATAAAAAGCATAGTAATTCAATTAGTCCATTCGCGTTTTACTATCATATAAACTTATAAGTTTAAAGGAATAATGATGAGCCTTAAGAATCTCTTCATGAATGGCAAATCAAACACATTAGTTGTGATGTTTTTGCTTATTCATGAAAGGAGGTTCTTTTTTGTTATCACAAGTAATGTGCGAAAGGAGGAATTAGAATGAAATTATTTAAAGAAGTAATCAGAAAAAACCTAAAAGTTATAATTTTTTATGTCTTAATCGGTATATGCATAAACTTCTTAAGTTTATATAGTGTCACTTATTATCAGAAAATACTTGATGATTTTCAATTTAAAACCAAAGCTTTCGTACCTCTTATCATATACGGCACACTACTTATAACTGTCACTTTATTAAGTTACCTTGAAAACATTCCTGAACAAAAAGTAAAAAATAAATTATATTTAGATTTTAAACTTCAAGCTTTAGTAAAAATGAAAACAATTGATTATTTAGAATATCAAAAAAATGGAACAGGCAGATTAACCCAAAAAATTGAAGATGGCACGTCCGCATTAAGAGATAACCTCGTTAATTTTTGGTTAAATATTTTTAGAAGCCTTTTACCGGCCATTATCTTTAGTTTAATATTTATCTATAACGTTAAAAAAGAATTGATTATTTTTGTCATACTAGGTTATATCATAATTATTATAATATCCAATATTATCCTAAAAAAATTATATAAATTAAAAGAAAAAGTTTTATTTAATCAAGAATATTTAAATAAACACTTGATTAGAGGTTTTATGGAACTTGTTGTTTTCAGAACCAATAAAAAATATGATACTGAAATAAATAAAACCCAAAACGAAATAAAAAATATTGTTGATGGTAAAACCCAAATTACCCTTATTCATGAAGCATTTTTTACCATCTTTGCCCTCATATTTAATATCTTGCAAGTAATAATTTTAGGCTATGCCGTTTTAAAGTCAAATTTATCTGTTGGTGCCGTAGTAACCTTGTTAACCCTGCTCGATAAAGCTTATCAGCCAATTGCTATTTTTAATGTCGAATATGTTGATTATAAACTAAACAAAGTGGCTGCAAATAAGTATCTAAACTTTCTTGATGCTAAAGATGATACCGCCTTAACCAATGGTAAAAAGGTAAAATCACTTGCCGGGAATATCGAATTTAAAAATGTCTCATTTTCTTATAGTTCCAAAAGAAAAGTAATCGATAATATTTCATTTAAAATTCATAACAATTCATCAGTAGCTTTTGTTGGCCAAAGTGGTTCAGGTAAATCCACCCTTATTAAATTGATAATGGGGCTAATTAAATACCAAAGCGGGGACATTTTAATAGATAATCAAAAATTACCTTTATTAAATCTAAATTCTTATTATGAAAAAGTTACCTATATATCTCAGGAAATACAAATCTTTGATGGAACCCTGAGAGAAAACCTTATATTTGATAAGACTATACCAGATAATGAAATCATAAAAGTCCTAAGCCTTGTCTGTTTAGATAAATTTTATGAAAAATTAGAAAACGGCTTAGACACCGAACTAGGAGAAAAAGGAATTCGTATATCAGGAGGCGAAAAGCAAAGAATCGCTCTTGCCAGGTTATATTTTTCTAGTTCTAAAATCATCATCTTAGATGAAGCCACCAGTGCTCTTGATAATATAACCGAAAAAAAGGTAATGAAAAACATAATAACGCATTTGAAAAACAAAACAATTATTATAATTGCTCACCGCTTAGAAACGATAAAAAACGTCAGTAAAATTTACGTTTTAAAAAATGGAGAAATAAAAGAACAAGGAACATATAATGAATTATTATCATTAAATGGCTTATTTTCAAAATTATATAAATCGGCAAAATAAAAGAATTTAATTTGACAAACGATATATAGGATGTATAATAAAATCAGAAAGTGAGGATATAATGGTAAAGGATAATAAAAAATATAATCTAGTTATTGTTGATTCTGAGACTGGGGATAAGAAAATATATGTAGATAAAAAAGGAGAATATAAGTTTAGTTTAAGAGAAATCGATGCTTTAACGACGGAATATGAAAGTCCCAAAGATTTTATTTTACATAAGGGAATTGATTCAAAATATGATAATCTTGAGATTATAAAACATAATAAATCTTATGTTAAATATTTCACACCTATTTTTGGAGAAAATGAATTTCTAAAAAAGCTTTCTCATGATAATCCGCAAAGAAGAGAAATTGTTCAAAGTGATGATTTTAAATCAGAAATCGGCAAAATTGGAAATGAATTAAAAAATGACGAAGGCTTATTTGATTATTTAATAAAAAAAGGTGTTTTATCTAATCAAAACTTAGCTGATAAATTTAATGATGTTTTTTCAGGACTTAAGTCTGGCTGTATAGATAATTTTAATGATGAAATTAAAAATCTTTTTAGTGGATTTAAAAATTATGAGATAGTTAGAGGACTTGTAGTTGGTATTAGTGAATATAGAAATCTAGATTCAGATAAGTATATACAAGATTCTTTATTTGAAAATAAACCCAAGCAAAAAATAAAGGCTTAGAGCCTTTTTTAATTTGACAAAAACCAGATAAAATGTATAATATACGCAAGAAAGCGGGGATAGTATGGAAAAAAAGACAGTGAAAAGATATAAACTAGTTATTTCAAGTACCTTATATAGGGATAAAGAAATTTATACTGATGAAGATGGTAATAATAAGTTTACATTAACGGAAATAGATGCCCTAACAACTGAGTATGAAAACGCGGAACAGTTTATTATAGCTAATAGGCTTAATCCAACTTGTGACAGGTTAGAAATTATTTATAAGGCGAAAAAACAAACAAGATATTTAATGGCTGTTTTCTCAAAAGAAGAATTTTTAAAGAGGCTTTCCCATAAAAATATTGGAAAATATCAAGTTGAAGAAGATTATTATTTTATAAGAGAACTAGATAACATTTGCAAAAAAATAATTAGAGATAAAGATTTATTTAAATATCTAATCGATTACCGTTATATTTCAGGAACTCCTTTAATATCTGCGTTTAACGATTATATAACTAATTTTTATAAAGGCTATAAAAACGATCTTGATTATTCGTTTAAAAAATTACTTCAAAAACTTAAAGATTATAAAACGGTTAGAGGAATCGTAATTGGTATTAGGGAATACGAATATAAAAGAGAAATGATTGAAAGAGAAAATCCATTATCAAAACCATTCAATAAAATACCAGAAGAACATCCAAAAGAATCAAAACTACCTGATTTAACAAAAGAAAATTATACTCAAGGAATTTTATTTGATGATGATTTAAAACAAAAAACTAAAAAGCTGTAAAAAAATTACAGTTTTTTTGTATTTTTTAAAAGCTTTTCCAAATAAAAAAGAAAAATCACTTTTATGTGTTGTATATATACTATAGAGGGTAATAATCCCTTTATAATAAACAGGAGGTGAAAAATGAATAATAAAACTTTGGAACCAGATAAGGTAATTCCCGCTACATTCGATAAAGTATTTAAAGCAGTATGGCAAGATTCTCGAAATAAAAGTCTTTTATCTTATGTAATTAGTTATATTACTAATTTAAACAAAAGAAGTCTTTATAATGATATGGTATTTAAAAATACTGAACTTCCTAAAGAACATTATAAAGAAAAAGGTATGATTACCGATTTGTTAATAGGTTCGATTAAAAATTTATTTAATCTAGAAATGAATAAAACTACAGACAAAGGTAAAATTATCAAAAATAATGAATATGCTCATAAGTTAGTATTTGAAGCAACTAAAATGGTTGAAGAGTATGATATTATAAGACAGCTTAATTTTAATGCCTCATTAAATTTTGATAAAGAACTTTATTCAGATTATATGATGAGAAGCCGTGATGGTAAATCATGTGCGGATGATAATTATATAATTTACCATATAAATATGGTCAAAACAGTTTATAAGTATTATAATCCTGAATTTGACAGTTTTAAGAAATTAAAAACTCCTTAAAGCTTATTTTATAAGGCTTTTTGGAGTTTTCTTTATGCTTAAAAAATGCGTAATTTTTTTATGATTTAGTTTTGTTCAAAATTTTTTTGACTTTTTTGTAATTAAGTATTTCGTAGTTTGTATCAATGCCTGTTTTATCATGTAATGCATGAATTAAATTATTAGATGTATATAATGGAACATATCCAAAACCGGGAAAATTCCTAAAATTATAAATTCTTAAAGTGTGTATAATTTTTTCGGCGGTAAATTCTTCATTCAATATTTTTTCTAAATACCTAAATATAGTTAAAGCAAGAAAGCAAGTGGTAAAATGAGCTTTAATTCTATCATCTCTTGATAAATATACCGGTCTTGATTTAAATTCACTTTTCATTAGTCTAAACGATTCTTCGATTTCCCAACGTCTATGGTTGATTTTTATTATATCTTGAACGTTATCTTCAAGATTGGTACATACCGCATATAATCCGTCGTATTTTGCTTCTTCATTAATAACATCATAATTTAGTTCATAATGGTTTTCTTCGGCCACTTCACCATTTGAAGTAGTAGAGATAGTATTTATAAATCTTTTTGGATCATTTTGTTTTGGCTTACCGATTTTTTTAGGATTTTTTTCAATAAGTTTTTGAGCTCTTTGTATCTGATTTTCTCGAATCTTTTTTTGATATTCTTGATATTTTACTGAATAGGTAACTATGATTCTTTGTTCTAAGTCGTTTTCTTTAATCCATCTTTCTTTGTAAAAAGTTTTATCATAATATTGTTCCATTAGTTTTTCGTTTTCTCTTAATTCGGAGATATTGTAAGTTTTATCACTGCCATATAGTTTCCAGTCAGAAGTTAAATCTAAAGCCCACTGTTTAAGATGTGATTTTAATTTTTTGATAGACTGAGTAGTAATAAAACTTCTACCGCTTATATTATTAAATTTTCTGTTTGTATTAGAAGCTAAACCTGCATCAGTACATACAACAAATTTTGAAGAATGAAAATCTTCTATTATTTTTTTCTCTAAGGGTTTCATGGTAACTTGTTCATTAGTATTACCAGCAAACATATCAAAAGACATTGGAATGCCATCACCATCCAAGAATAATCCCATTTGAATAATAGGTGTAGGCCTATTTTCCTTTGATTTACCATATTGCCTTAGACCACTTTCTTCTTCAATCTCAAAGAAATAATTTGTACAGTCATAATATAGAACTCTATCATTTCTTTTTATAAAATTTAGGCTATTTTTATAAAGCTCGGATTGAATAAAATCAGATTCTTTGGCTATAACTTCTAAAGCTCTATAAGCATCATGAAGTTCAAAGCTAGGTTGTTCAAGGAAATTTTTAGACAATTCTAAAGTCTTAAGTTTAGAAGATGGATAGATAATTCTACCATAAATAAGCCTAGATAAAATAGAGTTTAAGTCATATTTAAATTGATGCTTATCTGTTATCTTATCACATATTTTATTTAGACCAAGTTTATAGTAAATATACTGAAGGAAAAGATATCCACCATTATATGTGTATTGTTCATTATCCTTTAGTTTCTTTGACTGAGACAATTTTAAAATAACGTCACTAGAATTTTCTTTTTCATCATCATTTAACATTTTCACATATTTTTTTGCCCAAACATACGGATCTTCACCTTGAGCTTTAAGGGTAACCTCTTGAATGTTACCTAATTTTTCAATCACTTTAGATGTTCTTTTTCCGTTGATAGTAACTGATTTAATAACAAAAAATGATTCGGAATTTTTGCTTTTTGTAATTGTGAGTCTCATAATATCACTATCCTAATCTGATATAATTATATCAGATTACCACGAATTACGCAATATAAGAAATCAAAATTTGACAAAAAAACAACCATTTTTCAATGGTTTATACGATTTTGTTGCTTTAAAACTGTCAAAGTCCCGAGCTTAATTTTAATGCCTCATTAAATTTTGATAAAGAACTTTATTCAGATTATATGATGAGAAGCCGTGATGGTAAATCATGTGCGGATGATAATTATATAATTTACCATATAAATATGGTCAAAACAGTTTATAAGTATTATAATAATAGTAAGTTAAATAAATTTGAAAAAGTAATCATAATGATGTGTACAGACGAAGTAAAAGTATTAGAAGAATTAGCTAAAGGAGATGAAGAGCTTATGATGTTTAAAGAGACAATCAAAGAAAAAAGTAGAGATAACAATATTATCGGATTATACAATGAAGAAGAAGCAAGAAAATTTGAAAATGAAATAAACCTTAAAGATTCTCATGATGAAGGATATAGACTTGGCCATGAAGATGGATTTGAACATGGAGACCGTATTGGATTTGAACGAGGCACTGAAACCGCAACCACGAAAATAGCTAAGAATATGCTTGAATTAAAGATGCATATAGATGATATAGCTAAGGCAACAGGTTTATCTAAACAAAAGATAAAATCTCTTCAATAATTTTAAACTTGAAAACATTAGATTTATTTCTGATGTTTTTTTATTGTCTATGAAATAAGTTAAAACAAACATATAAAAATAAACTTTGTATGTTTATTGTAATAGCAAATAATTAAGTAAAAATCAGTCTAAAACAATTGGAAAAAAAGTGGGTTAATTAATTCGAGAGTATATTGTAAAATAAAGACAAATTATTGTTAATGTGTTAATTACGCAAAAATTTAACCCCCTCAAAGCTTGATTTTTCTAGGGGGGGTGTACAATGAAATTGTACATAATAAAATAGGTGATTTTATGCGTAGAATAAGAAGAAAAAGAGAGAAACGAAAAAAGAGAATAATAATTATAAGTGTATTTCTATTTTTAATAATAATGACAAGTGGCTATGCCGCATTTTCGACTAATATAACTATCAATGCCAAAGGCAATATAAAATGTAATCCCAAAATCGTTAAAGAAAAACTACTTGAGAACCTCACAACGGTAGGCGAAGGATTATATGCAGATGAATATGAAGAAGGAAGATATGTATATAAAGGTGAAAATCCAAACAATTATCTAAAATTCAACGATGAACTTTGGCGAATAGTATCATTAGAAAAAGACGGAACAATTAAAATTTTAAAAACAACCAAAGTGGCTACAGTTAGTTTTGATGAAATAGGCAATCGTGATAAAACAAGCAATGGAGAAGGGGAAACCCTTTGCCAAACTAGTGAACATGGATGCAGTGTATGGGCAGCCAATCAAAATATGGTCGGCAGTCCAAGTGAGTTCACTTTGAATAATGAAAGTGGTACGGTATTAAAAGATGCCACGATAAATACATATTTAAACAATAATTATTACACCTCATTAAATAACAATTCAAAAGAATTAATAGTTTCTCATAACTATTATATAGGTGGAGTAAATTGGGGAGAAGCAAAAATTAGTGAACTAATAAAATCGGAAACTACAAATGAAAAAAAATATATTTGGAATGGAAAAGTTGGATTACTTTCGTTCACCGATGTTTTAAAAAGTAATATTGATGATAACGACTGTAAAATGTCTTCAAATCCGTACGATGAAAATGATGCCGACATTTTACAGTGCAACCTCTCTACGAGTTATATAGACAAAAATTTTAACACTGTCATATTGATAAACCCTAGAAATTATACTGTTTTCTTAAGTCAATTTTATAATGATAATTGGATTAATGACTATGCTTCAAGCACCCAAGTCGTAGTGCATCCAGTAGTTTTTTTAAATTCAAGTATTAAACTTTGTGGTCTGGGAACTAAAAACAACCCATATGAAATTGAATAAAAATCAAATAAATTTAAACCAAAAAGCAGGAAACTGCTTTTTTAAGTGGTATAATTATTATAGGAGGACATATGAAATACGTAAATGATTTTTTAAAATATCTACAGTACGAAAAACATTTTTCTAATTATACCGTAAGTAATTATCAAATAGATTTAGAAGAATTTAAAACATTCATCAATACTGAAGATCCAAACGATATAAAATTAGAAAGCATTCGTAAATATCTAAAATTCTTAGTCGATAATAAATATTCAAATAGAAGTATTTCTAGAAAAGTAAGTTCCCTAAAAAGCTACTTTAAATATTTAGATTCTGAAAAACTTATCAAGGATAATCCAGCGGCTTTAATAAGCAATCCCAAAATAGAAAAAAGCTTGCCAAATTATCTAAACTATGAAGATACCGATAAGCTCTTAAACATTCCCGACTTGACAACCAAAGATGGTAAAAGAGATGCTCTTATATTGGAAATGTTATACTCAAGTGGAGTTAGAGTAAGTGAACTTACTAATATAAAATTAAAAGATATTGATTTTCAAGACAAAAAAATTATTATCTTAGGAAAAGGCAATAAACAAAGATATGTATATTTTGGAACCAAATGTGAAGAGTTATTAAACTTGTATTTAAAAGATCATGAAGGAGAGTATCTACTAACAAATAAACATCATCAAAAACTAAATGAAAGAACCGTCAGAAAAATAGTTGACGATTGTGCCCATAAGGCTCATTTAACAGTTCATGTTACTCCCCATACTCTAAGACACACCTATGCCACTCACATGTTAAATGAAGGCGCCGACTTAAAAAGCGTCAGCGACCTTCTAGGTCATGAAAATTTATCGACAACCCAAATATATACACACGTGTCTAATGAAAGACTCAGAAACGTCTATTTAAATGCCCATCCACGAGCACATAAACGTTAAAAATTGTCAAAAAGATAAAAAAATAAAATTATATACCCTGAATTTGATATAATAATAAAGAGAGTAGGAGGCTTACAATGAAAAAATACGTTTACTTATTTAATGAAGGCAATAAAGATATGCGTGACCTGTTAGGTGGCAAAGGAGCAAACCTTGCTGAAATGTGTAACATGGGACTACCTGTTCCTCTTGGATTTACTGTCACCACCGAAGCATGTAAACAGTACTATCAAGATAACGAAGAATTAAACGAAGATATAAAAACAGAAATACTAATCGCCTTAAAGAAACTAGAAAGCGAAGTAGGTAAAAAAATAGGAGACCCAGAAAATCCTTTACTATTATCAGTTAGAAGTGGCTCACCAGTTAGTATGCCTGGTATGATGGACACCATTTTGAATTTAGGTTTAAACGATCAAATAGCCAAAAAATTATCCAAAGACGAAGATAGTATAAGATTTATCTATGACTCATATCGCCGTCTAATTATGATGTTTGCTGATGTAGTCAAAGGTAAAGATAAGGATAAATTTGAAAAAATTCTCGAAAAATATAAAGAAAAAAGAAATGCCAAAACTGACTTAGATTTAACTGCCGAAGACATGTATAATATTGCCATGGAATCCAAGGAAGCCTACAAAGAAATAGTCGGTGAAGACTTTCCAGAAGAACCACGAACTCAGCTTTTAGAATCGATTAAAGCCGTCTTTAGATCATGGAACAATAAAAGAGCTAAAGTCTATAGAGAGATGAATAATATAAGCGATGCCCTAGGCACAGCAGTAAATGTTCAAATGATGGTTTATGGAAACCTTTCTGAAGATTCCTTAACTGGGGTTGCATTTTCCCGTAACCCAGCAACTGGCGAAGATGTTTTATACGGTGAATTTTTAGAAAAAGCCCAAGGCGAAGACATCGTTGCCGGAGTTAGGACGCCAAAACCAGTTGAAGTTCTCGAACGTAATGCCCCTCATATCTATAAAGAATTAAAAGATATTTCTCAGCTTTTAGAATATCATTATAAAGATATGCAAGACATGGAATTTACTGTTGAAAAAGGTAAACTATATATGCTTCAAACGAGAAACGGTAAAAGAACATCGATGGCAAATTTAAACATTGCAGTAGGCATGGCGGGAAGTGGTTTAATTACCAAAGAAGAAGCTCTTCTCAGAGTAAGTACCAAAGATTTAGACAACCTAATGCATAAAACCTTTGAAGAAAAAGCCTTAAAAGAAGAAAAACCATTAACCAAAGGCTTGCCGGCCTCTCCAGGAGCCGTCAGTGGCCGAATTTACTTTACCGAAGCCGATATCGTCAAAAACTACAAGGACTCAGACACTATCCTAGTAAGAGAAGAAACATCGCCGGAAGACATCGAAGGAATGAAATATGCCGTTGGCTTATTAACGGTCAGAGGAGGAATGACATCTCACGCCGCCGTCGTTGCCAGAGGACTTGGACGCTGCTGTATCAGTGGCTGTAGTGAAATTACTGTAAATGCTGCCAAAAAAACTTTAACAATTGGCGATATTACTTTAACAGAAGGTGACTATATATCATTAGATGGCAGTACAGGAAATGTTTATGAAGGCGTTCTTCCAACAACCGACCCTAAAATAACTGGCAATTTTGAAACCTTACTAAATTGGGCCAAAGATGTTAAAAAAATTGGTGTAAGAGCAAATGCTGACTTAGCCAAAGACGCCCTCGTTGCCTTTAATTTCGGCGCGGAAGGAATTGGCTTATGTAGGACCGAGCACATGTTCTTTGAAGAAAATAAAATATTTGCCATTCGCAAAATGATTTTGGCTGAAACCGAAGAAGAAAAGGAGAAAGCCTTAAATGACTTACTTCCAATTCAAACTAAAGACTTTGAAGAACTCTTCAAAGCTGCAAACGGTAAAATATTAACAATTAGATACTTAGATCCGCCACTTCATGAATTCTTACCAAAAAAAGAAGAAGATATCAAAAAACTTGCTGGAAGTTTAAATGTAACCATTAAATCGTTAAAAGAGAAAATTGAATCTCTAAAACAATTTAATCCGATGATGGGACTTCGTGGCTCAAGACTAGATATCACATATCCGGGCCTGGCAATTATGCAAACCAAAGCTATATTAACCGCCGCCAAAAACATTCAAAGTCAAGGAATCGAAGTAAAACCAGAAATTATGCTTCCTCTAATTGGTGATCCAAATGAACTTAAATATCTAAAAAATATTATAGAAAAAACCGCTAAAGATGTCATAAAAAGCGGTGAAGTCTCATATAAAATAGGTACGATGATCGAAATTCCAAGAGGCACAATCCTATCTGCTGAAATAGCTAAAGAAGCCGATTTCTTCAGCTTTGGAACTAATGATTTAACCCAAATGACCTTTGGCTTCTCAAGAGACGATGCCTCATCCTTCCTAAACGATTACTATCAAAAAGGGATTTTAAAATTTGACCCATTTAAAACTATCGATAAAGAAGGCGTTGGTAGGTTAATAGAAGTATCGATAACCCTAGCTAAAAGAGCTAACCCATCCATCGAACTTGGTGTCTGTGGTGAACACGGTGGCGATGAAGAAAGCGTAAAATTCTTCAGCAAACTAGGATTAGACTATGTTTCTTGCTCTCCATACCGCGTTCCTATCGCTATTTTATCAGCCGCTAAAGCCGTTTTAGAAAAATGAACATAAATGAAGTAGTTTTTACAGACAGCCTACCTAAAATTGATTTACACGGCTTTGACCGTGATAGTGCCAGAGTCGCGATAAATGACTTTATAAACGATAATATTAAAATGGGTAATCAAATAATTACAATTATTCATGGTGTAGGAAGTGGAATTATCAGAAAAACAACTGCTGAAACCCTTTCAAAAAATAAAAATGTCGAAGAATTTAAAATCGATTATTTCAACCAAGGATGTACGATAGTTAAACTTAAAAATGTAAGATAATTGTTTGACAAACCATCTCTATTGTGCTATTATATTTACCATATTTAGGGGAGGATGTAATATGTATAAAGAGGATAACGAAAAAACAGTATCTTTCAAAAGTTTAATATTTAAAGTTATCTTAGTCATCTTACTAATATTTGCCCTCATGATGCTTTTCCCAACTAGAGGATTTTTAACAAACTATGTTGATAGTCGTTTAGGTGAAGACCAAGAAGTCTCTAACTTTAACAATAATCTGTTAACAATGGCCACAGTCGCTAGTGGTTATTATACAGCCTCAAGACTTCCCGCAAACACCGGAGATAAAGTATCAATGACCTTGGGTGACATGCTTGAAAACAAAATGCTTGTAAGATTAAAAGATACCGAAGGAAACGCTTGTGATTCAAAAAAATCATACGTCGAAGTGACTAAAGAAGAAGATGAATACACGATGCGTGTAAACTTATCTTGTGGTGGTGAAGAAGACTATATTATTTCGCATATGGGATTAGATGGAACATCCTTTCCCAGTACCAGCACCGCAAGGTGCGAATTCGTAAAAAATCTTGACGGAACTTGGTCCTATGGTAAATGGTCAAGTTGGAATACTAAAAAAATAACAGAAACTTCTGACCGTCAAGTCCAAGCCAAAACCGAAAAAGTAAAATCAGGGGTTCAAAGCGTGCCTGAATATCACGTCGAAGAAAAAAATGCGACTAGATATATTATTAACGGGCAAAAAGTAGTATACGTTTGTGCGACCGGATATGATAATGCTGGAACATATGATTATTCATTAAAATGCACAAAAACTACAACTACTTATAAAGAAGAGCCAGTATATAAAACTGTAACTTATTATCGATATCGTACGAAAACCCAAAATCCGGGGCAAACCGATATCAAATGGTCATCATGCGAAGATGAAGACCTTTTAAGTCAAGGTTATACATTAACTGGTAAACGCGAGTAAACTAGGATTTTCCTAGTTTTTAAGATGCCAAGTGCTTGTCAAATTTACCCGAAAATAAAGCGATTGTTTGCTTTATTTTTGGCTTTATGCTATTATTAATATAGGATAAAATAGGATAGTAGAAAGGAATATAGCTATGGTCGAAAAGTACATGTTTTTATATGGAAATGAAAACGAATTTAAAAAGCTTGAAAGTGCTTTGAAGAAATATAACATGTTAGCATACAAGAAGCTTTATTTTGAATACTACCCAAGCCTAAAATCAGGAGAACTATTAGGTAAAGAAGTTTCAAGTAATGGTGATATTCATGAATATGAAGTAAACCTTCCAACCGATGCTTTATTTGCTAAAGTCCATGGCGAAGTCAAACTTCATTACATCGTTGATGAAAATAAAAAAACGATAACCTTATCCGATTTAACTCCAAGAGAAATTTTAAGCGAAGGGCATCAATCAGAATTAGTTACGTATAAAGGTGTTATGGTTTCCAAAGAGCACGCAGATAAAGATATGTTTAAGATTAATCTTCTTAACATGATTAACAAAGAAAATTAAGTTTTTGACTATTTTTTCTAAAACTTATTGCATAAAATTTTGCAATATGGTATTATATAGAAGTAGTCAAAAAGTTGGACCCTTAGCTCAGTTGGTTAGAGCATCCGGCTCATAACCGGGCGGTCAATGGTTCAAGTCCATTAGGGTCCACCACTCATGCGGGTGTGGCGAAATTGGTAGACGCGCTAGACTTAGGATCTAGTGCCTCACGGCGTGGGGGTTCAAGTCCCTTCACCCGCACCATTTTGACTTAAATAGCTTGTTAATCAAGCTTTTTTCTTTGCAGACATGGCGGAATAGGTAGACGCGCTAGATTCAGGTTCTAGTGTTTATCCAAACATGAGGGTTCGACTCCCTTTGTCTGCACCACTTCAGTAATTAAAAACCGCTGATTTTAAAGCGGTTTTATCATGCCAGATGTTTAAAAACTATCAAAATAATCTTAAACAATAAATTTCAAGTCAGAAAATTTTAATAATAAATAGATTTTATTATAATTCTTTGGTACAATTATTCATGTAGGTGATAAAATGACGATAGAAGATACATATAGATATATGATTAGCGCGTATTTTGGCGTTAGAGAAATGGATTCTTATGATTTGAAAGAATATGTTTTAAAAGATATAAAAGAATATATTACTGACTTTGTAAACCAAAATCCAAGTCCTAATTTTGATTTTGAAAAAGAAGCAGAAAAAATCAAAGATGAAACTTCTTTAAAAACCAAATTACAAGATGCCGTATCACTATTAAACAAAATGGATAATGCACCTATAGAACTAACATTACAAATAACTCAAAGATTAAAAAAATTATAAAAATTATATAAAAAAAGCAATCATTTCTTTAAAACCTTTTGATTGCTTTTTATATTATCATAAATATTTAAAATATAATCATCTATATTTCCGTTTTCTCCAAACTCTTTAAAACCACTCTCAACAGTTATTACGCTAGGAAATAAATCAGCTTTAATAACTAAATCTTTCACCAATGAAGCCCGCTTTTTATCAATCTCAAACCTTTCACCACTTTTAAGTCTATAAGCTCTTTTTACGCTATATTTACTAAAAGATTTATCTAAATCGTATTCTGAAAGCCAATTATATCTTAATCTTTTACCAGCTAAAAAAGAACTTAAATTTTCGGCTGTAATCCTTTTTTCTAAAGTCGAAAATTTCGTACTAGTATTTTTTAAAATACCATTGTGACTATTTATCACGAACCTTAAAACTTGCCTTTTAGTAGTCTTATTTATTTTTTTATCATTCAAAGTTTTATATAAAACATTAATAATATCTTCATCTAGGAAAATGTCGTGATACCACTGAGAAAAGCAAATCTTATCCATAACTGTTAAATTTCTTTTATTAAAACCAAAAATCTTTATATAGTCATTTAACAATTTAATTTGTTCATTCATTATTTTTTTAAAACCTTTTCTTGTTTTTCTTCAGTAAGTAACGTGATAGACTCATCTAGATTAGTTTTTACCGTCATTAAATCTTGTTTACAAACACCAAAATAATAATTAGCAAGACACTCACCAGTAAGACCGACTAGACACATATACGAACCATATTCGGCAAGTTTACCAGGCTCTTCATTATTTAAAAACTCGACAACCTTTTCAGCAACGAAATTTCCTTTACCGACAAATAATTTGACCACATCATAAGTATTTTTATTCATAAAATCCCCTCCATAGACGATGTATATTATAACCATTTTTTTAATTATGTCAAATTTACATCAAACCAAAAAAATCAAAGAAAATCTTATTTCTTCATAATATTTCTCTAAATATGTTATAATAAAATAGGTGATGAAAAATGAGTAAAATGCGTATATATAATACCTTGACTAAAAAAGTCGAAGACTTCGTGCCTTATAATAAAAATGAAGTAACCATGTATACTTGTGGGCCGACTGTCTATTATTATGCCCATATTGGTAACCTAAGAACCTATATATCTGAAGACATATTAGAAAAAGGTTTAAAATACTTAGGCTACAATGTTAAAAGATGTATGAACATAACTGATGTTGGTCACTTAGCTGGTGATAGTGATACCGGTGAAGATAAAATGGTCAGTGCGGCTAAAAAAGAAAAGAAATCAGTTTTAGATATCGCCAAATTTTATACTGACGCTTTCTTTGAAGATATGGAAAAATTAAATATCAAAAAACCGGAAATAATCTCTCCGGCAACCGATAACATTCCAAAATATATTGAAATGATTACTAAATTATTAAAAGACGGTTATGCCTATATATCAGGAGGTAATGTTTATTTCGACACCTCAAAATACCCGGATTATTATAAACTTTCAGGCCGTAATCATGATGATTTATTACTAGCTGTTCGTGACGATGTTGAAGTTGATAACAACAAGAAAAATCCATTTGACTTTGGGCTTTGGTTTACTGATTCTAAATTCAATGACCAAGAACTTAAATGGGAAAGCCCTTGGGGAGTAGGTTACCCGGGATGGCACATCGAATGTTCCGCCATCGCCTTAACATATTTGGGGGAACACCTAGACATTCACTGTGGTGGTATCGATAATATCTTTCCCCATCACACTAATGAAATCGCTCAGTCTGAGTGTTACCTCGGACACAAATGGTGTAACTACTGGATCCACATGGAATTTTTAAACGACGCATCAGGTAAAATGAGCAAATCCAAAGGAACATCTAAAGATTTAAGAAGTTTAATCCAAAAAGGCTATGACCCGGTAGTTTATAGATTCTTCTGTT
Organism: uncultured Bacilli bacterium; assembly: GCA_944329365.1. Taxonomy (GTDB): domain Bacteria; phylum Bacillota_I; class Bacilli_A; order RF39; family UBA660; genus Coprosoma. The sequence goes on from CALVIC010000018.1 coordinate 21,879, forward strand.
TGCAATCTCATTACCGTAAAACCTTAGTATATAGTTTAGAAGGATTAGATACCGCAACCAATGCTTATAATAAATTAAAAAGAAAGATTAAAACCATTAAAGAAAACAAAGAAGGAACTTTAAACCAAAAAGTCATAGAAAAATACCAAGAAAGCTTTAAAGAAGCATTTAAAAATGATATGAACACATCTCTAATGATCACAACTCTTTATGACGTTTTAAAAGATGAGGTAAACAATAATACCAAACTTTATTTAATTGAAGATTTTGATAAAGTATTATCATTAGACCTGCTTAAAGACGAAGAAATTGATAAAGATTTCGAAAATTATATTAAAGAAAAAATTCAAGAACGCACCTTGTCTAAACAAAACAAAGACTACGAGCGTGCTGATCAAATAAGAGACGAATTGCTCGCCAAAAACGTTATTATCAAAGACACGAGAGAAGGAACAACCTTTGAAATTACCAAATAGTGGAATTATCGTTATAAATAAGCCAAAAGACTTAACAAGTAGAGGTGTCGTAAATATTATAAGTAAAAACCTAAACATTAAAAAGGTCGGTCATAATGGAACTTTAGATCCCTTAGCAACCGGTGTTTTAGTCATTTGCTTTGGCAAATATACTAAATTAAACGATTTACTTACAAGCCACGAAAAAGAATATATTGCCGAAGTAACCTTAGGACTTGAAACCGATACCTTAGATATAACCGGTAAAATTTTAAATAAAAATACCCCGCATATCACCAAAGAAGAGATAATTAAAGCCCTAAAAAATTTTGAAAAGACCTATAATCAAGAAGTACCTAAATATTCAGCGGTTAAAGTCAGTGGTAAAAAACTATATGAATATGCAAGAGAAGGAAAAGAAGTTATTCTTCCTAAAAAAGAAGTAACAATTTACCAAAACGAATTACTTTCTTTTACAGAAAATAAATTTACCTTTAAAACTAAAGTATCCAAAGGCACATATATTAGAAGCTTAATCAGAGATATCTTAGCTTCCTTAAACGAAACGGGAACAATGAGTAATCTAAAAAGAACACAACAAGGTATCTTTAAATTAGAAGACTCTTATACTTTAGATGATATTAAACAAGGTAATTTTAAAGTGTTAAAAGTTAAAGATGTTCTAAATATTCCCAAAATAATTGCCGAAGGTAATTTAAAAAAACAAATTATTAATGGTGCCAAAATAAAAGGAACTTATCCTAATGAAGTTTTATTCCTAGACAAAGAAGGTAATGAACTTGCCATCTATGAAAAAAATGATGAATATCTAAAATTAAAAATAATGCTTTATGAAAATTCATAAGGCACTTTTTATGAGTTATAATCCAGTATATTATTATGTTATAAAGTAAAATTTCAAGGAAAAAGATAAAATACAAACTTTAGTTATGATTTTTTTAGTAACAGATGAATAAAATTCTTGCATTTTCATCCGTTTTAATGTATATTATTAATGTACTTATTCTTGGAATTAAAGAACTCCATCTTTTCTTCTAGGTCTAAGCGAATATATAAGACAAAGGAGGTTTTAAGCATGGCTCTAACAAAAGATGTCAAAGAAAAAATAGTTAAAAAGTACGCTAGAAGCGAAGGCGATACTGGTTCAGCCGAAGTACAAATTGCTATTCTTACTGAAGAAATCAAAGATTTGACTGAACACTTAAAAGTTCACCCACATGACTATCATTCACGTCGTGGACTTCTTAAGAAAGTTGGACACAGAAGAAGCTTACTTAGATATCTAATGAACAAAGATGTTACAAGATATCGTGAAATCGTTAAAAGCTTAAATTTAAGAAAATAGTAGACACTCTTTTAGAGTGTTTATTTTATGGAGGCTAACTATAAAAAGTCAAGTACTTTTAATAGTTTTGTCATAAATGGAAAGAGTCCCACGCCAAAAGACTCC
>CALVIC010000019.1 GCA_944329365.1 uncultured Bacilli bacterium
TGGTTAGTGACTCTTTTTTTTATAAAAATAGTGTCAATGGGATTTCGCCTCACCAACACTATTTATTATAGAACCAAATGTTTGATATTGCTTTTTTTTATTAGAAAGAGGTTTTGTATGAAGATTTATGATGTTTAAAAAGAAAATAAAAGTAGGTATAAGAAATATGTTATTTTAATTAAAGTTGGAAATTTTTATGAAACGTATGGGGAGGATGGCTATTTACTTAACAACTTGTTTGATTATAAGGTTAGTGATATCGGAAAGGTTAAAAGGGTAGGTTTTCCCTTGATTGCTTATAATAAAGTTATTTCTAAACTAACTACATTTAAGATAAATTATATTGTGGTTGAAGGAGGTATGACTATAAAGAAGAAATTTAAATTAAATAATTATGGTAAGTATATAAATTCTTTGGATAGTATAAATATCATGGTTGATAGGATATGTGAGAGAATTAAAGTTTTAAAGGATACGCCGCAAATTGAGGAAATACTTAGTAGGCTTGAGGAAATTATATGAGCGACAATTTAAATATAATAGTTAATTTAAAGAAAACTATTATTTATTTAGATAAGATTATTATAAATTTTCCCGGGAATGAGCGCGAACTTAAAGATAAATTAAGAGAGGCGATGTTATGATCTTTTAGAGATTTTATATTTGGCTTCAGAGTTTAGAGAGGATAGAAAAGAGTATTTGGTGCGGGCGGTTGTAAAGGTTAAAATGATCGATTTTTATTTAAAAATATCATGTGATAAGAAGTATATTTCGTATAAGAAGCATCAAAAGGTGAGTTTGCATTTACTAGATTTACTTCGGCAGATATATGGGTGGATTAAAAATGAAGAGAAAGAGAAATCTATATAGTTCAATTACTTATGAAGATATTAGAAGGGTTTATCAAAAACAGATAAGGGTTAATACGAAAAACAAGATAAAAATAAGAAAATTTGAGGATTTTTATTCGATAGATTTAGCTAGAGTTAAGAGGATAATTGATGATAAAAATTATATACCTTCTAAATACAATATTTTTTTAATTAAGGAACCAAAGTATAGAATTATTATGAGTCAAAATATAAGTGATGAACTTATCAATTATGTTATTGCTGAAAAGGTATTACTTCCGGTTTTAGATAAATGTTTAATCGATACAAATGTGGCGACAAGAATATCTAGAGGGACTCACTTTGGAATAAAAAGATTAAAGAAATATTTAAGGGAAATGAAGGGTGATGTATACGCGTTTAAGGTTGACATTAGTAAATATTTTTACAATATTAATCACGATATTTTGTTTGAACTTTTGAAGAGAAAGATAAAAGATAAAGATGCTTTAGATATTCTTTTTAAAATAATTTCATCGACAGATAAGGATTATATTAATAGAGAGATAAATTTTTTAAAGAGTAAGGAACTAGAAAAGATAGAAAAGATGAATATTTCGGATAAAATGCGAGATAAAAAGATTAATGATGTTTTAAATATTCCAATATACAAAAAAGGGCAAGGGGTTACCGATTGGAAATATGACTAGTCAAATAATGGCGGTTTTTTATTTAAATGAGCTTGATCATTATATTAAGGAGAAGTTACATATAAAGTATTATATATGGTATATGGATGACGGTGTACTTCTTTGTGATAATAAGGAATATTTGAAATATTGTTTAGAGAAAATAGAAGATATTGTAAGAAGATACGATTTAGAACTTAATAAGAAGACAAAGATTATAAACGTAAGAAAGGAAGGTCTTGATTTTCTCGGGTTTAGGTTTATTATTTGGAATAATAAGATATTAATGAAAGTAAGAGATATTACAAAGAAAAGGTTTAAGCGCAAGGTCATGGCGATAAGGAGAGGTAAGATAGATAAGGTAAAGGGAGATGAAATTATAAACAGTTATCTGGCTCATTTTAAATGGGGTAATTGTTATAATCATTTAAGGAAGTATTTGAGAGAAATAAATATAGACAGATAATTTTATGATTATTTGTTTTTTCTTTTAAATAGAGACTTTTTCAAAAATTAATTTTAAGAAGACAGAAAGGTTATTTTATAGTATAATAAATAATGAAGGTGATTTGGATGAATGTATTTGATAAACTTACTGAAAGTATAAAAAATCATAATTTAATTATTTTAATGACTCATGCAAGGCCTGATTTGGATGGAATGGGAAGTGCATGTGCTTTAAAGAGGTTTATAGAATCTTTAGGAAGAAATGTTTTAATTGTTAAACCGAAAATCATTAATAATTATTCACTCGAGAGGGCGATAAATCTTTATAGTAAAGATTTTGATTTGAATTTTACTTCAGAAGATGAAATTTTAAAAATGCTTGATAAGGAATCACTGGTTATTGTTTTGGATACAAACAGTATGAATGTTGTTGAAAGTCCTAAGGTTATAGATAGGGCAGATAATATTATAGTTATTGATCATCATTGTAAGATGGATAATTTAATTAATTCAACAGTTATGGATTATGAGGATGATAAGAAATCTAGTGTTGTCGAGATGATTGCGGAATATTTAAAATATAATGGGTTTAAGCTCGATAAGATTACTTTAACAATGCTTCTTGCCGGAATGGAAATAGATACGAATACTTATAATTTGAAGACAACGGAAAACACTTTTAAAATGGCTGGTTATTTAGTTGGAGAAGGCGCAGACTTAATTTTAAAGCAAGAGCTTTTAAAGGAACCAAAGGAAGAAAAGCTTCGAAGGTATGCAATGCTTAAGGATAGTTATGAAATAGCTAATAAGATGCATGTATGTGTTTTAGACGACGAAATTTACAGTCCGGTCGATTTATCACTAATTGCCAATGATTTACTCAGTTTTGACGGAGTAAAGGCGGCTTTTACAATTGGAAGAATTTCTGATGATACGATAGGTGTCAGCGCAAGATCGATGGGCGATATTAATGTCGGGGCGATGATGTTAAAGCTTGGTGGCGGAGGGCACTTGGCTAGTGCGGCCACACAAATAAGAAATAAGAGTAAGACGGAGATAATCGATGAGCTTACAAAGGTAATTGAGGGGGATGAATATGAAAGTAATACTACTCAAAGATGTTAAGAAACAAGGCAAATGTGGCGAAATTATTAGTGTTAAAGATGGTTATGGAACTTATCTAATAAACAATAAACTTGCTGTTTTAGAGACGAAAGGAAGTAAGAAAGTTTTGGACGAGCAAAATAAAGCGGCTCAAGCCGAGGCTTCAAAAATTTTAAAGGAATGTAAAGAGTTAAAATCGAAACTCGAAAAAATGACTTTAGAGTTTAAGGTTAAAACAGGAAAGAATGATCAAGTTTTTGGAACGATTAGTACTAAACAGATTGCCGATGAACTTAAAAATAAGGGAATCGATGTCGATAAGAGAAAAATAAGATTAGATTCTTTAGTTAATACTTTGGGAGTGACTGAAGTTAGTGTCTTACTTCATAAGGAAGTGGAGGCAAAATTAAAGATTAGATTAGTGAAGTAGGTGACTTTATGAACGAGAAGATTATGCCACAAAAAATCGATGCTGAACAATCAGTTTTAGGAGCGATGTTTTTAAGTAAGACTGCTTTAGAGAAGGCAGTAGAGTCTTTGAACAAAGATATGTTTTATTTAGATGCTCATAAAAAGATATTTGAGGTTATGAAAAATCTCGATGATAAGAAAGTTCCAATCGATATTACAACGGTAACGAATGAGCTTGAAGAAAAGAAGCTTTTGAATCAGATCGGTGGAGTTGCTTATTTAACTGAGATTGTTAATGTCGTACCAACGGCGGCTAATGTCGATCAATATATTAAGATCATCGAAGATAAGTATTTGAGGCGTAACTTAATTGAGGCTGGAACAGAGATTACAGACTTAGGTTTTTCGTCACCAGATGATATCGGTGAGGTTTTAGATGAAGCTGAAAAGAAGATATTCGATGTTGTAAAGAATCGAAGAGGGTCTGAGTTTAAAACTATTCAAGATGTTTTGTTTAAAGCTCAGGCTGATTTGGAGAAACTTTCTTCGATGAAAAATGAAATAACTGGTGTGCCAACTGGTTATTATGACATTGATAAGCTTACTTCAGGTTTTCATGATAATGAGCTTATTATTATTGCGGCTAGACCGGCAATGGGAAAGACCGCTTTTGCACTTAATATGGCGGTTAATATGGCGGTTAATGCGAAAAAGAGCGTAGCTTTATTTAATATGGAAATGGGTGCCGAACAACTTATTACGAGAATGCTTGCTTCGGTCGGACAAATCGAGTCTTCAAAACTAAGAACGGGTAGGCTTGAACATAACGATTGGAAGAGAGTAAATGAGGCGATAAGTAGGCTTGCCGATACGAAGATTTTTATCGATGATACACCGGGAATGACGGTTAGTGAGATGAGAGCTAAATGCCGAAGACTGGCTAATTCGGAAGATGGTCTCGATATTGTGATTATCGATTACTTACAGCTTATTAGTGGTTCGGCTCGTTATGCTGGACAAAGGCAACAAGAAGTGTCGGAGATTTCAAGGTCACTTAAGACAATGGCGATGGAACTGGGTATTCCGGTTATAGCTCTTGCTCAGCTTTCACGTAGTGTTGAAGGCAGGGAAGATAAAAGGCCGCTTCTTAGTGATTTGAGGGAGTCTGGTTCAATCGAGCAAGATGCCGATATTGTCGCATTCCTTTACCGTGATGATTATTACAATAAGGAAAGTGCGATTGATGAGGATACTAGTAAGAGTGAGTTTATCATCGCTAAGCACCGTAATGGACCGACGGCAACAGTCGATATGATATTTAAGCGAAATACCGGTTCATTTTTCAATATGGAAAATAGTTAGAAGGTGAAATGTTTGAGAAAATTTGTTTTTTTAGGAATAATTATCGCAATAGCTGCGGTTGTCTGTTTAGGTTTTGGCTATCAGAAGTCACCTGAGCCTAATGTTTATTACGAGGTTTATTTGAAGGATAAATCTTTAGGTGTTATTGCATCTAAGGATGATCTCGATGATTATATTAATGCTAATGGATCTTATTATAAGAACAAATATGGAGTTAATGAGGTTTATTCGCCAACTGATTTACAAGTGAAAAAGATTACAACTTATAACGATAAGGTTTCATCGGTTAGAAATGTTTATAAGCAAATTTCGAAGGATTCTAATTTTACGATTAAAGGTTATGAGTTCAAAATAAAAAAGCAAACAACCAAAGATGATGGAAGTGAAGAGGCTTCAGAGAAAACTATTTATGTTTTAGATAAAAAGGTGTTTAAAAAAGCGATAGAAGCGTTAATCGAGACTTTTGTCGGTAAGGATAGATACAAGGCTTATTTAGATGATAATCAAGTTAAAATCGAAACTACTGGGGAAAACATCGAAAATGTTTATATCGATGAGGATATCACTTTTAAGGAAACTAATATTTCGGTAAATGAGAAAATTTATACGGATGCTGATGAACTTGCACGTTATTTACTTTATGGTAATGATTATAATACTAGTGATTATACGGTTAGTGCGGGTGATACGATCGATAATGTAGCTTTTAACAATCAGGTTAGTCCAGAGGAATTATTGCTTTCTAATCCGACTTTGACTAGTACGACAAATTTACTTTATCCTGGTCAAAAATTAACGATTGCGGAAACTAATCCGCAAATCAGTGTGGTTGAAGAGACTTATGTTGTAGAAGATATCGAGAGTCAATATACAACTGAGGAGAGATATGACGATACAATGGTTGTCGGGCAAGATAAGGTTATTCAAGAGGGTGAAAACGGTATGGACCGAGTTTCTCAGATGGAGAGAAAAATTAACGGAACTATTGTTTATGTCGATCCTAAGGGTAAAAAAAGTTTAAAATCTTCAGTTACGAAAATTATTGTTAAAGGTAGTAAAGTTATTCCTGATGTTGGTAGTACGACTAGTTGGGGATGGCCAACTGATAGCGGTTGGACTTTAAGTAGTGGTTATGTATGGCGTACTAGTCCAATTAATGGTAAACGTGAGTTGCATGGTGGTCTTGATATAAGTGGTACTGGATATGGTTCAAATATTTATGCGACAAACAATGGTAGAGTAATAGAGGCTGGTTATCATTACAGTTATGGTAATCACGTAATTATTAACCACAATAACGGTTATTATACGTTATACGGTCATATGTCAAGAATAGCTGTTAAAGTAGGTGATGTTGTTTCACGTGGTCAAGTTATCGGATATGTTGGAATGACTGGAGCAGCAACCGGACCTCACGTTCACTACGAAATTTGGAAGGGCTGTGAATACTGCCGGATTAATCCGATGTCAGTTTATTAAATGAAGGTTTGTCAGTTAGCTACAGGTAGTAAAGGTAATTCAAGTTATTTTGAAACGGACAAGGTGAGGTTTTTAGTCGATATTGGACTTAGCTGCGCGCAGGAGGAGAGGCTTTTAGCTGATATTGGTGTTAATGCGGATGATATTGATTTTATATTTATAACGCATACGCATTCGGATCATACAGCGGGTCTTAAAACATTTACGAAAAAGCACCACGCAAAGGTATTTTTAACACCACCGATGCTTAGAGAACTTAAATTTGATCTTCCAAATTACGAGTTTATTGGAGAAGAGCTTGAGGTTGCTGATTTAGGAGTAATTACATTTAAGACTTCTCATGATGTGGCTGATAGTAATGGTTATGTGTTTGTTCATAAAGGTAGGACTGCTGTTTATATTACAGATACAGGTTATTTAAATAAAAGAGTTTTTGATAAAATTACAAACCGAAATTTATATATAATCGAAAGTAATCATGATGTGAAGATGCTTAGAGAAGGTCCTTATCCTTACCGACTTCAACAAAGAATACTTAGTGATGAAGGCCATTTGTCAAATAAAGATACTTCTTATTATTTGTCACAAGTTGTTGGACCTAAAACAGAGAAGATTGTTTTAATCCATTTGAGTGAGTCTAATAATACACCACAGCTCGCACTTAGTTGTTTAAAAGAAACTTTTGAAAGGGAAAATTTAAAGCTTCCAAAAGTGGTTATTTCTTATCAACACGAAAGTACAGAGGTGTATGAGGTATGATAAAGATAATTTGTGTTGGAAAGGTAAAAGAGAGGTTTTATAGGGAAGCAATAGATGAGTATTTAAAAAGACTTTCTAAATATACTAAAGTTATAATTGAAGAGGTTTCTGATACTTCAGATAGTAATCTTTCTTTGAAAAAAGAGGGAACTGAAATTTTAAAGAAGATAAAAGATAATGATTTTGTAATAACCTTAGAAATTGGTGGAAAAATGATTGACTCTTTAGAAATGGCAGATTTAGTTGATAGAACTTTCAATAATCACTCTGTAATAACTTTTGTCATTGGTGGGTCTTATGGTCTTTCAGAAGATGTGCTTAAAAGAAGTAATTACCGACTTTCTTTTTCAAAACTAACTTTTCCGCATCAACTATTTAGAGTTGTTTTGCTTGAACAAATATATAGGTGTTTTAAGATAAATAATAATGAAAGTTATCATAAATAGAAGCTGCCGTTGTATGAAAATATGAAAAAAGCTTTGAAATCAAGGGTGAACGAAGAAATTTCAATTAAGCTCTTGATTCTTTGTTTATAAAATAACATGTATGTTTATGTTGAGATAGGCTGGGATTCGAGTGATATTTCTTCAATTGTTGTTTTTTGAATAAATAATAATATAATCACCCATTATTTAAATAGAGGGGTGATTTTCTTATGAAGAAAATAATCATATTATTAATTTTTATAAGTGTTTTCTATTTAACAAGTGGTTTTATGACTGAAAAGATGGTGGAAATCCCTGATGATGCTTTAAGAATAAGAATTATACCAAATAGTAATTCAGAATTTGATCAAAATGTCAAAAGAAAGGTTAAAGATAAATTGGAGGTTACGATGTATGATTTGCTTAAAGGTGCTTCAAGTACAGAAGAGGCAAGAAGAATTATTGAGGATAATTTGGATTTAGTAAATAAGGATGTAGAAAAAGTTTTAAATGAGGAAAATTATGATTTAGGATATGAAGTAAATTATGGATATAATTATTTTCCAGAAAAAGAGTATAAAGGGGTTAAATATGCGGAGGGTTATTATGAATCTTTACTTGTTACTTTGGGTAAGGGTGAGGGAGATAACTGGTGGTGTGTTTTATTTCCACCGCTTTGTTTAATAGAAGGTGAGGAGGGCGAAGAGGTTGAGTATAAATCGATAGTAGCAGAAATTATTGAAAATTATTTATAGGTATATTATAAAAAATCTTCCATAAATTTTTATAGGAGGATTTTTATATGGAATTTTTACTAATACTGGTGATTGGAATTAGTGTAAGTATGGATGCTTTTTCCTTGTCTTTGGCTTATGGAACATTAGGTATTTTAAGAAGACAAAGATATTGTTTGGCGATAATTGTTGGTATTTTTCATTTCTTTATGCCTATTTTGGGTTATTTGTTTGGAAATTTTGTTATTAATTTATTAAAATTAGATCCAGATATTATTGTAACTTTAGTTTTGGTTTTTATTGGAATAGATATGATTGTATCATCTTTTAAGAAGGAAGATAATTTAAAGGTAATGAAAAAACTTGAGTATTTATTTTTTGGACTTGCAGTGTCAATAGATAGTTTTTCAATTGGCATGACCTTGACAGATATTAGTAAAAATGTCTTTTATCCGGCAATTGTGTTTAGTTTGTGCAGCGGTGTTTGTACTTTTGTCGGGCTATCATTTGGTAATAAAATTGAAAAATCACTAGGAAAAATTGCAACTATTGGTGGAGGGGTGGTACTTACAATAATTGGGCTTGTTTATATGTTTTAATTATGAGGGGGAATATGATGATTAAGAAATGTTTGATAGGAGGGGCGGTTTTACTTTTAATTTTTTTGATATATCTGTCAACAATGGATAGGAAAGTTTATTATCTAGTTTTAGGTGATTCACTAGCAACAAGTGAAGGTGCTGATGGACTTAAGGTCCGAGGATATACAGATATTGTCGCTGAAACTTTAGAAAAAAAAGGTGTGTTGGAAGAATATATAAAAAATTTTGCTGAAGATGGAATGAGAGTTCCGGATTTAATTGATGATGTTGAAGATAATAAAGAGATAGAGATTAATGGTGAGAAGTTAAGAATAAAAAATGCTTTAGTCAAAGCTGATTTAGTAACGCTTTCAATTGGAGCAAATGATATTTTAGAAAGACTAGATAGTGAATATATAAGTGATAATGATGTTTATAATTATATTGACGAGATGACTGATGATTTAGAGAGACTTCTTAAACTTATTAGAGAGTATTCAAAAGAAGATATTATTATGGTAGGTTATTATAATCCTTTTAAGGATATGGATGTTCAAAAGTTTATCGATTATTTAAATAAAAGATATAAAGAGGTTTCTAATGTCTATGATATTATTTATGTGGAGATAGATGATGTGTTTGAGGAGCATCCTGAGTATTTACCTAATGAAAATAATATTCATCCATCAAGTGAGGGTTATGAGGCAATTGCTGAGCTTGTAATGAAGAAAGTTAATAAAAATTTGTTTGAAACTTGATTTTTAGAAAAATGTTTGTTACAATATGTTTGCTATTTAATTTCTATGGCTATTTTTAGTCATGGCGGAAGGAGAGAAGACGTATGAAAAAAGGTATTCATCCAGAATATATGGAAACTAAAGTTACTTGTGGTTCTTGTGGTAATACTTTTACTGTAAGATCTAATAGACCAGAACTTGAAGTTGAAATTTGTAATCAATGTCATCCATATTATACAGGTAAACAAAGTACTGTTAAAAAGGATGGTCGTATTGATAAATTTAATAAGAAATATGGTCTTAACCAAGCTAAATAGTTTGGTTTTTTAATAAATAAGAACACAATTTTTTAAAGATTGTGTTCTTGTTTTATTTGTTCAATATTAGCTTCAAGAATTGCTTTTTGAAATTCTAAGGCTTTAATAGATTTTTGAAGTTCACTTATACGTTTTTCAGGTGAGATGTATTCTCTATTGAAAACTTTATTGTTTTTATGATAAGCTGTGATCCATTTTTCAAATGTTTTAAGAGGTATATCAAATTCTTTGGCGGTTTGAGAAGTCGATTTACCGTTTTTCGTTACTCTCTCAACGGCTATTTTTTTAAATTCTTTTTCATATGTACGAGGCATTTAAATCACATCCTTCGTTTATATTATATCATGGGAAGATATTTTTCGGTAGTTAAATTTTAGTGGCTGATTTCATTTTTAATACAGAAAGTCGCATATAACTGAACAGATTTGATTTTGTTTTCAAGGTCAAAGTTTTTAGTTGATAATCTAATACTATATTTTGGATTATATTTTTTTATATATTCGTTTAGACTTTTACTAATGGTTTTTCTTCCGAATATGATTTCTACAGGGATTATATCACCATTTAATTTTATTAAGAAGTTTATTTTATAATTTTCAAATGTATAGTAATATAATTCTTTGAATGTTTGGATAAATTCACAAGCAATATAGTTATATGTTTCTTAACAAAAAAACGACTTAAGGTTTTTGAATTAAAAAGTCGATTAATGTTTTTGGATTTTTTCCATTATAAATTATGTCATTTATTAAATCGATAATTGGCATTTCAACAGCTTTATTGTCGACTAATTTACGGACAGATTTTAACGTATATAGGCCTTCAACAGTTGTATTTTTAATGTACTTGTCTATTTCTTTTTGACTTGCTCCTTCACCAATTAATTTACCAAATGAGAAGTTGCGACTTTTGGTACTGGTGGCTGTTAATAATAGATCACCAAATCCGGCAAATGAATAGACGGTTGAACCATTGCCGCCTAGACCTTTAATTAATTCTTTGATGTCGTGAAGAGATTCTGTTATAAGCATGGCAATTGTCGATTCGGGAAGACCGAGTCCACTTAAGATTCCTGAGGCAATAGCGATAACGTTTTTAATAGCTCCGCAGACTTCAGTTCCGACGATATCATATGATTTACGTAGTTTAAAGTGATCGTTTGCAAAAGCTTTATAAATGGTATCGATTGCTTTTTTATTTTGACCAGCAAGGGTTAAGCCAACTGGAACTTTATTTGCAACATCAATGGCAAAAGAGGGGCCAGACATAATGGCTATTTCATCAGTATTTAAGTATTTTTTGATAACATCGTAGACGAATAGACAGGTGTCTTGTTCGATACCTTTAGAAATGGCACAGATTGGAGTTCCATTATAATATTCTTGCATTTGTTTTGTAACGTCATCGACTGCTCCAGTAGGAGTAGCGATAATAATTAGGTCTTTATTTGTAATTGCTTCTTTTAAGTCTGTAGTAAATTTAAAGTTTTCTGATAGTTTTATTCCTTTTAATTTTGGACTTTCATGATTTGTTTGTAAATAGTCGATTTCGTCTTTGAAAGCAGACCAAATTGTTACATCGTTTTTGTTTTCTGCTAAAACAGTAGAAAGGGCAGTTCCGTAAGCCCCGGCACCTAAAACAGTTATTTTCATTTTTATCACCGCTTTAATTATAACATGTATATTTTAAAACATAAAGTTTTTTTGAATTTGATTTTATATGATATAATGATTATAGGAAGGTGGTTTTATGAAAGAAACTTTAGAAAATGTATTTCTTATGGGGCTTGGAGCTTTGGCTATGACCAGTGAGAGGGCTTCAGAGTTAAAAGAAGAGCTTTTAAAGAAAGGGGAAGAGGCTTATAAGAATGGTAAGGCTTTAAACGAAGAGCTTAAACATAATATAAGTGAGAAGATTAAGGAAAATGTGACGGTTGTCGTCGAGAATCCAGAAATGACTAAGGAAGATTTAGCTAAGGAAATTGAGAAGCTTAGCGATGAAGATAAAAAAGAGATGCTAAACTTACTTAAAAAGAACAAGAAGGATGTAAAGGCAAAAAATGAGTAGTGGAAAAGATAGATTGTTTGAAATAATAAATACGATTAGAAAATATGACCTTATAAAAAAAATGTCGGCAGAGAGGCTTAGACTGGCAATAGAAGAGCTTGGGCCGACTTTTATTAAACTTGGTCAAATTTTATCTTACCGTGATGACGTGATTCCTAAAGAGTATTGTGAGGAACTTAGTCATTTGCGCAACCAAGTAAAACCGATGAAATTTGAAAAGGTAATGGAAATTTTGGATGGCGAATATAAAGGGCAAACCAAAGACGTTTTTCAAGAAATAGATGAGATGCCAATTGGCTCGGCTTCTATTGCTCAGGTTCACCGAGCAAAGCTTATGGATGGAACGGATGTTGTGATAAAGGTTCAAAGGGAACATATTTACGAGAGAATGGAAACAGATGTCAATTTAATAAAAAAAGTTATAAAGACATTTAGAATTCAAAAGATATTTAATTCAGTGTTTGATTTTGACTCAATTATCGACGAAATGTTCGCATCAGCTAAAGAGGAGATGAACTTCTTAATCGAGGCTGAACATACTGAGCGATTTTACGAATATAATAAAGATGTCGTTTATATAAGGTCACCTAAAGTTTATAATGATTATACGACTAGTAAAGTTTTAGTTATGGAATATATGGATGGAGTTTTAATCGATAATTTCGAAAAGTTAAAGGAACTTGGGTATAATATGGATGAGATTGGTGAGAAGCTTGGGGCAAATTATATTAAACAGGCGATAGACGATGGGTATTTTCATGCTGATCCACATACAGATAATTTAAAAATAAACGATGGAAAAATTGTTTATATGGATTTTGGTATGATGGGTGTTTTGTCTAAGCGGGATAGAACTCTTTTAAGTAAATGCATTTTAGCAATTGTTCGTGATGATATAGATGAGGTCGAACATATTTTGCTGACACTTGGAACGGCTAGGGGTCAGGTCGATCATATGGGTCTTAAGAGCGATATAAAAACGGTTTTGGATAAGAATAAAACTCAAGATGTTTTAGATATCGATGTCAAGGACTTTACAAATGATCTTTTATCTATGTTATCTAAGAACAATGTTACTATGCCTAAAGATATTACAATGCTTATTCGAGGAATAATAGTTATGGAAGGAGTTCTTCGAAAGATAAGTCCAAGGATAAATTTAATAAGTTTACTTGAAACACATGTCAAACCTAGTGAAGTTTTGTCAAAGGAGGATATCGGTAAATTTACGCGCAAGGGAATTGAAAGTGGTACGAGTTTAGTTTATATTCCGAATGAGCTTTTAACGTTTTTAAAAGGTGTTAATAGTGGGGAACTTAGGTTTAATATCGAGCTTAATGATTCAAAACATCAAATTAGAAATATCGAACAACTTGTTCATTTAGTGATGATTACAATTTTAGATGTGGCTTATATTTTAGGAACGAGTTTGATAGTTATGCAGAATCACGATGATTTACCATTTATTTTCTATATTTATTTGATTATGGGTGGTATTTGTACAATTTGGATATTCTATAAATTATTTATGAGTAAGTTAAAAAATAGGAGAGGTTAGAGATGAAAAAGTTTAAGTGGTTAGTTTTGGGCATGTTGCTGGTTGTATTTTGTGTGGGGTGCTACATAATATATGAAAACAATACTAAAAATGCTTCTTCAAAGGATGATACTTTAGATAATTTGAATAATGTGGCTTTGGAGCTTCAGAGTTTTGTTTCGGATAACAGTTTAGATTCATTAGATCTTTACGGAATGGATAATTTAGATAGGGTAGCCATTAATTATTATTGTTTTAAAGAAGATAAGTGTGACACTGTCAGCAAGGGTGAGGTGGATGAGTATTTAAACAAGGTTTTTAAAAGAACATTTAAACACACTAATATATTGTGCAGGGTCGACAATGAAGTTTTATATAAATTCGATGGGGAGAATTTTATTTATAATGAGGATCATCCAGGTCATGATGGTGATAATGCGACGTCTATTTATTCAAAGGTTTATTCCATTTCTCAAATTGGAGATAAATATGTGCTTGTTTTAAACAAAATTTATTATTCACCACTTTCAAGTGATTATATTACGACAGATCCACAGAATAATAATAAGCTTTTTGAGGATTCTTTGTTTGGCGATGAGGCTTCAAATGAGGAGATAATAGATTATTATAGTGAGCATTATGATGAGTTTAAGAATAAAGGAAATAAGTATAAGTATACGTTCGAAAAAAGCAGAGATAGTTTTTATTTAAAAGATTATAAAGTTATATAGACTTTTATTTGAGTCTTTTTCTTTTGGGTTTGACAAATTTAAATGATAGTTTATAATACTACGTATGTGAAATGGAGGAAGAGATTATGGCGTATTTTTTAGATAAACTATTTAACCTTAAAAAAACTTATGATAAGAATTTTGGTTTTACCGAAAAAGATAGGGGATATGTTCTTTTACTTAACGATGAGAAATTAACTTTAGATGATTTGGAAGTTTTAAAAAAATTTGCTCTTGATAAAAATTACAATATCATTTCTATCGAGGAATCGCTAGCTGAACTAAAAAAAGACAGAAATCATTTTGATCCTGAGGATTCGATGATTGCAGATTTGGTTATGGATAGGTCAATTAATCAAAAACTTATCGAAATGGTTAAGTGTAGAATAGCTGGTTATAATGAACCTTGTTCTTTAGATGAAATCGAATATAGTACTGAGAAGATTACAGAAATTAACAATATGCTTATTGACGGTTTTAACCGTGGTTTGGTTATGGATACGTACGGTTTAATTCGGGAAAGAGATAACGAGGTTTGTTTAATTGGAGAGGTTAAATATGGTATTGGTTCTAAGAAAAATAGAAAAGAAAAAATTAAAAAGTAGATAAGAAAGTAAATTATGTTTATTTACTTTTTTGCTATATAAATTTGACGTCTTTTGAAATTTTGTATAATATCATGTAATTTACTTGATTGAAACATAAAAAATAAGAATCTTTTGTTAAATATATTATATTAAGGAAAATTTTATAAAAAAGATATTATGATATTTTATTATGGTGACGTAGGTTTATATGATGTATTTTTTAAAAGTTCATAGAAGTAGATTTAATGATATGTTTTTTTTAATTTAAAATAGCAATTATTTTATAATTGTTATAGGAGGAGACAAAATGAATAAAGAAGTAAAATTCGTAATGTCTGATGGCTTAGTAATTAGAGGAAGTTTAGAAGGTGATTTGGATTCAGATAATTTAGTTGTTATGCTTCACAGTGGAGGTTATGACCGCCACGAACAAGGAGTAAAGGAAGTAAAGAAAAATCCAGAGACTGGAAAAACGGAAAAGGTATTTTATAATCCACAGGGAAATTATGATTATTTAACTACAATGTTAAAGGATGATTATTGTATTTTAAGAATCGATCAAAGGAACCATGGTAAGAGCGGAAAAAATGTCGATGTTCAGAAATTAGATGAAAGATCAAGTGAATTTAATCTTTCAGAAAGCGAGAAACAAGAAATTGTTAAGGCTTTGCACGAGAGGGATAATATAAAGATAAATGAATTTGCAACAAGTGATGATATAAATATGCTTTTACATAGACCACCTTTAAAGAATATGTCATTTGTGGAGATGTCGAAAGATTTAGAGGAGGTAATGAAGCAATTACCAGAAGTTGCAGGTAGGTCTTTTAATTCTGTCGATTAT
This sequence comes from uncultured Bacilli bacterium, assembly GCA_944329365.1. GTDB lineage: Bacteria > Bacillota_I > Bacilli_A > RF39 > UBA660 > Coprosoma. Next base: position 15,642 of record CALVIC010000019.1, read on the forward strand.
GTTGGAACATGTATGGGAACAGTAGTTTTGGGCCTTTATTTGGAAAATGAGAAGAATAGAGAAAATGTTAATTCTATTACTCTTTTTTCACCTCTTTATACTTTTGATTATTCTTTTACTAAGACGCCAGAAGATGCAGGTCTTTTATCCCTAAAAAAACAAGTAATCGAAAGTGGTAAACAATTTAGGCTCGGAAATGCGGTTGAAGGAAAGTCAACATATGATGAGGTAGCTAGTTTTTCTGATGAGTTTATCGAAAATTAAAAAAAGTTAGATATTCCAACTTATTGTATTCAAGGTATTAGTGATGTTTTAGTGCCAGAACAAGAACAACTTAGGTTATTTACGGAAGTTATTAAGAATCGTCAGAACAAAGGATTGAGTGAGACTTATTATGCGGAAATAGAGGGGGTTCATTGTTTATATGATTCGCTTTATCCGTCATTAGTAGAAGTTTCTGATTTTATAAATGCAAATCATCAAGCACAAAAAACAATTTAATTTTTTTAGCTGTTTTTTTGTGAAAAAAAAGTAAAAAAATTCTAAAAACACCTTGATTTTTATATACTTTTAATGTATACTTTTGAATGTGTGGCATGCATGGATGTGTGAGGTTGCTAAAACGCGGGGTTAAGTTGATAGAAATTTAAACGTGATTTTAGGTTTTTACACGGAGCAAGTCTATACAAGATATAGGCGAGAGGAGGATACAATAATGTCAAAGAACAAAGTTCGTATTAGATTAAAATCTTTTGAACACAAAAATTTGGACGCTGCATGTGCTAAAATAGTGGCAACTGTTCAGAGAACTGGCGGTGAAGTTAGTGGACCGGTTCCACTTCCAACTGAAGTTGAAAAGATTACAATTTTAAGAGCTGTTCACAAATATAAAGATTCTCGTGAACAATTCGAAAAGAGAACACACAAAAGACTTATTGATATCAATAATCCAAGCAAGGAGACAATAGATGCACTATCACATCTTGAAATTCCTAGCGGGGTTGATATTCAAATTAAATTATAGGAGGAATGAAAAATGAAAGGAATCTTAGGTCGTAAAATTGGAATGACTCAAGTATTTGACCAAGACGGAAAGCTTACTCCAGTAACTGTTGTTGAAGTTACCCCTAACGTTGTAACTCAAATTAAGACTATGGAAAATGATGGTTATGAAGCTATTCAACTTGGTTTTGATACAAAGAGAGAAAAGTTAGCGACAAAAGCTTCTATTGGACACACCAATAAAGCTAATACTACACCTAAGCGCTTCTTTAAAGAGATCAGAGGTGTAAACATCAACGACTATACTTTAGGTGAAGAAATTAAAGCTGACATTTTTGAAGTTGGCGAAGTTGTTGATGTAACTGGAACTACTAAAGGTAAAGGGTTCCAAGGCTCAATCAAAAAATACAATCAAAGTAGAGGACCTATGGGTCACGGCTCTAAATATCATAGAGGCGTAGGATCACTTGGTACAATGAGACCAAAGCGTGTATTTAAAGGTAGAGGACTTCCAAGTCACATGGGAGTTAATACTGTAACTATCCAAAACTTGGAAATTGTAGCTGTCGATGTTGAAAACAATGCTATTTTAGTTAAGGGAAATATTCCTGGACCTAAAAAATCATTAGTAACTATTAGATCTGCAGTTAAAAATCCTAATAAGGTTAACAAGAGAACCGATCTTATTTCTTGGGATAAAGAAGATAACGCTGAAGTTTCTGAGGTTAAGGAGGATTAAGAATGAAAAAGAATTCTGTAATTAATCTTAAAGGTGAAAAAGTAAGTGATATTACTTTAAATGAAAAAGTTTGGGGAATTACTCCAAATGATAGCGTTATTTATGATGCAGTAAGACTTACTAATTTAGCACAAAGACAAGGAACAGCTGATACAAAAACACGCTCAGAAGTAAGTGGTGGCGGAAGAAAGCCATGGAGACAAAAAGGTACTGGTAGAGCTAGACAAGGTAGTACAAGAGCTCCACATTGGTATCATGGTGGTATTGTGTTTGGACCACATCCAAGAACTTACAAATTAAAGATGAACAGAAAAGAGAGAGTTTTAGCTCTTAAATCTGCTTTGTCTTATAAAGAGGCTAATAACGAAATCATTGTTTTAGATGATTTGAAATTAGAAAGCAATAAAACAAAAGATATGGTAAATATCTTAAATACAATTAAAGCTACAAAAAATATTTTAATTGTAGTAGATGAACTTACAGACAATTTAATTTTAGCTACTCGTAATTTACCAAAGGTAGATTTACTTGAGGCATCTGAAATTAATGTTCTTGATATCTTAGCTGCCGACTGCTTAGTTATCACTAAAGATGCAATTAAAGCTATAGAGGAGGTGCTTGCATAATGGATAGATATAGAGACATTATAAAAGCTCCAATTATTACCGAAAAAACTTCTGATTTAGCTAAAGATAACGTTTTTGTGTTTAGTGTTGATCCAAGAGCTAATAAGATTGAAATCAAAAAAGCTATTGAAAAGATTTTCAATGTTGAGGTTGAAAATGTAAACACTATTAATACTTATGCCAAGAAAAAAAGAGTTGGTCGTTATGTTGGTAGAGCTAACAGAGTTAAAAAAGCAATTGTTAAATTAAAAGAAGGAAGTTCAATCGAACTTAATTAATCTTAAGGGAGGACGAATATGGCAATTAAATCATATAGACCAACAACTAATGGTAGAAGAGGAATGACTACTTTAGTTAATTCAGAACTTACTAAAGTTAAGCCAGAAAAATCTTTATTAGTTACAGTAAAGAAATCAGGTGGTCGTAATAATCAAGGCAAAATCACTGTTAGACATCACGGTGGTGGAGTTAAACAAAAATACAGAATCATCGATTTTAAAAGAAATAAGGATGGTGTGATTGGAACTGTTGCTTCAATCGAATACGATCCAAATAGAAATGCTAACATTGCTTTAATTAATTATACAGACGGAGAAAAGAGATATATTATTGCTCCAAAAGGCTTAAAGCCTGGAATGAAAATTGAAAGTGGAGAAGTTACTGATATTAAAGCAGGTAATAGTTTACCGCTTGGAAACATTCCTGAAGGTACACTTGTTCACAATATTGAATTAAAACCTGGTAAGGGTGGCCAAATGGCTAGAAGTGCTGGTTCAAGCGCTCAAATTTTAGGTCATGAAGGTGGTTACACTTTACTTCGCTTAACTAGTGGAGAAGTTAGAAAAGTTCTAAGTGTTTGCCGCGCTACTGTCGGTGAAGTTGGAAATGAAGATTTCGGATTAGTTAATTTAGGTAAAGCTGGAAGAAAGAGACATATGGGAGTTAGACCTACAGTACGTGGTTCTGTTATGAACCCTAATGATCACCCACATGGTGGTGGTGAAGGACGTGCTCCAGTTGGACGTAAACATCCAGTTACACCTTGGGGTAAACCTGCTCTTGGTCTCAAGACTCGTAAAACTAAGAAGGCTTCAACTAAATTAATAGTACGCCGTCGTAAAAAATAGGAAAGGATGATTTATAAATGGCTAGAAGTTTAAAAAAAGGTCCTTTTGCCGATGAACATTTAATGGCAAAGGTTCAAAAGTTAAATGAATCTAATAAAAAAGAAGTAATTAAAACATGGTCTCGCCGTTCTACAATTTATCCTGATTTTGTTGGACACACATTTGCTGTTCATAATGGTAAAGAATTTATTCCGGTTTATGTAACAGAAGAAATGGTTGGACATAAATTGGGTGAATTCGCTCCAACTCGTAAGTTCGGCGGTCATGGCGAAAATAAAGATAAAAAATAAACCGGAAAGGATGATATAAATGGAAGCTAAAGCAATTGCTAAAGGTGTTAGAATTTCACCAAGAAAAGTACGTTTAGTTACACGTTTAATCGTTGGTAAAAGCGTATCTGAAGCTGACGTAATTCTTTCACACCTTAATAAGGATGCAGCTACAGCTGTCCGTAAAGTATTACTTTCAGCAACCGCTAACGCAGAGAATAATTTAGAACTTAATAGAGAGAATCTTTATGTTAAAGAAGCGTATGTTGGTGATGGTATAACTTTAAAAAGAGGAAGAGCTGCGGCTAAAGGAAGTCCAAAACCAATTTTAAAAAGATCATCTCACATTACTGTTGTTGTGAGTGAAAGAGATTAAGCAAAGGAGGTAAACTGATGGGTCAAAAGGTTAGTCCAGTGGGACTTAGAATTGGAATAAATAAGACTTGGGAATCTAACTGGTATGCAGGTAAAAAAGATTTTGCAAGATTTTTAAATAACGACTATAAAATTCGTAAATTTTTAGAGAAAAAGTTAAAAGACGCAGCAGTTTCAGATATAGTTATCGAAAGAAATTCTGGCAAGACCGAAATCATTATTAATACAGCTAAGCCTGGTGTTGTAATTGGTCATGGCGGAGATGAAATTGAAAAATTAAGAAAAGAAGTTGCTAAACTTATAAACGAAGATGTTCATATTTCAATTAAAGAAATTAAAAATCCTAATTTAGTTGCAAGTTTAGTAGCTGAAAATATAGCTCATCAAATAAAGAATCGTGTTTCATTCAAGATTGCGCAAAAGAAAGCTATTAGAAACGTTATGAAGTCAGGTGCTAAAGGTGTTAAGACTTTAGTTTCTGGACGTTTAGATGGTGCAGAAATGGCTCGTAGCGAAGGTTATACAGAAGGTAAGGTTCCTCGTCATACTTTACGTGCTGATATCGATTATGCTGCTAAGGAAACAAATACTACTTATGGTAAAATCGGTGTAAAAGTATGGATTTACAAAGGCGAGATCCTTGCTAAAGACGATAAAGGAGGTGCGAGTCATGGCCGTAATTCCAAAAAGAACTAAGTATCGTCGTCCACATCGTATAAGATATGATGGAGAAACTAGAGGTAACAAGGCAGTTCATTTTGGTGAATATGGTCTTCAAGCTCTAGAAGGTGCTTGGATTACTGAAAGACAAATCGAAGCTGCCAGAGTTGCAATGACTCGTTATATGAAACGTGGTGGAAAGGTTTGGATAAACATTTTCCCACACTTATCTTTGACTGCCAAAGGTATTGGTATGCGTCAAGGTAAAGGTAAAGGTGCACCAGAGAAATGGGTTGCTGTCGTAAAACGTGGAAAAGTTATGTTCGAAATTGCCGGTGTAAGTGAAGAGGTTGCACGTGAAGCTTTAAGACTTGCAATGCATAAACTTCCAATTAAGTGTAAATTTGTTAAGAAAGAAAGTGGTGAGGCAAATGAAGATTAATGAACTTAGAGAGTTAAGCGACGAAGATTTAAAGAAGAAAATCGACGAAACTAAAGCTGAATTATTTAATTTACGTTTAAGCCAAGCTACTGGTAGTCTTGAGAAGCCAGCTAGAATAAATGAACTTAGAAAGGCTGTTGCACGTATGAAAACTATTTTACGTGAACGTGAATTACAAGACTAGGAGGACTAATATGGATAAGAAAAAAAGAGAATTGACCGGAAAAGTTGTAAGTGCTAAAGGCGATAAGACAATTTCTGTTTTAGTTGAAACTTATGTAATGGATAAAAAATATGGCAAAAGAGCTATGTATTCTAAGAAATACGCAGCTCATGACGAACGTAATGAAGCTAAAGTTGGCGACAAAGTTAGAATTGTGGAAACTAGACCACTATCTAAGACTAAACATTATCGTTTAGTAGAAATAGTAGAAAAGGCAGTTATTTTATAACTAGCTGGAAGGAGGATTAATTTATGATTCAACAAGAAAGCCGTTTAAAAGTAGCTGACAATTCTGGGGCTCGCGAACTTTTAGTTATGAGAGTGCTTGGTGGCAGCAAAGTTAAAACTGGTAATATTGGTGATATAATTATAGGAACAGTTAAAAAAGCAACTCCTAATGGACCTATTCCAGCAGGTAAGGTTGTTAAGGCTGTTGTTGTTAGAACAAGACGTGGAGTTAGAAGAGAAGATGGATCTTATATCAAATTTGATGATAATGCATGCATTTTAATTAAAGATGATAAGACTCCATATGGAACCCGCGTATTTGGACCAGTAGCTCGTGAACTTCGTGATAAAGGTTTCATGAAGATTGCTTCACTAGCTAAGGAAGTATTATAAAATCGTTTGGAGGAGAATATGAGACTTAAACAAGGAGATAAAGTAGTTGTCATTGCCGGAAAAGACAAGGGCAAAGAAGGAAAAATTATTAAAACTTTAAGAGCCGATAACAAAGTCATCGTTGAAGGCGTTAATATTGTAAAGAAACATATTAAACCAAACGGTGGAGAATCTGGAAGAATTCAAGAGATGGAAGCACCTCTTGATGCTTCAAATGTTATGGCTATTGATTCAAAAACTAAAAAAAGAACAAGAATTGGATATAAAATTGAAGATGGCAAAAAAATAAGAGTGTCAAGAAAATCAAATGAAAAGCTTGACTAAGACCTGGAAGGAGGGTATTTATGAACCGCCTAGAAAAAGAGTATAATGAAAAAATAGTGCCTAGCTTAAGAGAAAAATATAACTATAAGAGCGTAATGGCTGTGCCAAAGCTCGATAAGATTGTTATCAATATGGGTGTGGGTGACGCAACTAGTAATAGTAAGCTTATCGATGCAGCTGTAGCTGATTTGAAAGCTATTAGTGGTCAACAACCAGTTATTACAAAAGCAAAGAAAGCCGTAGCTGGATTTAAGGTTCGTGAAGGACAAGCTATCGGATGTAAAGTAACTTTGCGTGGAGATAATATGTATAACTTTTTAGATAAATTAATTAGTATTACATTACCTCGTGTTCGTGACTTTAGAGGTATTAGTCCAAAATCATTTGATGGTAGAGGTAATTACACTCTAGGTTTGACTGAACAATTAATTTTCTCAGAAATAGATTATGATAAAGTTGTTAAAGTACGCGGAATGGATATTGTGTTTGTTACAACAGCACATACCAATGAGGAAGCTTTAGACTTATTAAAAGGTTTCGGTATGCCTTTTAGAAAATAATGATTAGGAGGAAATTATGGCTAAAAAAAGTATGATTGTAAAAGCTAATCGTGAGCCAAAATTTAAAGTACGTAAATATACTAGATGTAAAATTTGTGGTAGACCACATTCAGTACTTAAAAAATATGGAATTTGCCGTATTTGCTTTAGAGAATTAGCTTATAAAGGACAAATACCTGGAATTACAAAATCAAGTTGGTAAGAAGGGAGGATTAAATATGGTAGTATCAGATCCAATTGCTGATATGCTTACGAGAATCCGTAATGCAAATCAATTAAGATATAAAGA
>CALVIC010000020.1 GCA_944329365.1 uncultured Bacilli bacterium
CATTAATAAGTTTATAATATGTTTTTACTTTGATATTTTAACCTCCTTCATAGATAATCATAGTGTGTCACCTTCGGTTTCTTTTTTTATTTCAAATTTTTTCTTCAAAACATGAAAAAAACTATGAAAATTCATAGTTTTGATGACTCTTTATAAAATTAAGCTTAAAGCTCGACATTATGATATACATGATTTACATCTTCAACTTCGTCTAACATATCAAGTAAACGGTTAAAATTATCTAAATCTTCACCTTCTAGGGTTACTTTGTCTTTTGGTAGATAAGTTATTTCATCTAAATCGAATTCTAGTTTAGGATTTTTAGCAAGTAGTGCTTCTTTGATACTGTTTAAATCGTTTGGACTACCATAAACGATTACTTCATCACCTTCGGTTTCGATGTCACTTATATCGATACCAGCTTCAAGTAAGATATCTAAGGTATCTTCTTCAGATATTCCTTTAAAGCTGACAACGCATACGTGATCGTACATGTAGTTAACGCTACCTTGAGCACCTAATTTAACATGACATTTGTTTAGGGCTGCTCTGACACTACTGATACTACGATTTAGATTATCGGTTAGACAATTAACGATTAGAGTTGAACCGTTTGGTCCAAAGACTTCATAGTTAACTGATGTATATGTCTCGTCAGCTCCACTGTTTACTTTGTCGATTGCACGATTGACGATATCCATCGGAACTTGTTCTTTTTTAGCTTTATCGATTAATCTTTTTAGTGAAGGATTACCTTCTAATTCTGTTCCTCCGTTTTTGGCAACTTGATATATTTCTCTTGCGTACATTGAATATAATTTGGCTTTAGCAGCTCCGTTTTTTTGGATACTTGCTTTTCTTACTTCATACGCTCTTCCCATAATACACTTCCTTTCTGTGCTTTAGTTAAAGCGTCTTTGGCAGCTTCTTGTTCGGCACCTTTTTTACTGTGAGCGGTACCTGTACCAAAGACTATGCCATCGATACTGACTTCAGCGGTAAATTCTTTGTTATGAGCCGGTCCTTTTTCATTAACTACTTTATATTCTATGCTTTTACGGTCAGTTTGAGCATATTCTTGCAAGGCTGATTTATAATCATCAAAGAAATCAACCTCATGATTTTCGATTAATGGAACGACGTTTTCTTTGAAAAATTTTTCGGCAGTTGTAAATCCTTGGTCTAAATAGAGGGCGCCTAGGAACGATTCAAAGATATCAGATAAAATGGCTTTGCTTTGTTTACCACCGTTTTCAAGTTCTCCATTACCTAGCTTTAAATAATTATCTAAGCCTAATTTTAAAGAATACTCCCATAAAGCAGTTTCACAGACATAATGTGCTCTTTTTTTAGTCATTTCACCCTCATTATACTTATTAATATTATAGAGATAATCACTCATTAATAATTCTAAAACCGCATCACCTAAAAATTCAAGTCTTTCATAACTTTGCGTATTGTGCTCGTTTGCATAAGATGTATGAGAAAAAGCAGTTTCATAAAGACTTAAATTATTTGGTTTAATTTTTAATTTATCAAGTAGTTCCATAAAATCACCTAGATTATTATAGCACAAAAACCTTGTTTTTAGAAGTGGTTTAGTTTTTCTTACAAAAATACAATTAGATATGTTTTTAAATTAGCCCTACTTTTAGCGCTTTGTTTTGAGGAAAACTTGGATTCGGATTAAAAGTGGGACGATATTATTAATTTACTTTTGGGGTATTTTTTAGTATAATGAAGTAGATGACAAAATGAAAATGTTTTTAATTAAATTGATTAAAGGATATCAAAATATACCATTTATAAGCCATGGACTTTGTAGATTTTATCCAACGTGCTCAAATTATGCAATTCAGGCAATAGAGTTTTATGGTCCTTTTAAAGGAACTTTTTTAGCGATTAAACGAGTTCTCAGGTGCAACCCACTTGGGGGCATGGGATACGATCCAGTAATTAAGGAGGAGAGAAAATGAAAAAAATATTTAGCATTTTTATTGTTTTGACTTTAGTGTTTATGTCGACAGGTTGTATTAAGAGAGATAGTATGGAGGATATTACTATTTATACGACTAATTATCCAACTGAATATATTACCAAGAGACTTTATGGGAATTATAGTAAGGTTAAAAGTATTTATCCGGATGGAGTTAATATAAACGACTATGAACTTACGGATAAACAAATCGAAGATTATAGTAGTGCGGATTTATTTATATTTAATGGCTTAAGCAATGAAAAAGATTATGTTACAAAAATGAGAGAAGATAATAAAGATTTAAAGATTATCGATACGACTCTTTCAATGGAATATGACGATGGGATTGAAGAGTTATGGCTCGATCCTTCTAATTTCTTGATGATGGCTCAAAATATTAAAACTGGATTTAGTGAATACATCGATAGTTATTATCTGAATGAACAAATTAACGATGCTTATGATAAACTTGATATCGAGGCTTCTAATTTGGATGCGGAGATTAAAGAGGTTATTCAAGGGGGAACGAGCAAAACTATTGTTGCTTCCGATAAGTTATTTAAGTTCTTAGAAAAGTATGGATTGACTGTTTATGTTTTAGATGAAAACAGTGATGATTATCAAAAGACTTTAAGTACAGTTAAGTCGATGATAAGTAATGGGAAGATTCAAAATATTTATGTTAAGAGTAATGAAGAAGTAAGCGATGAAGTCAATGATTTAGCTACAGAAAGTAATTTAACAATTCGAAAGTGGCACACTTTGGCCAATATTACTGAGGATGAAAGAAGTGAGAATAAGGATTATTTCTCTATTATGAATGATAATTTAGAACTTTTAAGATATGAACTTTACAAATAAAAGGATTGACTACTTGGTCAACCCTTTTTCAGTGGCACGTTTTAAAACATATTCAATTTGCATTTCAATATCCCGATAACGATTTTCTAAAATTGAAGATATCATTTTTTCGTTTTCTTCATCTGAAGGAAGTTCACGTTGTTGTTCAAGTGACATAATATAACTTGGTTTATTACTGTCACGCAAGTGTTTAACTACTTCTTTGGCTGAGTTTATTTTTGAATATATATCATATATTTCTAAATCTTCAACATTATCAGTTAAACAAAGCTTGAAAAGTTCAGTATCAAATGGATAATCGCTTAATAATGTATTTATTACTATATCATGAATTTTGGGAGAATAACTACCCTTTACAAATTTTTGATACATCTCGTCGGTTAAATTTTTTGACATTGCGATTAACTGATAAGCGTTCATTATTTTGTTTTCTAACTCTTCATTCGAAAATGTTTTTAATTGATTTATGTTTAGTTTTTTTAAATCGATGTTCAGATGGCTTAATGCTTTTTGGTACTCACTTATAAGTTTTAGCTTTTTCTTTTCTTCTTCACTAGGAAAATTTTGCATATATTTCCCTCCTTTTATTGATGATATTATATATCATTTTTTGAATTTGTGCAATTTTCATGTTCTCACCTATTTTAATATTATCAAATTACATAAGAAAAAAGAAGCTTTTAACTTCTTATTGTTGTAGATATGGCTTTAAGAACTTTCCAGTATAACTTTCTTCACAATCTACTACTTCTTCTGGAGTTCCTGAGGCAACGATATTACCTCCACCGTCGCCACCTTCTGGTCCAAGGTCGATGATGTAATCAGCTACTTTAATAACGTCTAAGTTGTGTTCGATTACGATAACAGTATCCCCGCCATCGACTATTCTATTTAAGATTACTAGTAGTTTTTTGATGTCGTCGGTATGAAGTCCGGTTGTCGGTTCATCTAGGATGAATAAACTTTTACCTGTTGGTTTCTTTTGAAGTTCTTTAGCAAGCTTGATTCTAGCAGCCTCTCCTCCTGATAAGGTTGGAGCCGGCTGACCTAATTTAATATAAGAGAGGCCAACGTCAGAGAGCATTTGTAATTTGTTTTTGATTTTAGGATGGTTTTCAAAGAAGTCTAAGGCTTCTTCAACGGTCATTTCTAAGACTTCATAGATGTTTTTACCTTTGTATTTTATTTGCAAGGTTTCACTATTATATCTCGTTCCATGGCAAACTTCACAAGGGACATAAACGTCTGGTAGGAAGTGCATTTCGATTTTTTTAACACCATCACCCCAGCAAGCTTCACATCTTCCTCCTTTAACGTTAAATGAAAATCTTCCTTTGTCGTATCCTCGCATTTTAGCTTCTTTGGTTTCGGTAAAGACGTCTCTGATATCGTCGAAGACGCCGGTGTAGGTTGCAGGGTTACTTCTAGGTGTTCTTCCAATTGGGGCCTGAGAGATGTCGATAATTTTATCGATGTTTTCTAATCCTTTGATGGTTTTAAATTTACCTGGCTTGCTTTTCGTTTTATAAAGGTTACTAGCTATAGCTTTATATAGTATTTCGTTTATTAGGGTTGATTTACCAGAACCTGAGACACCAGTTACACAGATAAATTTACCAAGTGGAAATTTTACTTTGAGATTTTTTAAGTTGTTTTCTTTGGCTCCGACGATTTCAACGTATTTTTTATTTCCTTTACGTCTTGTCTTAGGTACTTCAATTTTAAGTTTTCCAGATAGATACTTACCGGTTAAACTATTTGGATTTTGCATAACTTCTTCTGGGGTTCCTTCGGCTACTACTTCACCTCCGTGAACTCCGGCTTTAGGTCCGATGTCGACTAAGTAATCAGCTTGAAGCATAGTGTCTGTATCGTGCTCGACAACGATCAAGGTATTTCCTAAATCACGCATTTCAAGCATGGAATTTATAAGTCTTTGGTTATCTCTTTGATGAAGGCCGATGCTTGGCTCATCTAAGACATATAAGACACCTGTTAATCTTGAGCCGATTTGCGTTGCTAATCTAATTCTTTGAGCCTCGCCACCTGATAAGGTTTTAGCCTCGCGGGCAAGGGTTAGATATTCAAGACCAACGTTGATTAAAAATTCTAATCTCGAGTTAATTTCTTTGATAATCAGTTCAGATATTTTAGCCTGTTCTTTGGTTAGTTTTAATTTTTTAAAGAAATCATATAATCCTTTGATACTAAGGCATGTTGCTTCATAGATGTTTTTACCACCGATTTTGACAGCTAAAACATCAGCTGATAATCTTGAACCGTGACATACTGGGCATTCTAGTTCAGTCATGTAGTTTTCTATCCATTGACGAATCCAAGTACTTTTAGTTTCCATATATCTTCGTTCAAGATTAGTAATAATTCCTTCAAAAAAACCTTTTGTTGTTCTGGTGTTTCCGGTTTTAGATGTATAGTTAAAGGTCATGATTTCTGGTGAGCCATAAAAGATGATGTCTTTTTCTTTTTTGGTTAAATCTTTGAAAGGCTTGTCCATGTCGATTTTATGGTGGTGACAAGCTGTTTCAAGGTTAGTATAGGTTATGTTGTTTTCGTCACTGCTATTGATGACGACGATTGCACCTTCACGAATGCTTAAATCTTTATTTGGAACGACTAGATCTTCATCGATTTTATATTTTATTCCAAGTCCTTTACATTCTGGACAGGCGCCCCAAGGAGCATTAAATGAAAACATTCTAGGTTCAAGAGTTGGAAGAGAAAAGTCACATTCTGGACAGGCATATGTTTCACTAAGTAGTTTTCTATCTCCCCCTACGACATCGATGATAACTTTTCCTTTACCAAGTTTGGTTGCTGTTTCCATACTTTCATATAATCTACTTCTGATTTCTGGTTTGATTACTAATCTATCGACAACTACTTCGATTGTATGTTTTTTGTTTTTATCTAAGTTGATGTCTTCGGATAAATCGTATTCTTCACCATCGATTAAAACTCTGACGTAGCCATCTTTTCTCAGAGAGTCAAGTAAGTCTTTATGGGTGCCTTTTTCTAAGGCGGCAACAGGTCCGAGGACTCTAATTTTAGTTCTTTCTTCTAAGGCGAGAACGTCATTAACCATTTCTTCTATACTTTGAGATGAGATTGGAATGTCATGTCTTGGACAGTATGGGATACCGATTCGCGCGTATAAAAGTCTTAGATAGTCATATATTTCGGTTACAGTTCCAACGGTACTTCGCGGGTTTTTGTTAGTTGTTTTTTGGTCGATACTGATAGCTGGGCTTAATCCTTCAATACTGTCAACATCAGGTTTTTCACTACCACCTAGGAATTGTCTAGCGTAAGCAGATAAGCTTTCAATATAGCGTCTTTGGCCTTCGGCGTAAATTGTATCGAAGGCAAGTGATGATTTTCCTGAACCGGATACTCCTGTCATGACTATAAGTTTATTTTTGGGCAGAGTAATGTCGATATTTTTTAAGTTGTTTTCCCTGGCTCCCTTGACTATTATTTGATCCATATTTATCGTCTCCTTTAAATAGTTTTAATTCTTCTTCGGTTAAGTTATAACTTTTTATAAATCTTTCTTGTCTAAGTTCATTTACTTTTAGCATCATGGAAATGATTTCTTTTCTTGAAAGTATTTTGATTATTTCGATTCCTTCACAAACGTACATATCATAGTATCCATAATAGTCATCTTCATGAAGTTTAGCTTGTCCAAAGCCTTTGACTTTGGCAATTACGGAAATGTTTGGGTCGATAAATCTTAGGCAGTCTTCAAGGTTAGTACACATATGATATCCATTACCATATGTTCCCCATTCGAGGCTTCCTTCAACGTAATATTTTTTGCCTATTTCGAACTTTTTTCCGTATCTATTAGTTAGGTCTTTATTAAATCCTTTATAACCTATTATCTCCATGTAACCACTTCCATAAAATATTATATCAGACTTGTCAAATAGTCTATAAATATTTTACATATCAAACAAATGTTTGTCAATATTGTTTTTTTACTACATATAATTTAAGTGGTGAGAAAATGATTGAAATTTTTTCTTTAAGGCATTTTTTAATTATTATTTTTTTTATTATTTTACCTATATTTTTGGTTAGATTTAAGCTTAGTTATAAAGCTTTAATTTTCTTATTATTGTTTTTAGAGATTTTAAGACTCGAAATTAATTTAAGTCATTTTGAAATTAATGAGGATTTATCTTTACAACTATGTTTTATTTATCCTTTTATTGGTGTTTTGGGTGTGTTTTTTAAAGGTAGTTTATTTAGAGATTATTTAGGTACTTTGGGATGGTTTTTTGGGGTGGTTGGAATCGTTTTTAGTAACCCGAATCCTCTGTTTTCTTTTAGCGCGTTACATTTATATTTTTATCATAGTTTAATGATTTTAATTTCGCTTTTGATTTTAAAAGAGAATATCATAACTTCTTTCCTACCTTTATTTATAATTTTAATTGTTCAAATGTTTTTTACTTTTATAGTGAATTTTATAATTGGAAACGGATGTAATTATATGTTTTTAAATACTTTTTTGTTTCCCGGTGATAAGGCCGTTTATAAGGTAAATATTGATGTTTTAAGTATGCATGTTTTTGGAGATTTATCTTACTTAGATATTTTAGATAAAATTTATACTTGTTTGGGAGGTGTTTATTATGTTTTTTTAATAAGCTTGTTTTCAATAATTATTTATATAGTCTACATTGCCAGCTTAAAAATAGGCACAAAAAACTTTAGATTATTCTAAAGTTTTAGTCTTTGGGTTTAAAGATGAGAGCTAGAAAGAATGAAACAACTATAGCGGCAGTAATGCCAGCAGAAGTTAGATTGAATGTTCCACCAAGAATTCCCATAAATCCTTCGGTTTCATATCCGGCTATTTCTCCATGAGTTAACATGTGGCCAAAGCTAGTTATTGGAACTAGGGCTCCTCCTCCGGCCCAAAGGATTAGTTTATCATAAATGTTAAAGATATCTAAGAAGGCTCCTAGACAGACAAATATGACGGTAACGTGGCCTGGGGTAAGTTTAGTTTTAGAGAGGATAAACTGGGCAATGGCACAAACTAGGCCGGCAAATATAAATGAATTAAAATAGATCATCCTCTCACCTCCAAACTTACGGCATGAGCGATTGCCGGGATAGTTAATTTTTGATTTGCCATAGTTTGACTCATTAGAGCGCCAGTTGCGACTAGTAGGACTTTTTTTAATTTGCCTTTTTTCATTTGGTCAAAGATATAGCTATAAGTTACTAAGGGAGCGGTTGCAGGCCCACTTCCACCGGCGTTTACGGGCTGAGAGTCTCTATCGTAGAGCATCAAACCGGTGTCGTTACAATTACCTAAGGTTATGCCATATTCACTTTGCATATATTCTTTTAAGATGTTTAGACCATATATACCGAGGTCGCCGGTTAGAATTAGATCGTAATAATCTGCGGTTCGGCCTGTATCTTTTAGGTGGGTGTAAATGGTGTCGGCGGCAGCTGGAGCCATGACAGCGCCCATATTATAAACGTCTTTTATACCGAGATCAATTACTTTACCGATTGTCCCTGATTCTAATTTAATGCCTTTCTTTTTGGTAGATAATAGAGCAGCTGCACTACCGGTACTTGTGAAGGTTGTTGTTTTAGGTTTTGGTCCACCATATTCGACTGGGTATCTGAATTGTTTTTCGGCGGCGTTGTTATGGGATGATGTGAAGGTTATTACTTTATTTAAACCACTGTTTACGAGGTTTGCAGCAACTATTAGACCTAAGGTACTGGTAGCGCATGCGGCATAGATACCGATAAATGGGGTGTCTTCTTTGGCCATGGCGTAGTTCGATGCAGTTATTTGGTTTAAGAGATCGCCTCCAATGAAAGCTTCGATTTTAAAGCGATTGATTCCTTCTTTATTTAAAAGAATATCGATGGCATCGTTTACAAGTTTGCTTTCGGCTTGTTCCCATGTTTTCATGCCGAAATAAAGGTCATTATAGCTTTTGTCAAAGTATTTGCTCAGTCTTCCGTTTGATTCGTAAGGACCTGTGACGGTTGCGGTTTCGTTTATGTAGATGTTTTCGAATTTTATAGTCATGCGAGTCCGACCACCAATCTAATTATGCTAAAGAGCCAGCTAGAGACGACACCAAAGATGATAACGGCTCCTGATAGTTTTAGCATGTTCGCCCCGATTCCGGTTACAAGTCCTTCTTTGCGGTATTCAAGAGCTGCGCTCATAGTTGCATGAGCAAAGCCAGTGATTGGAATTATAAGGCCACATTTACAGAAGTTTACCCATTTGTCGAAGAAACCAAAACAGGTAAATAGACAACTTAAAGTTATGAGAGTTACAAGCATACAGACTGTCGCACTTTTAAACGGAATGTCTAGTAGATTTTGATAGAATTCGATTAATATTTCGGCGAGTATGCCCATTAGGCCTCCTGTGACAAAGGCAACTAAGCAGTCATAAAAGGTGTTTTCTTTTGGGGTGTTTTTATCGACGATATTTTTGTATTTTGTTTTTTCCATAATTTACCTCCTAAGGTTATTATGGAATAAATTTTTTTAAGTATACAAAAAAAGAGAAATTAATCTCTTTTTAACAACTAGGATTTTGTTTATATTCATAAAGATACTTCTTACCATTCCAAGTGACGACGACGGATCCCGTAAATGTTTTGTCTTTTTTTTCTGCTTCTGTACTACCTTCTTCGTAGTTCGGATTTTGAATGTCTTCGCTTGAAAGCAGTCCGGAGGTTTGCAAATCATCAACACTGATGCATATTTTAGCTCCGCTTGTTTGATTTGGAAGTTTGGCAGAATTTTTAGACATGTATGTACGAGCTGTATCCTCAATTAAGGCGACTTGTTCGTTATAAGCTTTTTCTTTTGAACTATTAATGGCTGTATTGATTGTCGGGATGGCAATCATAGCAATTAAGCCAAGTAATACGATGACACAAATTAATTCAATTAGAGTAAATCCTTTTTTCATATTCTTCACCTATTATTGATTATAGGTTAGAATATGTCTTTTGTCAATTTAATTTTTGTCTTAGTTTAATTAAGGTTTTACGTTCTTTCCTTGAAACATCAACTTGTGTTATTCCAAGGTTTTTGGCTACTTCGGCTTGTGTTAAGTCTTCAAAATATCTTTCTTTCATAATGGTCCTTTCTGGCTCTTCGAGATTTTCTAGTTCTTCTTTAAGAGCAATCAAATAATCATTATCACGAAATTTATCACCGATTATTTCATGTTTAGATAGTTCCTCACCTGTTAGTTCATCTAAACTTGTACAAGAAGTTTGATAACTTTCTATTTTATTTATAAGTTCTACTGGAAGAGATAGAAAGTTACTTATTTCTTCGTTTGTCGGGATTTTCATCAGGTTTTGAGTGAGTAATATTTTAGCTTTAGCAATCCTATTTTTTAACTGACTGATATCTTTACTTAGTTTTATTTGTCTGTTTTCTCTAACATACCTGGATATGGAACCGAGAATATATGGATAAGCATAAGT
Organism: uncultured Bacilli bacterium; assembly: GCA_944329365.1. Lineage (GTDB taxonomy): Bacteria > Bacillota_I > Bacilli_A > RF39 > UBA660 > Coprosoma. The sequence continues at coordinate 10,360 of CALVIC010000020.1, forward strand.
TGTAAATTTGGTTCCGTAGGATGAATCGTAATTTTTATATGCTTCTATCATACCTAAACATCCGGCTTGAAAGAGATCTTCGGTGGGAGCTTCATGTTTAAATTTTTTCGCGATACTGTAGATTAAATTTTGATTTTTAGTTAATTCTTCTTTTAGGTCGATAATGATTCCTCCTTTTAAGAAAGAGAAAGCGTGTTTATAGTCGTTATCTTATTTAAAATTGTTTTGTTTAATTCGAGGTAAGTTTGGGGACTAGCCCATATTGTGGTTTCACCATGATTTTTTATAGTCCACTTGTAACACTTTATTAATTCATTTAAACCTTTTTGACTTATTGAGTTTAGTTCGGAAAGATTAAAAACAGTGTTTTTTATTCCCATTTTTTGAATAAATAAGGTTACTTCTTTCTGAAATTTAGAAACCACTTTTTCGTCTAAGTCTCCTCTTAAGGTTATAAATAAGATTCCTCTTTTTGAGGTTATGTCAATATCCAACATATCATCACCAAGTTTATGGTACCAGAAATGTGTAAAGGTGTGTATAGTTTCGACAAAACTAGAACTTATTTTCATTAAAAAAGCTAGAACTTTAATTCTAACTTTTACTTTCATACTTGAAGTGATTTAATTACACATGGTGAAAGACCTGTAACTTTAGATATTTTTTGAATACTATCTCCAGATTTAAGCAAATTCTTAGCTGTTTCAAGTAATGCGTTTTCTTTGCCGATTTTAATTCCATCAGCCCGGCCAATTTCGATGCCATCAGCTCGGCCTATTTCAATTCCTTCTTTTTTGGCATATTGTAATCCTTGACTACGTTCAAATTCATCCATCTCATCTTTGTCATAAAGTCCTATGATTCCATCATCATTACTCATTGCTTCAATTGTCTTTTTCAACATCATAAGCTCTTCATCTCCTTCTGATACATCTTCTAAAACACTTATTTCATCGGTTACAAGCATTACAAATATTTTTTCAATTCTACTTAACTTGTCCTTACCTTCATTATAATACTTATATAGGGATTTGGCTAGATGTATATTGATAGTTATATACGATTCATCGGTACATATCTTATTATCTACATCTCTCATCATCGTATTTACTATAGTGTCTCCATTAGATGTTAGTTTTGCATTAAAGTTTACTTGAACGACTATTTTAGGTTCCTTGCCTGCTTTAGTGGATGTAATTACTAACCCATGGTGATAATAGTTGTTTTTTATTATTCTACCCGGGTCATAAGTGTTATTCATCTCAAAATTAACAACATAATCTAAAAACGCTATAATTAAATCAGTAATCAAGCCTTTATCTTCATACTTCCTTTTTGGAAGTTCAGTGTTTTTGAAAACTAAATTTTGATAAATTCCATTTTTATTTATTAAAAGTAGTTTACTAATCATATATGATAAGAGATTTTTATTTCGTTCATCTTGCCATATGGCCTTAAATACTTTATCAAATGAAGCAGGAATTATTTTACCTGGCATTAAAGTTTCTCTATTCATCGTTTTCCTCCTTCATAGATAATTATAGTGTGTCTATCTTCTATTTCCTTTTTTTATTTGCAAAAATTTTAAAAAAAATAACAAATAATTTTATAATTACTTGTTATTCTTCTTTTTTGCCAACTAAAACTTCTCTTGGTTTTGAACCATTGGGTGGTCCAACTATTCCTCGTTCTTCTAAGAGATCAATACATCTAGCGGCTCTGTTATAGCCAAGTCTGAATCTTCTTTGGAGAAGTGAAGCGCTAGCTTTACCTTGGGTTATGACAAATTCAACAATTTCATCATATAATGGTTCTTCGTACTCTTCTTTTTCAACGCTACTAACGGCTCCCCTATCTTCTTCGGAGATGGTTAGTGAATCATCATACATAGCTTTTTGCTGAGAAATCGTATAGTCGACAACGGCTTTTATTTCGTCATCACTAATGAACGTTCCTTGGACACGCATAGGTTGATTTTCGCCTTGTGGAAGAAAGAGCATGTCACCTTTTCCAAGGAGTTTTTCAGCTCCAGTCATATCAAGAATGGTTCTTGAATCTATACTGCTTGATACGGCAAATGATATTCTAGATGGGATGTTTGATTTAACAACACCCGTGATAATATCCGTACTTGGTCTTTGAGTTGCGACTATCAAATGGATTCCGGCGGCTCTGGCCATTTGGGTAATACGCATAATTGAATCTTCGACTTCTTTAGCGGCAACTAACATCAAGTCGGCAAGTTCGTCGATGATTACGACGATGTATGGGATTTTTTTTATTTTTTCATCATCTGATAAGCTTTCGTTTTTCTTTTCAACGTAAGCATTGTAACCAGCAATATTTTTAGTTTTTGATGATTCGAACAAGTCGAATCTATCTTCCATGATTTTGACTATTTTTTGCAAAACAATATTTGCTTTTTTAGGGTCAGTAACAACCGGGGTTAATAAATGGGGAACTCCGTTATACATTGAGAGTTCAACTTTCTTAGGATCGACTAGGACCAGTTTTACTTCGTCTGGTTTAGTACGCATTAAGATAGAAGTAATCATACTATTAATACATACTGATTTACCAGAACCAGTAGATCCGGCAACTAAAAGGTGCGGAGTTTTATCGATTTCACAGAATATTGGTTGTCCCATGATGTTTTTGCCTAGGGCGACTAAAAGTTTACTGTTTTCTTTGGATTTAGGTACTTGTTCTAAAATTTCTCTAACAGAAACTGAGGTGGTTTTTTTATTAGGTAGTTCGACTCCGACGGTTTTTTTACCGGGGATTGGAGCTTGGATACGAACGTCTTTTGCTCCAAGTTCTAAAGCAATTTCTTTATTTAGGGCAGTTACTTTAGATAGTCTAGTTCCGGATTTGATTTCTAGTTCGTATTGGGTTACAGTTGGACCAGTATTGGCAGCGACAACTTTACCTTCGACTCCAAAGTCACTGATAACTTTTTCTAATTCGCCAACTGTTTCTTTAATCGCATCTTGGTTGGCTTTAATTGTTTCCTTTTTGATTTTAGGTTTAACAAGTAAGGTGATTGGTGGTTTATGATATTCACCAGTTTGTTTTAAAACGGGTTCAGGGATAGGTTCTTCTTTTGTTTCAGGGACTTCTGGGGTTGTAGCTTGAGTAATAACGATGTCTTTATCTTTTTCTTCTTCGTATTCTTCTTCGGCCTCTTCGGCAGCTCTGGCAGCTTTACGATTACTTCTTTCTTCTTTGGCTTTGGCTAGTTTATTTTTAACTGCGTTTACAGCATCATAGATAGAAATTCCGGTAAACATGATTGTGCCACAAATGATTAGGGCGATGCATACTACTTCGGTTCCTTCTAAGGTTAGAAGTTTGACACCTAAAACGGCAAATATTCCACCGATTATACCTCCGCCTTGGATGGTTTGATTGTTTGAGACAAATCCCATGACGTTATTTATTGTTTCTTTTAAAACGTCAAATGAAGCTCCAGAAGTGTCTAATTGTTTAATATATTCAGTATGAGATAGGATCAGTATTCCAAGGAATAGAATATATAATCCGATTAGGTTAGAGGTAAAGAAGTCTGGTTTATCTCTTTTTACCATCATATAACCACCACAGACTCCAAGTCCGATTAAGGGAACGACATACCAAGCGCCGGTTAAGAAGGCTGAGAAGCCTTTGATAACATCAGCGGCAATGCCAAATGGACAACAACCAATAATAGCGATTAGGATTAAAATTATTCCTTTTAATTCAACGCTATAAGATGCGGTTTGCTTTTCTTTTGTTTTTCTCTTTTTCTTTTTTGCCATGATTTACTTCCTCCACTATTCTTTTATAATTATATCATTTTTTAGTGATAATACAAAACTATTGTACGTATTTTGTAGTAAAAAAAGGTTAATTTTACTATTTTGTAAAATAACCTAAAAATTCTTTATTACCACTGCCACCTTTAATTGGTGATTGTGTTATTTTAAGGCATTTAAAGTTTATTTTTTCAAAGTAAGATTTTACTTTGTTTATGACTTCTGTATGAATTTTAGAGTCTGTAATTACGCCTTTATATTTATCCGCAATTTCTTTACCGCATTCAAATTGTGGTTTAATTAGACAGATTATTTCTTTTAAGTTTTCCATTTGACTTAGTTTTTTAGTTAATAATTTTACAGAAATAAACGATACATCTATAGTGGCAATATTTACGTTTTTTAAAATATTTAAATCAATATTTCGAAAATCTGTTTGTTCATATAATTCAATTTTTTTATTGTTTCTTAGTTTTTTATCTAATTGATTAGTTCCAACATCGATAGCTATTACTTTTTTGACGTTATTTTGAAGGGCACAGTCAGTAAATCCACCTGTGGATGATCCGATATCAACCATGATTTTGTCTTCTATATTTATATTAAATACTTTTAGAGCTTTTTCGAGTTTTAATCCAGCACGGGATACATAAGGTAATACTTTGCCTTTTATTTCGATGTTTGTATTTTCGCCCACTTCAAAGCTAGGTTTAGTTATTTTCTTATTATCACAATAAACTATTCCTTTTTTGATACTTTCTTTGGCTTTGGTTCTAGTTTCTAATAATCCTCTTTTTACAAGTTCAACGTCCAATCTCATAAAATCACCATTTATATAATATATTTTTTTAATGAAAAACACAAGGCTTTTATCCTTGTGTATATTCAGTAATAGTCTTGTATGATACCTTATTTAAATTTCCTTTAGTAGAAGAAGTTATAGTTCTTGTTTCACCAGGACTTAAACTATCACCTATATTTCCTCTAAAAGACATTATTAAATTATCATTCTTATCATAAAAGTTAATATTTACATCACTTACATTACTAACTTCGTTATTTGTATTTGTAACTGAAGCTGTAAATGTCGTATATCCTTTTTCTGTAATTAGAGAAATATTATTAAAGACAAGGCCATTATAATTTTCTTCTTTTATAATTCCTTCATTTGTATTTGTAATAACTTCAGGTTTTAATTTCTTATCACTTGAACTATTAACACATAAAACTATTATAAGAATAATTATGAGTATTATTAATACAGCCATTATTATCGATAATGTTTTATGTCCTTTTATAAATTCTTTTATTTTATTCATTTTAAATCATCCTTTTTATCCTATTATACGATACGGATCACTTTGTGTCCCACTTCCACTTAAAGAGAGACTAGAGGTTAGATAGACTGCGGGACGCACGCCGTGGGAATTGTACGCAATGGTGTTGTCGAGGTAGCCGACGTCGTAGACACGCCAAACATAGTACGAGTAGTCAGCATCAGGCGACAAAGACCACCATGTTCCACTTATATACATCCAATTAGTGTTTCTACAAGTTTTATACTTACTATTATATTTTGAAAGGGCTCCACACGTGTTCATATCACTATTTGCATTTATATAATCACTCTCACTTATCAATCCTACTTCCCCATTCCACTTATATGCTTTCTCTCCTTCAATTTGCGTAGCTAAATCATTATTATTAGAAACAACGGCTCCTATATTATAATCATGATTTACTATTTTATCTTTATTAACTGTTATACTATTCAAATATTCTCCATTTAAATACGTATTTAAACTTGAATCTAATAATACTGTCCCTGAATAATCTCCATTTGTAAATTCTGCTGGACTTCCGACCATATTTGCTGTTGCTGCCCATGCATTACATCCGTATGAACTATTCGCACAATATGTTCCTCCTGCTCCATTACTTTCTTTATCCCTAAAGTTATCATTATCAAATGGCATATCCTCTGGAAGTACTTCATTCCTTACTATCTTATATGTTCCATCTGCTTCTTTTGATATTATTCTCCATAACTCTCCATTAAACTCTATATAGTTATCTGGATTACTTCCTCTATATACATATCTTCCTGATGTATATTCATCTGCATATAATCCATCTCCACTCGTTACAACATTATCGGTTATATCTACTATAACTGTAACGTTATAACTGCTACTAGCTGTATTTGTACCATCACTTACCTTAGCAACAACACTTCCACTATCAGTAAATGTTACATTAACTGTAGTGCTTGTTACATTTACAGAATTTTCATTATCCTTTTGATATGTACATGTATATTTACTTCCACATCCTTCTGGATATGCAATAGTTACTCTTTTACCATTACTTATTTCTGATTCTGTAAACGTTGGAATTCCTATTGTATTTGTCGTTACTTGTGTTATTTCTGATGTCGTTTGTTTTCCTTTCCCTGATGTTACTCTAACCATAATATCATATTCTGTTCCTTCAGTAAGTCCATTAAATGTATATAGGTTTGTACTACCTTCTACCCATGAATTTCCTCCATCTTTAGAATATTCATATTTACTAATATTAGATGGCGCATTTGCACTTACTGATACCGTTATACTGTTTGTTGTTTTAGTAGTAGAAACTGATATACTAGCTGGATCTTCTGATTCTACTTCACAGTTATCTGACTGCGTTACTGAAGATACTCCACTACCTGAAAACATATAGCTTGTTGTAGCATTTTCTGTTGTCCAGTTTGGACCAACATAAATTACATCTAAATTTGATGTGTTTCTAAACATATAATCCATATCGGTTACCTTACTTGTGTTAAATGAACATAATACTAATTTTGTGAGACTGTCACACTGATAGAACATATTATACATAGTTGTTACCTTTGAGGTGTCAAAGTTACTTAAATCTAATTCGGTGAGACTGTCACACTGATAGAACATAGCAGCAACATTGGTTACGTTTAAGGTATCAAAGTTACTTAAATCTAATTCGGTGAGGCTGCTACAACCAAAGAACATAGAATTCATCTCGGTTACGTTTGAGGTATCAAAATTGCTTACATCTAATGCGGTGAGGCCGCTACAATTCCTGAACATAGAATACATCTCGGTTACCTTTGAGGTGTCAAAGTTACTTACATCTAATGCGGTGAGGCTGCTACAATTATAGAACATTTCATTCATATTGGTTACGTTTGTGGTATCAAAGGTACTTACATCTAATTCGGTAAGATTGCTACAACTCCGGAACATAGAACTCATATCGGTTACCTTGGATGTATCAAAGTTACTTAAATCTAATTCAGTGAGTTTGCTACAATTATAGAACATAGAACTTATATTTGTTACGTTTGAAGTATTAAAGTTACTTACATCTAATTCGGTGAGACTGCTACAACCAGAGAACATAGAACTCATATTTGTTACGTTTGAAGTATTAAAGTTACTTAAATCTAATTCAGTGAGTTTGCTACAATTATAGAACATAGAACCCATAGTGGTTACTCTTGAAGTATCAAAGTTACTTAAATCTAATGCGGTGAGACTGCTACAACCAGAGAACATATAATCCATAGTGGTTACTTTTGAGGTGTTAAAGTTGCCTACATCTAATGCGGTGAGGCCGCTACAACTAGAGAACATAGAATTCATCTTGGTTACGTTTGAGGTATCAAAGTTACTTAAATCTAATGTGGTGAGTTTGCTACAATTATAGAACATAGAACCCATAGTGGTTACTCTTGAAGTATCAAAACTACTTAAATCTAATGTGGTGAGGCTTCTACAATAATAGAACATCCAACTCATATCGGTTACATTTGATGTATCAAAGTTACTTAAATCTAATGTGGTGAGGCTTCTACAATTATAGAACATAGAACTCATGTTGGCTACTTTTGATGTATCAAAGTTACTTAAATCTAATTCGGTGAGACTGCTACAACTATGGAACATAGAACCCATATCAGTTACGCTTGAAGTGTCTAAATTAGATAAGTTCATCTCTGTTACTCCGGGAAAGCTATAAAATAAATAACTTGAATTTGAGTTTGCAATTACTCCACCATTTCCGCCAATATAAAGTTTATATTTGCCTACGTTTTCTGGGTCATTTATTACCCAGGCCATGACTGAACCATTTTTCTTCGAAGATACATCCCATGAGGCAACCGCATCTTCTGGTACATCTTTATTTGTTAATATTTCTACTGAAGTAATGTTTGATCTATATGTACTATGATGGAAATCTGATGTTGAACCTGAATCCCAACTTTGCATAATTGGTTCTGGTTCTTTAGCTTTGGCAGTAAGTGTTATGTCACTATTTATTTCATATTTATCATTAGAATCTCCTATTTTAGTGTCTCCATTATACCAGCCATCTATTTCATATCCTTTTGCTGTATTTACAGTTATTTCTGGTAAAGTTATTTCACATGTTTTATCATTATTATATAAACTACATACTTCTGCTTCTTTTTCGGTTGATGTAACTCCTTCTCCCATTTCATAAGTTACATTTAAATCTTTTTTAAATATGGCATATAAAGTAGTATCTTCATTTATTTGGATATCTTTTAATCCTTCTCTCGCACTGGCATTTGTATTCCATCCGACAAATTCATATCCTTCTTTTTCAGCGGTATAATCTAAGTTTATATTACTTCCTTCCGGTAAATATTCATTTTCTGAATTTGATGATGTTCCGCCATTAGTTAAATAATCATATGTGACTAAATGATCGGTTGTTGGAGTTATTGTTCCTCCTTCAGCTTGAGAAAATTCAAAGTCGGTATTTACTTCACTACTTGTCTCTCCACCTTCATAATTTGGATTATAGCTTATAGTGACAGTTATATCAGTTGTTGTTCCTTTAAATAATGTTTGACCCTTTGTATATCCAGAAAAAGTTATATTTACAGCTTCTTCATTTGTTCCTTTGCCTAAATTAATATTATCTAGTTTAGCATCAAAACTACCTTTATTTTCAATGGTAACTATATAAGACAAAGAGTCTCCTTTTTGATATAAATTAGTTTCCATTGAGGCTTCGGTTTTTGTCCAAGTTGGAGTTTTCGCGCTTTCAGCTAAACCTGCTTTTTCTCCTTCTTTAACATTTATTATTTCAACGTCCCAGTTACTAGTTATTTGGGAGTTACCTTTTACATCTAAATTTGTTTGAAATGCCGCATATCCTATGGCCATTAACAAAAGAATTCCTATTAAGGAAAATATTATTATTTTTCTTTTTCTGGTTTCTCGATACATATGTTTACCTACTTTCAATTATTATTTTAGCATTCAAATGAATGAGCGTCAATTATGTTTATATAAAAACTTGCTAAAATTCAAATAGAGGTGGGTTTTTAAGTATTTAAGACGGTTAAAGGATTTGCGTATAGATAACGATTTATATCAAAAAACAGATTGCGGATTATCTTAAAATTATAAGACAACAGTATGGTCTATATGAGATTGGGAAAAGAGATATACCAATTGACTTGCTTTGCAAGTTAGCAGACTTTTATAAAGTGTCAACTGATTATCTTCTTGAAAGGACAAATAAGAAAAGTGATAATTCTAATGTTATTATGAATTAATTTTATGAAATTATGAAAAAAGAGGAATTAATTTTCAATATATTTGAATTAATCCTCTTTTTTAGTTTCTTTTTTATCTTTAGATTTCTTCTTTTCTTCTTTTTTTAGAACTGCTTTATGAGACAAATTAAGTCTGCCTTTTTTGTCATAGCCATCTGACATAACGGTTATTTTATCCCCTACTTTGACAACGTCGCTTGGTTTTTCAACGCGTTTTGTGTCTAATTTAGAGACATGAACTAAACCTTCACACCCAGGCCACAATTCAACAAAGCAGCCAAAGTCTTCAACTTTAGTAACTGTTCCTTCGTAAACTACGTTTTCTTCAACTTCTCTAACGATATCTTTAATCCAATTGGCGGTTTTTTCGATAATTTCTTTGTCAGTGTGGTAGATTACAACTTTTCCATCATCTTCGAGGTCAACTTTAACGGCGTTTATGTCATTTACAGATTTAACGTTACTTGATTCTAGGATGATTTTAGTAATCATATCGCCACCTTTACCAATAACATCTTTAATTTTATCTGGATTAATCATAAAGGTCATAACTTTAGGAGCATATTTGCTTACTTCTTTTCGAGGTTCTTTAATAGTATCAGTTATGACTTTAAGAACTTGCATACGGGCTTTTTTAGCTTGTTTTAAGGCTTTAGATAATATTTCTGCGCTAATTCCTTTGATTTTGATATCCATTTGAAGTGCGCATATTCCTTTTTTAGTTCCAGCTACTTTAAAGTCCATATCACCTAAGTGATCTTCCATTCCTTGAATATCAGTTAAGATTTGATATTTATCACCTGAGGTTATTAGTCCCATAGCAATTCCGGCAACGGGCGCTTTTATAGGAACTCCAGCAGCCATTAGGCTCATACATCCGGCACATATACTGGCTTGAGATGATGAACCATTACTTTCTAATATTTCTGAAACTACTCTTATAGTATATGGGAATTCTTCTTCTGATGGAATTACTTGAAGAAGGGCTTTTTCACCTAGGGCGCCATGACCGATTTCTCTTCTACCTGGAGCGCCATAACGACCGGTTTCTCCAACGCAGAACTGCGGGAAGTTATAGTGCAACATAAATCTTTTAGAGTCTTCAAGGCCTAAGCCATCAAGGATTTGATGTTCACCTAGAGCACCTAAGGTGGTTACTGATAAGCTTTGGGTTTCACCACGAGTAAATAAAGCGGAGCCGTGAGTTCTTGGAAGAAAATCGATTTGAGCAGATAATGGCCTTATTTCATCCATTTTTCTTCCATCCGGTCTTATTCCTTCAGAAACGACGATATGTCTGAATAATTTATATTCAAGTTTATCATAGATGATATTTATTTTGGCAATAAGTTCGGTTAGACCTTCTTCAGTTAATTTAGATGAATTTTCTTCTTTATATTTTTCAATAATTTTTTCTTTTATTTCATCTAGTTTACTATATTTTTCTTGTTTATCTTTAATTCTTAAAGCAATATCTACCTCTTCTTTAGCTATGGCTTCTATTTCGGTTGCTAGTTCTTCAGATATTTCTAATTTTTCATATTCCATCTTTTCTTCGCCGATTTCTTTTACTATTTTATTTTCGAAATTAACCAGTTTTTTTACGGCTTCATGGCCAAACATTAGGGCTTCAAGCATGTCTTCTTCTTTAACTTCCTTAGCCGATGATTCAACCATGTTAATAGCATCTTTGGTTCCGGCAACAGTTAAGTCGATGTCCGATTTTTCTGACTCTTCTGTATTTGGGTTAATTACTAGTTTGCCATTTACTCTACCAACTTTAACACCGGCAACAGGTCCATTAAATGGAATTTTACTTATAGAAACAGCTAACGATGAACCTAAAAGAGCGGCGAGCTCTGGTGAATTATCTGGGTCAACTGATAAAACGGTGTTTACAATTTGAACTTCATTTCTAAAGTCTTCTGGGAATAAAGGTCTCATAGGACGGTCGATCATTCGGGCAGCTAAGGTAGCCGCTTCACTAGGTCTTCCCTCTCTTTTGATAAATCCACCGGGAATTTTACCAACTGAATATAATTTTTCTTGATACAAAACCATAAGTGGGAAAAAGTCCGATAATAGATTAACGTTTTTTGAGGCGACAACTGTCGATAAGACAACCGTATCACCATATCTTACTAGGATAGATGCATCGGCTTGTTTAGCAACCTCGCCGGTTTCGACTACGAGTTTTCTTCCGGCAAAATTCATTTCAAATGTTTTTTTCATAATTACCTCGTATAATTAATCTTATAGAAATATTAATTAAATTCTATATTGATTAATCCCTTTCTATTTATATTTTTGATTT
>CALVIC010000021.1 GCA_944329365.1 uncultured Bacilli bacterium
ATGAAGATGATGAGTATAACTTTCTGAAAATGATGACGGCATCCAAAGAGGAATTAGAATTTTTAGCAGAGAAAGGAGATGGTTTTACGAAAAAAATAAAAGATGAAGTAAACAGAATAAAAGATGAAAATTATTTTGCAAACTTTATATCAGTAGAAGAGGACGAGAGAAAAATCCGTAATACATATTATGTAAGTGGTGTTGAAGAAGGTGAAGCTCGCGGTGAAGCCCGTGGTAAAAGACTTGGTGAAAAACGTGGTGAAAAGCTTGGCGAAAAGCGTGGCAAAGAAAATGCTTTAATCGAAATAGCTAAGAATTTGCTAAAGGTTGGGGACAGTATTCAAAAAATATCAGAAGTAACTGGTCTTTCTAGGGAAAAAATTAAGTCTCTTCAGTAAACATTTAATAAAAAAGCGCAAAAAACCTTGTGTTTTTTTTAAAACTCTATATTATTTGAAAAAAAGTTATATTTATAATATAATTACAAAGGAAAGGAAAAGAAGTATGAAGTGGAAAATAGGAAACGTTGAAATAAAAAATCAAGTTGTTCTTGCCCCGATGGCCGACGTATCTAATAGTGCCTTTAGAACAATTGCCAAAGAAATGGGAGCCGGTTTAGTTGTCGCTGAAATGGTCAGTGACAAAGCTATATGTTACGGTAGCAAAAAGACAATAAATATGCTTTATATGACTGATTTTGAACGTCCTATTTCCCAGCAAATCTTTGGCTCTGATAAAGAATCATTTAAAAAAGCGGCTAAATTTATCGAAGACACTATGCACCCAGATATCATCGATATCAATATGGGCTGTCCAGTTCCAAAAGTCGCAGTCTCTGCCCAAGCTGGAAGTGCCTTATTAAAAGACCCGGATAAAGTTTATGAAATAGTTAAAGCTGTCGTTGAAACAGTAAAAGTTCCCGTAACCGTCAAAATAAGAAGTGGCTGGGATCAAAATCATATAAACGCCCCTTTAATTGCTAAAAAATGTGAAGAAGCAGGAGCCAGTGCCATTACAGTCCATGGCCGAACTAGAAGTCAAGGCTATAGTGGTAAAGCTGACTGGAATATTATTAAACAAGTCAAAGAAACCGTCAAAATTCCAGTCATTGGTAATGGTGATATTAAAACACCAGAAGATGCTAAAAAAATGCTTGAAGAAACAGGCTGTGATGCCATCATGATTGGTAGGGGAGTGTTAGGAAACCCTTGGCTCATTAAAAGAACTGTTCATTATCTAGAAACAGGTGAGTTACTCCCACTTCCAACGGTTAACGAAAAAATAGATATGATTATCAAACATTTTAATTATTTACTTAAAATCAAACCAAAAAAAGTTGCTTTGCTTGAAATGCGTACACAAAGCTGTTATTACCTAAAAGGCCTAAAAAACTCTGCTGAAGTAAAAAAACAAATATTTATGACAAGTACTAAAGAAGAATTTTTAAACGTAATTGAAAACTATCGAAAAGAAGGTGAAAACCATGAACATATATAAAAAAATATACAAAGAAATAAAAAGAGCCAAAGTCATTGTTCTTGCTCATCATATCGGTCCAGACCCCGATGCCCTAGGAAGCTCTCTAGCTTTAAAAGAAATAATCTTAAATAAATTTCCAACCAAAGAAGTCTATGCCGTTGGGCATCCGACATCTAGATTTAGTTTCTTAGGAAAATTAGATAAACTTCCAGAACTAAAAGGAAAAACCTTATTGATTGTTACCGATACTCCAGACCTTCACCGCATCGATAGTGCAAGTCCGCAAAACTTTCCTAAATCAATCAAAATTGATCACCATCCATTCATCGAAAAAACCTGTGATTTAGAATGGATAGATCCAGAAGCTTCATCAGCTTGTCAAATGATCGTTGAACTCGTATCTAAAACTAAATTGGAACTAACTCCCAAAGCTGCCGTCTGCCTATTTGCTGGAATTGTCACTGACACAAATCGTTTTATGTTTGAATATACAACTCCTAAAACATTCAAACTCGTAAGTAAAATGCTTGAGGAGACAGACATCGACATCAATAAAATATATAATGAATTATATCTAAGACCATATAAAGAAATAAAATTTGAAAACTTTCTTTCATCTAACTTTACTATTACTGAAAATGGCGTAGCTTATATTAAAGTAACCGATGATGATTTAAAAAAATATGATGTTGACGTTGCCACTCCCGGAAATATGATTAACAACTTTAACTTTATCAAAGAAATATTAGTCTGGGCGACATGTACTGAAGATAAAAACAATAAAATATTTAGAATCTCAGTCAGATCAAGGGGCCCTGTAATTAACCGTGTTTTAGAACGCCATCACGGAGGTGGTCATAAATTTGCCAGTGGCGTAAGACTTCAAAATAGCGAAGAATTTGACGAAATAGTAAAAGATTTAGATGCAATAACTAAACAATATAACGAAAACTAAAAAGATGTGTTCCCGCACATCTTTTATCTATAAATTGGACCCCAAAATGGTGGATATGGTCTTGGTGGGTATGGTCTTGGTGGATACATCGGTCCCGGACCTGGTCTTCCTGGTCCATAGAAAAACGGAGCCACTAAACCACCTGTAATCCCGCCTAAAATAAATGGACCTAAAAATCCACTAAGTCTCTCATCGTTTCCATAATACACCTGATTTTTATATGGAACCCTTTGCTGAGCATTATAATAATACATATTATTCACTTCAACTGCCTCCTCTAAATTATGATATGAAAAAAGACTAGAAATGTGAAAAAAGCTTTATAAAAACGCATATAATTATCTGGGTGAAAACATGAAAAAATTTTTTCAGATTATTGGAATCTTAACCTTAATGGTCGGAAGTTTTATCTATACCGATAAAATAACCACCGCCTCTAAAGAAACCGATGAATTACTTTTAGAAATTAAAAGCAAAAAAGATGGATACAAAGAAAATGCCACACCACCGATTATCAAAGATGATACCATCATTCCCGGAACTAGTGGCAAAGAAGTCGATGTTGAGAAAAGCTATCAAAATATGCGTCAAGTAGGTTACTTTGACGATAAACTTTTAGTCTATAAAAAAATTCCTGTAGATAACCCTCTAGACAAAAACAAGGATAAATATATAATTGGTGGGACAAATAGTAAAAAAGAAATAAGCCTAATCTTTAAGACAACCCAAAATGATGACATCACCAACATTATAAAAATATTAAATAAAAACAAAATAAAAGGTTCATTTTTCATCGATAGTACATATTTAGAAAAACATCACAATCAAATAATAAATCTCATCGAAGATGGCCATACCATTGGAAATTTAAGCAATAACGAAGATTACGAAGATAGTGATTTTGTTTGGCTAAAAACCATTATTACCAACATTGGACCTCAAACCTATAATTATTGTTATACACCAAAACCTAATAAAAAAGTCATAAAAATATGTAGTATTCAAGACTCTTTTACTATTATGCCAACCAAAATAATCAAACAAAACCCACTTATGAACATCAAAAAATCTCTAACTCCAGGAGCTATAATCTCCCTTGAAGTTGATAGTGCCTTAAATAATCAAATTGAAGCTATAATAAATTATATATTATCTAAAGGTTATAGTATCGCTTCACTTGAAGATCATTTACGTGAATAATTTGACAAAATCTAATAATTAATGTATAACATACTCTTGAAAGAGAGGACTGAAATAAAATGAAATACAATTTTAATGGTGAGGAATTAAAAGATTTAGACGAAAGAACCAAAAACGAAAATTACAAACTTAGAATATGTGTAAATAAAGATAAATTGCGCACTGTTAAATTTAAATTAGGTAAAAAAATTATTGGATGTAGCCAAAACTATAGCCTAGTTTCTACCCTCGATGACGCTTCCGAAAACATCATGGAAGAAACACTACTATTTGATAAACTCTGTGGTGAAAAAGGAGCAAAAATTCCAGACAGTAATATAGATCAGTTATTGCTAGATGGATATATAATTGAACTAAAACCAATTATTAAAAATGTAAATGAAATAGACTATAAATTTGTTAAAATTATTGTCAAAAATAAAGCAAGCGAGATAATCTATAGTGCCACCTGTGAAACAATTAAAGATGCCCTAAATGAGCTAGAAGAAGAAGCTGAATCCATGAATAATCATAATATACTTCAAAAAATACTGATGAACAGAAAAATACAAAAAAATACTTATAAAAGGTTCTGAAAAAAAATTAGAAATTTTATTATAAGATTATCTATTGCCCTACTAAAAAAATAAAAAAATAACGAAAAATACTTGTAAAACAATACAATTCATTTGATTTTACGAGTTTTTTTTGTTATGATTATAAAGGTGATAATATGGCAAAATACGATGAAAATTCAATAAAAATATTAGAAGGCCTAGATGCTGTTCGGAAAAGACCAGGAATGTATATCGGATCAACCGATAAAAGAGGCCTTCACCACTTAGTATGGGAAATAGTTGATAACGGAATTGATGAAGTAATAAACGGTTATGGAAACAAAATAAACGTCACAATCAATAAAGACGGAAGTATTACCGTCGAAGACTTTGGTCGCGGGGTCCCGGTTGGTATGCATTCAAGTGGTAAATCAACCCCTGAAGTAATATATACAATTCTTCATGCCGGTGGAAAATTTGAAACCTCAGGCTATAAAGTTTCAGGCGGACTTCACGGAGTTGGTGCCTCAGTTGTTAATGCTTTAAGTAAATGGATGGAAGTAAATATAAAAAGAGAAGGCTATGAATATTACATCAGATTTGAAAATGGGGGCCATGTTACCGTTCCTCTAAAAAAATTAGAAAAAACAAATGCAACTGGAACTAAAGTTCATTTCATGCCGGATGACACTATTTTTTCAACAACTCAGTTTTCTTTCCAATCTATTTGTGAAAGAATGCAAGAAAGTGCTTTCTTACTTAAAAATTTAACCGTCAAAGTTAAAGATGAAATCACAGGTAGAGAAGAAACATATCACTACGAAAATGGAATAAATTCCTTTGTCGAATACTTAGATGCCGATAAAAAAGTTATCCACAAACCAGTTGATATCAAAGGAACTAAAGAAGGAATTAACGTTGAACTTGCCTTTCAATATACAGAAACATATTCAGAAAACATTATATCCTTCGTTAACAATGTTAAAACAAGTGACGGTGGAACCCATGAAGTAGGACTCAAAACTGCAATCACGAGAGTATTTAACGATTATGCTAGAACCAACGGTTACCTTAAACCCAAAGACAAAAACTTTGAAGGACCTGATACTAGAGAAGGCCTAACAGCTATTATCTCACTTCAAATACCTGAAAAACTATTGCAATTTGAAGGCCAGACTAAAGGTAAATTAGGAACTCCAATTGCCCGTACAGTTGTCGATAGTATCGTCTCTGAAAAACTAGAATTCTTCTTAGAAGAAAATAAAGAAATAGCTACTAAAATCCTCGAAAAAATGGTTAAATCTAAACAAGTTAGAGAAGCCGCAAGAAAAGCTAGAGATGAAGCAAGAAGTGGTAAAGGTAAAGGTAAAAAAGAAAAATCTATCAGTGATAAATTTACCCCAGCTCAATCTAAAAATCCAAAAATCAACGAATTATTCTTAGTCGAAGGAGACTCAGCAGGTGGATCTGCCAAACAAGGAAGAGACCGTAAATTTCAAGCCATCTTACCTTTAAGAGGAAAAGTTATAAACACTGAAAAAGCCCCATTAACAGACGTTTTAGCTAATCAAGAAATAAACACCATGATTCAAACGATTGGAGCTGGAATAGGTAGTGACTTTAAAATAGAAGACTGTAATTATGATAAAGTTATCATCATGACTGATGCCGATGATGATGGAGCCCATATTGCCATATTACTTTTAACATTTTTCTATCGTTATATGAAACCGTTAATTGAAAATGGTCATTTATATATTGCCATGCCACCATTATATGCCCTAAAAAACGGTAATAAAATATATGGTTATGCATGGGATGATGAAGGTGCTGAAGAAATAAGAAAGAAAAATAAAGTAAAACTTGAAAAACAAAGATATAAAGGGCTAGGTGAAATGAACGCTGAACAACTTTGGGAAACAACTATGGATCCTAAAAAAAGAAGTCTAATCAAAGTAAACCTAACCGATGCTTCTTTAGCTGAAAAAAGAGTCAGTGTTTTAATGGGTGACAACGTTGAACCCAGAAAAGAATGGATTGAAGAAAATATTCAGTTTACCTTAGAAGATAATTATGCGAAGTAGGTGAAAATATGGAAGATGTAAGCAAAAAAATATATGACTATTCTCTAGAATATATTATGGGTGATAACTTTGCCAAATACGCAAAAACTATCATTCAAGATAGAGCCCTGCCTGATGTCAGGGATGGTTTAAAACCTGTTCAAAGAAGAATATTATATGCCATGTATAAAGATGGCAATACATACGACAAACCGACAAAAAAATCAGCTAAAGCTGTTGGAAACATCATGGGATTCTATCACCCACATGGCGACTCTAGTATTTATGATGCCCTAGTTCGTATGAGTCAGTGGTGGAAAAATAACCACTGTTTCGTTGAAATGCAAGGAAACAATGGTTCCATGGATGGTGATGGTCCCGCCGCCATGCGTTACACAGAAGCAAGACTATCCAAGATAGCCGGTGAAATGCTCAAAGACATCGGTAAAGATACG
Source organism: uncultured Bacilli bacterium (assembly GCA_944329365.1). Taxonomy (GTDB): domain Bacteria; phylum Bacillota_I; class Bacilli_A; order RF39; family UBA660; genus Coprosoma. The sequence goes on from CALVIC010000021.1 coordinate 6,689, forward strand.
GTTTTAATGAGCCTGAATTATGACGACTCTCTTTTAGAACCAACTGTTTTACCTGCTAGATTCCCAAATTTACTAGTCAATGGGGCGACTGGAATATCCGCCGGATATGCGACTAATATTCCCCCGCATAACCTAGGAGAAGTAATCGATGCAACCATCAAAAGAATCGAAGATCCAAATTGTGATTTAAATGATATCTTAAAAATTATCAAAGGCCCAGACTTTCCAACTGGTGGAGTAGCTGAAGGCGCAAAAGGCATCGCTGAAGCCCTAAGAACCGGAAGAGGTAAAGTAACTGTCCGCTGTAAATACGAAATAACCGGGCCAAAAAGCAATCGTCAAATTATCATCTCTGAAATACCATATGATGTTAATAAATCCGCACTAGTTAAAAAGATAGATGAAATCAGAATTGACAAAAAAGTTGACGGTATCTCAGAAGTTAGAGATGAAACTGATCGTAACGGACTTCAAATTGCTATTGACCTAAAAAAAGGTGCCAACGAAGATCTAATTGTCAATTACTTACTTAAAAACACCGACATGATGATATCGTACAACTATAATATGGTTGCCATTGTCAATCAAAGACCGATGACCTTAGGCGTTCTACAAATCTTGGATGCCTACATTGCTTTCCAAAGAGAAGTAATTACAAGAAGAACCGAGTTTGATTTAAAAGTTGCCAAAGCTCGTATGCACATCTTAGAAGGCCTTATAAAAGCTCTTTCAATCTTAGATGAAGTAATCAAAGTAATTAGAGGATCTAAAAATAAAGCAAACGCCATTGAAAATCTCCAAACTGAATTTGACTTCACCAAAGAACAAGCCGAAGCTATTGTCAACTTGCAACTTTACAAATTAACTAATACTGATGTTACCGAATTAGAAGAAGAAATCAAACAAAGACAAAAAGAAATAGCTATATGGACTGAAATTTTAGAAAACGAAGAAGCTTTAAAACATGTTATGAAAACTGAATTAAATCTCGTTAAAAAAGAATACGCCACACCACGTAAAACTGAAATTAAAGATGAAGTTACTGAAATAAAAATCGATGAAACATCTTTAATACCAAAAGAAGATTGTATAGTAGTTGTCACTGACGAAGGCTACGTTAAAAGAGTGTCAACCAGAAGTTACTCATCATCTCAAGAAGCAACCGGTCTAAAAGTTACCGACCACCCAATTGGTATCTATGAAGCAAATACAATGGACGTCTTAATTCTATTTACAAGCCTAGGAAACTTCTTATATATCCCAGTTTATGAACTGCCTGATTTAAAATGGAAAGACCTGGGAAAACACGTAAGTAACATTGTTAAAATAAGTAGTAACGAAGACATCTTATCTTCATACTTAGTAAAAGATTTTAACGAAAAAGTAAACTTTATAAGCATTACTAGAAAAGGTATGATTAAACAAACCCCACTTCATGACTTAAAAGTTCAAAGATATTCTAAACCAATAACTCTAATGAAACTAAAAGAAGGAGATAGAGTAATCAATGTCACTAAAGCCGAAGAAGAAATCTTTATCACAACTCACAGTGGCCTTGGTTTAAGATATAAAACCGAAGAAGTTCCAGTAACCTCATTAAGAGGAAGTGGAGTTAAAGCTATTAACCTAACAGACGATACAGTAGCCTCAGGTCAGTCATTTACAGATGGAGACTTCCTTATAGTTATTACTGACAAAGGTACAGCCAAACGAGTTAAAATCGATGAATTTGAGATAACCTCAAGAGCTCGTAAAGGAGTTCAAGTTATAAGAGATGTTAAAACAAATCCATACCATATAATTGATGCCTTTGTAGTAACACATAAAGATGAAATAGGAATTTTAACCGATGAAATAACATATTATAAAGTCACTTCATTCCCAATATGTGATAGATATCAAACAGGAACGCAAGTGACAAAAGATAAAATTCACAAAGCCTTTACCAAAACCGAAATTACTGAAAATAAAAAAGAAACCAAAGAAGAAAAAAAGGAAGAACCAAAACAAGAAGAAATATCATTAGAAAAAGTTGATGAACAAATAATGACAATTGATGATTTCTTAGATGACTTTAATAATTAGAAAGGAAAAAATCCTTTCTTTTCTTCTATAAAAATTATAATAAAAGCGGTTGTATACGATTAATTTAAAGTGATAATATATTTATAATTGTAAACAGTGGATATGTAATAGTAGGCATTAATTTAAAAGATGGTGTTAAATTTGATGTAGTAGATATAACTGATATTAGAGAAGATGATGAGTATGGTGGAAATAAATACCATATTGTAGGTAAATTACAAAGTTTAAAGGTTAATTTAGAAATTGATATATCTACAGTTGATAAAGTTACACCAAGAGAATTAAAAATATAAATATCCCTTAATATTTGAAGACAGAACAATAATGATAACCAGTTATAATATTGAAACAATATTAGCGGAAAAAATTGAAACAGTATTAAGACGTGGTGTATTTAATAGTAGAATGAAAGATTTTTATGATATATATTATTTCTTAACTAAATTAAGAAAAGATATAGATATAAATATTTTAAAAGAGGCAGTGGATAATACGTTTACTAAAAGAAATTCATTTGAATATTTAAATGACTATGAACAAATTATAAATTCTATAATTGGTAATGAAAGAATAGAGAAACTATGGAATATTTATAGTAATAAATATAAATATTCTAATGGTATCGATATTACTGAAATATTAAATTTACTAAAAGATATAATTAATGAAGTAGAATCAGCATTAGTAACAGCATAAAAATGGTAAATATATCCTAGATAGTATAAACTCTGATTAAATTCAGAGTTTTATTCATATAAAAAATTAACATTCATATATTTATCTAGGAGGATTGAGAACATGGAAAAAATAGTTCCTTTTAAAAGAGATATATCGTTTGAAACCAAAATAGCTGAAATTAGAAGCATCTCTCTTGAACACACATACGAAATACAAAACAATCTAATTTCTGGAACCTTTATTATAAGTGGTAATTATAAACTTACAGACACAAGTACTAATGTCGATCCTTTTAAATTTGAAATTCCATTTGACATTAGTATCGATTCGAGGTACGAACTAAATAAAGCCACAGTCGACATTAACGATTTCTTTTATGAACTAATTAATAACGAAGTCCTATCAGTTAGTATAACTCTTATAATCGATAACCTAGAAGAAAAGGAGGAAAGAGAAATGGAAGAAAATCAGGAGGAAAAACAAGGAGTAGAAGAAATAAAAACAGTATCTTATGAAAATGCTGAAAAAGATGATGAGGCCGAAGAAGTGAAAACGGCATCTATTAGTCCGGAAACCGTTAAATCCATATTTGATAACATGGATGAAAATGAAGGTTATGTCGTCTATAAAGTTCACATAGTAACTGAAAATGACACCGTTGAATCCATCATGGAAAAATACGATGTAACCAAAGAAGCCTTAGAAGCTTATAATGATTTAAATGACCTTAAAATAGGAGATAAACTCATTGTCCCAGCTTAGAGATGATTTAAAGAAATACAAACTAAACGCTAAAAGCTATGAAAAGAAAGGCGATGCCACCATTATTAAAACTAGTGATGGCACTTTTGTATATAAAAAAAATAAAATTAAAAACGAGATTTTAACCTACCTAAAATCTCGCAGCTTTGATTACATTCCCGAAATAATCACCTCACCGGGTGAAGACTTTGAAATATACAAATATATAAATGATTTAAACATTCCAAAAGAACAAAAAATATTAGATTTAATTCATTTAACCGCCTTACTTCATAGTAAAACCACCCATTATAAAGAAATAGATATGGGTGATTTTGAAGAACTATATGAAGACTTAGATAACGACTTAAAATACCTCTATAGCTATTATACTGACCTTATCACCATTGTCGAAAGTAAAGTTTACATGAGTCCAAGTGAAAGCCTTCTTGCCAGAAACATCTCAAAAATATATGACACTATTTCAAACACCAAAGAAAAACTTGAGAAATGGCACGAACTCGTTAAAGAAAAAACCAAAATAAGAAAAGTTGTCATTCATGGAAACCTTTCCTTAGATCATTTTCTAAGAAGAGAATCATCATATCTAATAAGCTGGCGCAAAGCTAAAATCGACAGTCCAGTCATGGACCTCTATCGTCTTTATTTAAATCATGCCCTGGACTTTGACTTTGAACCGGTATTTCGAGAATACGAAAGACATTATCCCCTAATGGAAGACGAAAAAGAACTACTTGAAATTCTCATAAGCCTTCCAGACATCATTACCCTAAGTGGCACAGAATATGAAAAGTGTAAGAAAATAAGCAAATCTTTAGATAAAATCTATAAAACCGAAAAACTCTTGTCAGAAGAAAAGTCTAAAACCTGACCATAATAGTAAAAAGAAGAAAAACAAAAGCAAAAAAACATTAAACCTCGTAAGTAAAATTAAAGTTAAAAAAAGTTGATAAACAATTAAAAGTAAACAACCAAAGAAAATAATAACCCATTTTCCCCGGCCAAACCACCAATTTCCACACATTTTTGATCACCTAATATAATTTATGTTTAAAATCAAACTCGTTATAGGCAGCCCTCTATTTTCTCTTGTTTTTCTCCCGTGTCTATTGTATAATTAAAAATAGAGGAGGGGCATGACATGAAGAAAAACGGCTTTGTAACATCAGCTTTATTATATGGAATACTATCACTGTTTTTATTACTGATCTTAGGCTCTCTAACCGTCATGACCAACAGAAAACTAACCGACGATCAAATCAGACGTAGCGCACTTGATGACGTTCAAACCCTAAATACTGACCCTGCGTGCTTTACCGTCTCTGGAAACACTATAACCGGATATTCGGATACCTGTGATAAAACCGTTTTTATCCCAGAGACAATTGGCGGTGTAAATATCACGGCCATTGGTTCAGCCGCCTTTCAAAACAAAAAACTTATAAACATTACTATCAAAGATAACATAACATCGGTAGACCCCTCGGCCTTTAATGGTAACGATGGAATGATTTTCATCATGAAAATGGAAAACGGTCAAATACCTTATGATAATACCGAAGTTAGTGCCGGTAGAATTTGGGGATCCACTAATTCAACTATAAGATGGGATGAATAATCCTTTTTTTCTTGCTCAAATAAGTTAGGTATTGTATAATACCATTAGGTGATGAACATGTTTGTCGATGAAGCAATAGTTGAATTAAAAGCAGGCGATGGTGGCGACGGCTGCCTTGCCTTTAGAAGAGAAAAATATGTAGCCATGGGTGGACCATTCGGTGGTAACGGTGGAAGAGGTGCCAATATCATCTTTAAAGCCGACTCTGGCTTAAATACCCTAGTTGATTTTCGTTATAATAAACTGATCAAAGGAAAACACGGAGGAAACGGCCTAGGTAAAGGAATGCACGGAAAAGCCGCTGAAGACGTTATCTTAAAAGTTCCAATGGGCACAACCATAACTAACCTAGATACCGGTTTAATAATCGCTGACCTTGTAAACGATGGAGACGAAGTAATCGCCGCCAAAGGAGGAAGAGGCGGAAGAGGAAATATGGCCTTTGCCACTCAGTCCAATCCCGCTCCAAAATACGCTGAAAATGGTGAACCAGGTGAAGAGATAAAAGTAAAACTCGAACTAAAACTCCTAGCTGACGTTGGTCTAGTAGGTAAACCTAGCGTCGGAAAATCTACGATAATCTCTAAAATATCTGCATCTAAACCTAAAATAGCTGACTATCCGTTTACTACCCTAAGACCAAACCTCGGCGTTGTTAGAGTCGGCGATGGTCGAAGCTTTGTCGTTGCTGACCTTCCAGGATTAATCGAAGGAGCCTCAGAAGGAAGTGGCCTTGGTGATAAATTCTTAAAACACATCGAAAGAACTAGAGTAATTGCTCACGTTATCGATATGAGTGGTTATACAAATGACCCATATGAAGACTACATAACCATAAACGAAGAACTAAGAAAGTTTGATGAAAACTTACTAAAAAAACCACAAATTATTATTGCCAATAAAATGGATACCGAAAACTCTAAAGAAAACCTGGAAAAATTTAAAACCAAAGTCAGTAAAGAAATATTCGAAATATCCGCCCTCAAAAACGAAGGATTAGATAAAGTGATCTATAAACTAGCTGACATCTTAGATACCATTCCCAAAACAAGCCTTTATGAAAACACTAAATTTTCTTCTCACATGGTTTATAAATTTAAAGAAGAAAAGCCATATCAAATAACTAAAGAAAACGGCACATTTATAATTACCGGCGACCAAATAATCAAACTATTTAAAATGAGCCGCCTAGATACCGATGAGGCAATCCTTAGATTTTCTAATAAACTTAAAAAACTCGGAGTCGATGACGAACTCAGAAAAATGGGAGCCGAAGAAGGCGACATAATTAAAATCCTCGATTTCGAATTTGAATTCAAAGAATAATTAACCAAAATAAGGTTAATTTTTTCTTTACCACAATTTCCCATATTTCTATCAAAATCTATCCACAATTCTCTAGTATGATTATTACAGAACCAAAAAGAACAGGTTCAAAGAAGGGAAGTGGTATATGACCAAATAGAAGAATAGTGGTATACTATAAATGAGGCGATAAGAATGTATAAAATTTGTTTAGTCGAAGATGAACAAAACTTAAATAATTTGATTAAATCTTATCTTGAAAGAGCCGGATATGAAGTATATCAATACTATAGCGGAGAAGAAGCTATAAAACATGCATCAGATAAAGTCCACCTTTGGATTTTAGATATTATGCTTGGGGATAACGTCAGTGGCTACGATATTATCAAAGCCATCCGTGAAAATAGCAATGTTCCCGTTATATTTACCTCTGCTCGTGATCAAGATTTAGATAAAATCATTGGCTTAGAATTAGGAAGTGATGATTACGTTACTAAGCCATATTCTCCCAAAGAATTAGTTCTTAGAGTAAATAACTTAATCAAACGAGCCTATAGCAGTGAGACCGAAAAAATAACCTACGAAGATTACGAAATAGACATCGATAAACGTATAGTCAAAGAAAAAAATAAGGAACTCTCTCTCACAACTCTTGAATTTGACTTACTTATCATGTTCGTTCAAAATAAAAATAAATCATTTAGTCGTAATCACATATTAGAAACCGTTTGGGGAGATGACTATTTCGGTAGTGATAGAGTAGTAGACGATCTAGTCCGCCGTCTTCGTAAAAAAATGCCAAAACTTAGACTTAAAACCATTTATGGTTATGGATATCGTTTATCATGAAGTTAAGACACAACCTCTACCGTCAAATACTCACGATTGTCTGTATTATGTTTGTCCTTATTTACGTAAGCATGGCAATTATATTACCCAAAATTCTAATACCATTTTATGAAAAAAACATATATTTATATCTGCAGACTCCTTTAGATGTTGTACGTGACGACATAAATTTAAGCGAAATTGATACCGACGTCGCTTACATATATGAAAAAGACGGTTACATAACATCATCTAACAACCTAAATGAAGTTATCAATCTGCCGGCTAAACAAATACTTAAAAACATAAAATCTGAGAATGGTAAGTTTGAATATAAAGATAGAACCTACTATTACAGTACCAAAGATGATGGAACAAGTTATAAAGTATCCATTACTAACGACGATTACGTTCGTTCGATGCGTGCCGATATCCTTGAAGCCCTATTTCCTGTACTCATTATCACTTTGTTACTGATGCTTGTAATCGTAACATTGTGGAGTCAGTCATTAGCTCAAAGGATTAAGCACCTCAAAGATAAAGTTGATAATCTAGATAATGAAAATTATATAGATAAATATAATTATAAGTTAGACGATGAATTAAAAGTCTTGAACAATGCCATCGACGAAATGAAACTTACTCTCCATAAACAAGAAGAATATAAAAATCAAATGTATCAAAATATTTCACATGATTTTAAAACTCCTCTCACCGTTATAAAATCATATATAGAAGCAATCGAAGATGGAGTTCAAGATGAAAAAACAGGCTTAAAAATTATAAAACAAGAAATAGACAAATTAGAAATAAAAGTACACTCCTTACTATACTTAAACAAATTGATATATTTTAAAGATATGGAAAATTATAAAAGTGGGACAATTAATATAGTTGACCTGCTTGAACAGTCCATATCGAAATTTAAACTAACGAGATCTGATGTTAAATGGCAAATAGACATCCTTGATACCAAAACAACTTTCCGCGGTTCCGAAGACATGTGGGAAGCCATCATCGATAACATTCTAAGTAACTTTATTCGTTACGCTAAAAAAGAGGTGAAAATAACAGTTAAAAACCATCGTATAACCTTTTATAACGATGGCCCAAATATCGATGAAAATATTTTAGATGATATGTTTACTCCTTACAAAAAAGGTATCAATGGTCAGTTTGGCCTAGGACTGTCTATTGTAAAAAAAACACTTCGCCTGTTAGACTATGACGTAAGTGTGAAAAACGAAAAGACCGGAATTAGTTTTATAATAAAATAAGTCATGAATTTACTCCCATTCATGACTTTTTAATATAAAAAAAACCAGTTTATTAACTGGAAACTATTAACCTAAAACTTTTTTTAGAGTTCTAAGCTCTCTAGCTGATACTCTATAACGTCTTCCACCAATATTTACAGTTTGTAAATTAGCCTTAAAAGCATGTCTAGTCGCATTTAAAGCATGTGAACGACGGTTTCCAAATAAAGGCTTTGTATTAGTTGCTTTCTTTGCCATATCTTATCCCTCCTTAAAGTCAAACATCGATTACAACTTTACCATAATATTTGAGATATGTCAACTCCGCCTTGAAAAAACCAGATTTTAATTTATATGCATCCTAAAAGTAATTGTTACTATAAAACACTTAAAATAAGTTCAAAAACTTATTTTTTTCTTTAAAAAAAATACATTTAATAGTAAAATAGAAAAAGAAGAAGGTGAATATATGTACGCTCCATTAAACATTAAAACATCTAACTACCTACTTAAAAGTATGGTTCAAATTAAAGATTTAATAAAAGCGGCCAAAGATAATAACTTAAAAGCCTTAGGTCTTGCCGATAACAACATGTATGGAAGCCTTGAATTTTATAATCTATGCCTTAAAAATAATATAAAACCCATTATTGGCCTAGAAGTGTCTATTCCCGATAAAATTCTCTTATACGCTCAAAACTATGAAGGATATCAAAATCTTATGAAACTGACAACCATCAGTTCAGAAACCCAAATTGATATAGATATCCTTTCTAAACACTCAGAAGGATTAATTTGCGTATTGCCATACACCTCGAGAAAACATTACCAAAATCTAGTTAAATTATACGAAAATTTTTTTATAGGATATCAAAACGAATTAGAAAAATCTAAAATAAAATCTTCAAACACCATTTATATTCCTGAAATACTTTGCTTAAATAAAGAAGACGAAAAATATCTAAAATATCTAAAAGCCATCAAAGAAGGAAAATTAGTCACCGAAATAAACGATGATTTTCAAAATAAATCGTTATTTCCCCTTAAACCACTTGACCCAGAAAACAACCAAAAAATCATCGAACTATGTAACCTTAAAATAAAAAAATATAAAGATCTACTTCCAATTTATGAAACCGAAGAAGATAGCTTTACCTATCTTAAAAAAGAATGCCTAAAAGGCCTAAAAAAAATCTTTGGCGCCTCAGCTCCCAAAGCCTATGCCACCAGACTCAAATACGAACTAAGTGTCATTAATAAGATGGGATTTAATAACTATTTTCTAATAGTTGCCGATTACATAAATTACGCCAAAACCCATAACATCCTAGTCGGACCGGGTAGGGGAAGTGCGGCTGGCTCATTAGTTGCTTATTGCCTTGGCATAACAACCATTGACCCCTTAAAATATAACCTTTTATTTGAAAGATTCCTAAACCCTGAACGAGTAACCATGCCGGATATCGATGTCGATTTTGAAGATACAAAAAGAGAAGAAGTTATAAATTATTGTGTAAATAAATATGGAACAAAAAACGTCGCTCTAATCGTCACCTTTGGAACCCTAGCTGCCAAACAAGCCATCAAAGATGTTGCTCGTATATTTGATATCGAACCTAAAAAAAGTGACCTCTTAACTAAATTTATGGACGCAAACATGTCTTTAAAAGAAAACCTCAAACTTCCAAAAGTCCAAAACTTTTTAAACATCAATCCAGAATTTAAAAAAATATATCAAATCGCCTCTAAATTTGAAGGCTTAAAAAGACATACTTCGCTTCATGCGGCTGGAATTGTTATGTCTAAAGAAAACCTTGATAACTATGTTCCCCTAGACAAAACCCTAAGCGGAATGTATGCCACTGAATACGATAAAGATTATCTAGAAGATCTAGGCCTTTTAAAAATGGATTTTCTTGGCCTTAGAAATTTAACTGTTATATCTAAAATTTTATCTGATATTAAAGATTTAACCTTCGACACTATTCCTGAAGGTGATAAAGACGCCTTAAACATTTTTTATAATGTTGACACAGTTGGTATTTTCCAGTTTGAATCTCCAGGTATGGTTCAGTTTTTAAGAAAATTTAAACCGCAAAACTTTGAAGATATCGTTGCCGCTCTAGCTCTCTTCCGACCAGGACCTATGCATAGCATAGATACCTATATCAAAAGAAGACACGGACTTGAAAAAATAACCTATCTTCACAAAGATTTAGAGAAAATTCTAAAACCGACTTATGGAATTATTATCTATCAAGAACAAATAATGCAAATAGCCAACGTCATGGCTGGTTTCACATTTGCCGAAGCAGACCTCTTAAGAAGAGCTATGAGCAAGAAAAAAGAAGACATTCTTCTAAAAGAAAAAGATCATTTTATAAATGGATGCACAAAAAAAGGCTATTCCCAAAATCTAGCTACAGAAGTCTATGATCTAATATTTAAATTTGCCGATTATGGATTTAACCGTTCCCATTCCGTAGCCTATGCCATGATTTCATATCGCATGGCTTATTTGAAAGCTCACTATCCAAAACTATTTATGAAAAACCTTTTATCCCTAGCTATTAACAGTGAAACTAAAACAAAAGAATACATCTACGAATGTAAAAACAAAAAAATCTATGTTTCACCGCCAGACATCAACAAAAGTGGTTTAGACTACGAAATAGTAGACGGGCAAATTATATATCCACTAACCAACATCAAAAACGTCGGAAGTGCCTCTGCAAGACAAATCGTCGAAGAGAGAAAAAAAAGTAAATTTAAAGACATCTTTGACTTTGTCTGCCGATGTTATAAAAACTCTGTAACAAGCAAAACCGTCGAATCTTTGATTTTATCTGGATCCTTCAGTTCATTTGCAGTCAATAAAAGAACTTTAATAGAAAATCTCGAAATAATCCTAAATTATGCTGAAATAGGTGGATTACTCGGCGAAACCTTAAAACCAGAACTGACTATCATGCCAGAATATTCAAGTGAAGAGCTCATGAACTTTGAACTAGAATCATTTGGCTTCTACCTCACAAACCATCCGATTACTGAATATAAACTTAAAACCAACTCTAAAGTAATCGAACTCAAAGATATCAAAAGTTACTTTGACAAAATAATTGAAGCCATTGTCATGGTTGATAGAGTTAAAGAAATAACTACGAAAAAAAGTGAAAAAATGATGTTTATCACAGCCTCTGATGAACTATCTAAAACTGACATCGTTGTTTTCCCAAGAGTTTATAATGTAACTGAAGAACTAAATCGCGGTGACATAATTTATATTAAAGGCAAAGTAGAAAGACGTTATGACGAAATGCAAATAATTGCTAGTAACATAAAAAAATTAAACTAACATCTGTATTTTTTCTTCAAAATATGCTATCATGAATCATAGAGGTGAATAGAATGAAAAGGGAAAAAAGTAAAATTATTTTAATCTACGTTTTATTAGTAATAGTTTTAGCACTCATCGTCGCGCTAGGCTACGTTGTCATCACAAGTACACCAAAAGAAACAGAAAGTAACGTTGGTCACGAAACTACCGTTGATGTAAATCCATATCCAAACGTCTCATCTCAGTGTATATTCTCCGTCAGCTTAGAAGAATATAATGCCCTAACATATGCCGGATGTGAAGGTGGATACACTAGATATGACATAAACAATGTTGTTTTAAATGGTAATCCATTAACCTTAAGCGTCATTTACTCTGATAAAGGACAACCTAAAGCCGGATTTATCGTTAATAATCGCCGAGTAATTCAAAAAATAGATAATGTAACACTATTGAAATTTGGCGTATTTGACAATAAATTGTTTGTTTTAGATACTAATAATAATCAAGCTAATGTCGTTGTTATTAATAGTGAAGGAAATACTATTTATAATTTAAAAAATGAATTAGAAAAACTTAAAATCAAAGATAATGCCTTTACTCAAAACGGTAATAATACACCTATCAATAATACTAATTTAAACCCTGCAAGCTTTAATTTTGCCGATGGTGTATTTACATTTGCCACTACATCTGATGCATGTAACAATGGAGCTGCCGCTTCTGGAACAAATTATCAAGTAACTTATAGTGGTGAGAAATTTAATAAACCTGAAGCCACATCCCCTGTTGCTTGTTACTAAAAAATTGTAAGAAAAAACTTACAATTTTTTTGTTGCCGAAACAAGAATATTTAAAATATTTTCCTTATCTTTGTCGGAAGAATTTTCCCATAAACATTCGAATAAAACTCCAAGTCCTGGAAGTGCCTCTTCATCGCCATCTTTAATACTCATACAAATCGAATCTTTAAAATCTTTTGCTTCCGCATTCTTAAAATTACTTAGTACATGCTGTCTAATCATTAAATCAGTCCTTTCAATTTTATTATGTAAAATAAAGTTAAAAACTATTCTAAAAACAAAAAAATAAATAAAAAATGATATAATAAATATAGAAAGGAATAAATAGATGGAAAATTTAAATGAAACTCAATTAGAAATATTTAAAAAATTATTAAATGAAGCTCTTTATAATTTACAAAGGCATTTTATAGATTATCCTAATTGGAATAAATATTACGATTTATCATCAAAAATTTTAAACTCTAACGATATCGAAAATTATTATAATTTAGCTACAGCTTTAATGAACCCTAAAGTAATAGAAGTAGGGGAAAATAGAGAACAATATAATATTCAAAAAGATACTTTAAAAGAAAATATAAAACGTTGTGAAGAATTCTTAAATCAAAATGCTTTAGATTTAAACGGTAAAAGTATTCCCGAATTACCAGATATGCCACTTGGTGATGAAAAACCAGTTCCAACAAGTGCCTATCAAGATGATATTCCAGATATGCCACTTGGTGATGAAAAACCAGTTCTAACAAGTGCCTATCAAGATGATATTCCAGATATGCCACTTGGTGATGAAAAACCAGTTCCAACAAGTGCCTATCAAG